>JAGQLW010000047.1 GCA_020428995.1 Candidatus Moraniibacteriota bacterium | reverse complement strand
CAAAAAGATCAAACAATAGCAAAAGTCATAGACACCAAAAATAATGGCTATGGGTCTGCTTGTAATCTCGGAGCAAAAAACGCAAAAGCAAAAGTACTCTGTTTTGCAAATCCTGACACAACAATCACACAAGGCGCGCTGGAAATACTGTTGCGAACAATAGAAAAAGAAAATGTTGGTGTCTGCGGACCATGTTTAAAAACAAAAGATGGGGAAAATGAACCATGGAGCATGGGAAAAGACCGTTCGCCATGGGAAACAATCCAAAACAACATTGGAATCAAAAAAAACAAGAAACCCTGGGAAAACACTCAAACAAAAACAACTGATTGGGTAAGCGGAGCTTTTCTCGTGACAAAAAAAGAATTGTTTGAAAAAATAAACGGGTTCGATGAAAACCTGTTTCTTTATTTTGAAGACGTGGACTACTGCAAGAGAATCCGTCAAAGAACAAACAAAATAATCCTCCACACACCAGAAGCAATCGTCACCCACCAAGGAGGAACAAGCATGCCAGACAAACAAAAAAAGAAAAAATATTACAAACAAGCGCAAGACTACTATTTCAAAAAACACTACGGACAAATACAATCAACACTATTTAAGGTCTTGCGCGCCTGCACAAGATTACTCCGACAAAAACAAACGCCCTTAAAATAAGAAAACACGAAAGAAAAAAGTCCTACTCACAAAAAAGAAAGAAAATGACAAACAAAGCAGAACTGACAGAAAAAACCACGGGAATGAAACACATGACAATAGCACTAACCATGCTGTTATTGTTTTACCTCCCAATACAATCAGCACTCAACATCGCACCAGAAATAGACGTCGCGTCCGGAAGAGTTTTAATACTAATCCTAACACTTCTGTGGGCATACGAAGGAATTATTAAAAAAAACTTGCACATCAACACAACGGTGCAAGCAATGGGTCTAACAACACTATTATTGTTAAATATCATCTCCCTAGGATGGGCAGAAAACACATCATGGGGAATACGAAAAGTTCTTTTTCTCGCAACAACAATCCCACTTTTTTTTGTCATTGCCGACATAGCTCGAGCAACAAAAACACGGCAGAAACTCCTCTCATCATTTGTTCTTGGTACAACAACAGCAGGAATAATAGGCATCATGCAGTGGTTAACACAATTTATTGTTGGATATGATGCGCTTGTAAAATTCTGGGGGAAAATAATAGCCCCTATATTTTTGGGACACGCCTTCAGTGAAGCAGTAATAGAATACTCAAGCTGGCTAGTGAGCATATCCGGACAAACAATAATGAGAGCAGTCGGCACATTCCCAGACCCTCACATGTTTGGTTTTTATCTCGGACTTGCACTTCCGTGGGCAATAACAAAAACATTTACATCAAACAAAAAGACACTTTTCCTACTAGCTTCAGCGATTATTATAATTGCCGACATGTTAACATTTTCACGCGGAGCATATCTTGGTTTAGTCGCAGGAGCAATCGCAACATTAGCACTATACACAAAAAAAATATACGCAAAAAAAACAATCATTTTCGCCGTCACATGCCTTGCACTGCTCACAATAGGTCTGAGTATAGAAAACCCTATAAAAAACCGTTTGGTGTCCATTTTTGATGTCTATGAAGGATCTAACAACGCACGCATAATAATATGGAATGAGGCAATAGAAACGATCAAAAACCATCCAATTGGTGGCGTCGGAATCGGAAATTATGCGTCAGAAATAAAACCATCCGCCGACTATCGCGAGCCCATTTATGCACACAATCTTTTTCTCGATATTACGGCCGAAACCGGCATGCCCAGTGGGCTAATAACACTAACTGTCCTACTCATAGCCAGTAGAGATTTTATAAAAAGAAAAAACCCTTTTTTCATGGTCGGCGCAATAAGCATCGCGATTTTCACAGCACACGCAATGGTGGAAACCCCTCTTTATTCAGTAAGTGTGTTCCCTGCACTACTATTTATTCTTGGTCTGAGCACAATAACAACAAAAGACACTAGAGACAAAAAAACAGAAACAGCAAAAACAAAAGAAAACAAGACAAAAAAAAGTTTCAAACTAGGAGAAATAATAATAAAAACCCTTCCACTGATCACGCTAGCGTGCACACCACTGTATCTTGTTCGTTTTTCAATTGGAGAAATAAACACGAACGCACTCGACATCCTCATCTTAACAACAATATTTGCAAGCCTAAGAAAAAATGGATCAAAAAAAATCATCAAAAATCTCTGGAAAAAAGAACGTTCAATAATAACCGCAACAGGAATAATGGTCATGGCAATAATAATATCCTTTGCCACAAACACACCGTCAACAGAAGGACTAGGCATCATAAAATCATGGATTATTCTGCCAATTGGTTTTGGATTAGCAACATACATAATCGCAAAAAACACCCTGCCCACAAACACTTTTTTCAAAAGCCTGTGTGTTCCAGCAACAACACTCGCACTAAAAGCAATAATGGAGTATGCAATTGGAACAACAACCTTTGACAACAGAACACTCACACTCTTTGAGTCACCCAATCAACTCGCATTTATATTAGCGCCAGCAATTCTTATTTGCGGATACCTTTGGAAAACAGAAAGAAAAAACGGATGGATCTACGCAACGGCTCTACCAATAATAATGACAGGGCTCTACACAACAAAGTCAATTGCACCCTGGTTTGCGTTATCCATCGCAATAATAGCAACAACAATCCTGACGCAGAAAAAAACAAAAAAACGATTATTACTCCTAACATTATCATTACTGGCACCAATCATAGTAGTCCTCAGTCTCAGCAATACACAACGTTTCAACGAAATAAAAGAAAACATTACACATTCATCAATCGGTTCACGCGCAACAATCCTCTTGGTTACAAAAAAAATAATCAAAGAACATCCAGTCTTGGGAATTGGTCCAGGAAATTTTCAAAAAGAATATCTGAAACAACAAAAATATTTTCCACCATACCCTGAATGGGCTGTTCCCCATCCACACAACACTTTTTTGGCATTTTGGATCTTTGGTGGAATAACAGGACTTCTAAGCTTCACAACAATTCTCCTTCTGTGGAGCAAAAAACTATACAAAAACTATACAAAAACAAAAAACGCCACAAGCACAATACTCTTGGGCGCAATGATATATTTTGCAACACACGGCTTTGCAGACACATTGTTTTGGAAAAATGACCTAGCACTTTTTTTCTGGACAATCATAGCCCTAGGATTTCTCACAATCCACACAAAAAATACTCCTACAAATCAATACGATACAAAAACTGATCTGAACGATTAGTAAAAAAGAGTGCGTCCTCCGAAGAAGAAAGAAACAGATTAACAGCATCATACGCATCAGAAAATTCATCCAAAGCAACAACACGTTCTTTCTTTCCTGTAGCAACATGAATCTTCCAGAACGTATCACGAGAATCAAATTTCTTTGAAAGATAGTCATTAGGCATCACAGAACCAGCCGGAACAGATGAAGGAAACGCGCAATAAACATAAATACTGTTTGAAGACCACACGCACTTGGACGCCAGTGTTGGAGCACCCAAATCGCGATACTGTCCACCATTTTCATTAATCACACCAAGAGAGAGACGCTCATCACCACGCGACACTATGGAGCTAACCAAAGCAGACAAACCATCAGGAGACCAAAGATAGTCAGCGCCGAAACGACTAGTAAACACGTCACTGGCATCCCCACCAGAAATACCAACAACAGACATCTTTGTTTCCTCAAAACCATTTGGATAATTCCAAAAAGAAACAAGGGATGATCGAGGAATTTGCTGAACAGAAACTAAACGATAAGACAAATCAGCAATCTTTTTCCAATCAGAACCGTCTGGAAACGAAACATTAAGCGAACGCTCCTTCGTCTCACTGTCATAATATTTATACAAAATACGGGAACCATCATAACTCCACAGGGCAAAATCAATCCCCTTGCGCAAAGGTGTTGATGATTGTGTGTTGTGATCATAGACAAACAATCGATCGCCGTCGTCAGAACTAAGACGAGTGATTGCCTTGGTTGCGTCAGGAGACCACAAAGCACCAACAATGTCTGGAACTGCACCATCAGAAACAACATTCACAATACTTCCACTAGAATCAATCTCTGTAACACGCCCATCCACAGAATAATACAAAATATTTTCTGTATCAGAACGAAAAACAGCAGAAAGAACAGGGACAGATGTCAACACACGAATTGAACCTGCTTGATGAGAAAAGGGTGTTTCCTCCTCCCCATCAAGAACATCGACATCAGAAACAGACTGGTCAGAAGAAGAGTCAGAAACAGACGGAGATGTGTCAGAACGAAAAGCAAAAAGATAAATAAGAAAAAAAACAAGAAAAACGGAAGCTATGACGGAAGAAATAATGAAAATCCTACGAAGATTTTTTTGCATAAAAACAAATAAAAAAAAATCAATGAAACATGTTTAACAATCACGAACGAGAAGGACGTGCATTATATGAAAAACTCATCATGACAAATGCCACAAACAAAAGGGTACCGCCAGCCAACACCATGCGAAGCAGAAACAAAAAATACCGCGGTGTATATGACAAAAGATTCGCCATATATGTCCCAGGATTATCCAAAAATGCCGTCTCTGCCTCACCAACAACCTCAACAAGAACATCTGATGAAATATTAATCTCCGTAGAATCAAATTGAGAAACACCCCAATGAGCACGAAGCGCCTTACGAACACGATCATTTTGAAGATACGTTCCTCGCAACGACACATGATAAACATCCCCAACACCCTTATCAACAGAAAGATCAATAGTATCTACATTCTCCGCAACGCGCGCACCATCGACAAACCATGCGTAATCCATTGAAGAACCAATAAAAGAGGGGAGAAATTCAATGCGAAACGACGCATCATTTCGTAAAAAAGTTTGAAAAACATCCTTACTATCATCTGAGTACAAATTTCCATCCAAATCCTTATAGTCCCCCAAATACTTTGGCCACACCTGTGAATCATCATTAGAAAAAATAGACATTGATGGATCAACAACCATGAAAGTACGCGAAAGCTCAACAATACGACCCTCGTTTGTATCAGTAAGCTCTTGTGAAACATCCGTAGCAGAAACAGAAACAGTATATGTCTCCCCAGGCTTCCCTGTAACAGGAAGAAAGTTTACATTACCCTGACGCTCATTGTCACACTGCGTAGACATTTGAGCATCACACAAAAACTCTTGCCCGTTTACAGACCACCGAAAATTACGAAGATCCTCTTCTTCCAAATCATAATCAAGAGAAAGTCCAATCACTTCATTGCGTGCCACAAAACACAACGACTTTGACCGTAACGTATCGTCACAAATAACCGCACCAGTAGTCAGCTGTCCTCCATCTGTTGCATCAACAACATGTGCAGTAATCTTTCGGTCACTGGAAACAACTTTGATTACAACAGATCCAATACCTTCACGCGTAAGTTGCCGATCATATGTTTCTGACGCTGTTGCACGAACACGAAAATATGTAATACCGTCCTCATCAAAAATGGGATCATTAGAATCATCAACAATATTAAGCTTAAAAGAAAATTTTGATTGTCCATTTCCAGCAATAGGTGTAAGAAGATTATTGCCAAGCCGTCCCATAGCATCTGAAAGCCACCTCTCAGGATTCGCCGTAAAGTCATTACTACGCTGAACCTCCCACTCATAATACAAAGTACCTTGAGAACGAGATGCATTTTCTGGTGCAGCCGTTACAGTGACAACATCACCCAATCCATCCCCCGTTGAATCATTAAGAGGATCAGTCGGTGTGTAAGTCAAATCGAGACTAATCTTGTTCGGATGCCCCCACTCACGAGGATCAATAATATTATCCTCCAAGCACTTATTCAACTCTTCTCTCATGTCACCGGAATCACTCGCACCCATATCTGCAGTAAGGATCTTAACATTATATCCCTTAATATTCTTAATATAATAGTTTTTCCCCGTCACATCACACTCTTTTTTTGGCAATGCCCACATCACCATAAAAGAGGCATCATCATGCTTGGTTGACATCAACGCAAGACCTTCCACAGCAACACCAATCATGTCCCCCGGCTGATAACTCCATGTAAAATCTTTAACATTCAAGCCCATAACAGTCGCCTCATCCTTATTTCCCTCATCAACACTATCTTTATCAAGAGGATTGGAACGCCAAAATTCTTCCTCACTCAAAGCAAAGTTGTTGTCCCCCGTACCAAAACCATACTTACTTCCAGCCTGCGCAAACAAATGTGTACACAAATTCGTAGCATTTCGCGATTCAGAAACCTTGCAACTAGTAATGGGGGTTCCCAAACTAGAACATGTTGTGTTACCTGAAATGCTGTCACACTGCACGTTGTTAGACGACGGAATATCTGTGGATTTGGAGATACAATAAGGAACCCCTGTTGCGCACGATGCTTTCCCTGTGGTGGAACCTCCACTAGTACTAGTAGACTTGCAAACTGGAGACGTCTTAGTGTCAACACATAGTCGATACTCTTTAAATGTCTCCCCAGAAACAGAAGTTTCAGAATCAGCATCACCACCCGTTCCACCACTCCCACCACTTCCATCACCTCCGCCACTTCCGCCTGTCCCGCCTGTGGCCGATGCAGTTGCAGTCGCGTCAATCGTTGCAGGACAAACCAAATACTCTTCATCAACACAACGCGGAGTTGCCCCACCAGAACAACCAAAATCTTCACTACTAGCCTGTGCGAGTTCATAATTTTCCCCATCAGAAAAATCACGAATATAACAATATGCTGTCGTATTACGATTGTGCTGTCCGCCATACTGCGCTCGAACACCATCATTATCATCCTCATCAATCTGAATCTCAAGTTGGTCAAAATCATAATCACCATCCCCATCAATATCCAACCGACGATAATCAAATGCGCGATCAAAAATCTCACGCGTTGCCTCAATCTTCCAATCCTCAACATCAATATCTCCATCATCATTCAAATCACATTTTTCCTGATCCGTTGAAAGATTCCCATCATCATCCGCTTCACAACCCGCACGTTGCAAAAACCACGTATAATACAACGAGTCTGTGTTTGTAAATTGAAAAGGTAGTGCTGTTACCGTCAAATCTTCCCCCACCTTCGGATCGGTTGGCGTAAGAATAAGCTGAACCTCGGGAGCAACCTCCTTACGATGACTAACATTAAAATCTTCAGAGCGGTCCTGAACACTCTCTGTATTAATGTGATACCGCTCCTCAAGCTGTGCAGCAATCGAACCAACGGAAGGGACCTTAACAGCCAAAACCTGCCCAGCCGAAAAAACAAAGACTTGAACAAAGACAAGAAAAAACAAAAAAATTTTTCGAATCACAAATAACATATAGTAAGAATTCAAGAAAGAAAACGAATCATAAAAACATCTGTAAAAAACACAACGAGAAAAACAAAGAAGGAGGAATAAAAAACACAACGACTTAAATACGCAATCACACCTGCAAACGGAGCCGCCAGAATGATCGGCAAAACGGACAAAAGAGAATTATCAGAAAACAAGAAAAAAAAGAAAAGAAATGCAAACTGAACAACAATAGACCACACGCCCAAAGCAGACTCAAAAGAAAAAAGGAGAAAACCACGAAAAAAGAACTCATACAAAAACAAAAGAGGGAAAACAACAAAAAATTCGTACAAAAGAAACAGCCAAAAACGATCAAAAAGAAATCCGGGGACAAAATACTCCTGAGAAAAACTGCTCCAGTAAGAAAAAGCAACGACCAAGAGAAAAACACACACAAGCGACGCAAGACCAAAAGATAAAACAGAATTGCGATAAGGAAAGTGCAACGGAAAAGAAAGAAATGAAACAGGTCTACGTAACACTATTCTAATATAAAAAAAAGGAACAACCAAGAAAAAGAAAAAGGCAGCAAGAAAACTCTCAAAAAGACCCGGTGTGTCAATCACCCAAAAAAGAGTTAGACAAGCAACAGCAACAAAAAAAGTAACAAAAAATTCACGAGAAAGGGAAAGCTTCATAAAAATGTGAACAAGTCTAATCACACAGATTAATTATACCAAAACGAACAGATTATGTCGCCCAAGAAAACAAACAAATCAATTAAATAACTTTTTTTTGTAAAACGGTGTTCTGCACACGCTGTTTCAAAGAAAAATCATTCACAGTTTTTTTAGGCAAAGCAGTGTCCATGTACGAATCTTTGCTTGAATTCATGTGCAAAACATTCGCATTACCAACCTCCGGCCGAGACCCAACAAAAGGCTTCTTGGAAGAAGGTAATGAAGAAACTCGTCTGTTTTGGTGAGAAAAAGATCGTGTTTTTTCAGAAAAAGAATGTGATCCACGAAAAATATTTCTCGAAAAAGTGCCTGCTGAAAAACGTTTTTTGCGACGACTCTCTTTTTTTAGTGCCTTAGCCCGTTCCAAACGCCGAACACGCAAAACATCCCAATAAATAAACACGGTGGTAAGAGTCAAAACGGGAAGAAAATTCAAACCAAACAAAAACCCCTCAGCCCCACCACCAAAAAGTAAATAAAAATACCGTCGCATGTTATACCAAAGACGTTTGGGTGAACGATACGAATCAATAGAGTTTGCAAGAAGAATAAGAAAAAAAATACCAAACGAAACACAAAACGTCACAACAGTGCCAATACCCGGCAACGACCCAATGAAAGCAAGATCAAGAAGGTCTTTAAGAACAGCCAGCGCAATCGCAAACCAATAAAAACCATCGACCCGACTTTTAAGACCGCTCTTACCTCCATACTCGCTGGAAAACTTTTTTTGTCGCTGTTTTTCAAGACGTCGTTGATTTCGAACAAGATTAAAACCAGAACGCGCCAAAGACAAGCGCTGTCTCTGCTCTTGTTCCTTGGAAAAATGTTCTTCATCAACAGGTGGTGCCATAAAAAAACAAAAAACAGCAATCAAACAACACAAAAAAGTTGTCCGCTAACCACAAAAGCCTTGTACAAAGAAAAATCTATTTTTTAAGGTCTTTCTTTGCGTCTTCAATCTCCAAAAGCTGGCGAGGATCTGATGTAATGATCTGATCCTCTCCAAAAGACGCAACAACCTGAATGGCAACATGTTTTGCACCAGCAAAAAAAATCCCTTCACCAACATTACTCTCAAGCAAAAGAAATTTCTCGTGATCAGTAAGATAAAAAGTCTCAACAATAGTATCAATAGCCGCCGGAGATTGACGAAGCAACAACTGAAGCGATGAGTTTGTAACAATTGGTTTCCCATATCGAGAAGTCATGAAATCCGTAATATCCTGTGTAATTGTCGTTAATCCTGTATAATACTTTCGGCAACGCTTTGCAATACCAAACAAAAACGAAGCGGCGTCCTCGTTTTGCATCATCACCCATGCCTCATCCACTGCAACCATACGCTTTTTAAGGTCAGAACGCATTACATTCCACACAAACTGCAACACGACATACATCGCAATCGGTCGCAACTCTTCTTCCAAATCACGAATATTAAACACAACCAACTGATTGTCCACGGCAATGTTTGTTTGATTGTTCACAAACCCAGAAAAGACACCTTCGGTGAAACGCTCAAGACGCGCTGCGAGAGATTCAGCCCCATCAAGACTGTTCAAAACCTCATACAAATCAGACATTGTGGGAAAAGACTGTGGAGTAAGCGAGGCAAAAGATGTGTTTGTGGTAATATCACGAACAGCATAGACCTCACGAACAGCTCGTTCAAGCAAAGAATCTTCTTCTGGAGTTGTACTCCCCAACATAACATGCAACAAACCAATAATCGATGCAACCTGCGAACGCAAAACATCCTCCATACTCTCCCCTTCGCGAATCTTCGGAAGATCAAACGGGTTAATGTGCTCTTTTGAAGCCAAAGAAATTTTTACAAAAGATCCGCCAACAGCAGCGCACAAATGTTGATATTCACTTTCCGGATCAATCACAATCACATGCGTACCCATCATCATGGAACGCAAAATCTCCAACTTAACCGCATAACTTTTTCCTCCACCAGACTTACCAAAAATGACCATATTAGCATTTTCCATTTTGAAACGATCCATCAAAACAAGACTGTTGTTGTGACGATTAATGCCATAAAAGATACCTTCGTTTGAGGACAGGCTCGAAGAAACAAAAGGAAAGGCGGTTGAAAGCGGAGAAGTGTTGAGATTGTTGGCAACATCAAGCTCATCATTGGCAAGAGGTAATACCGACGCAAAACCCTGCTCCATGCGCAAAACAGCCGGTTTAACATAGACAAGCTGAGCCTCCAAAATTCCTGTCACATGGTTTGTCATGCGATCAAGCTCCTCAACATCACGCGCATACAAAGTGAGATAAACACCAAAACGAAAAAACTTCTCTGTTCCCTGCTGCAATCGATCACGAAGATCTTCAATATCATTAAAAGCGGTCTCCAGGATTGGGTCACGAACCTTTCCACGCTCTTGCTCAAGATGGATCTGTGACTGAACTTGAGTTGCAGACTTACGCAAATCCTTCAAAACATCCCGCGTGTCAGCCGGATGTGCAAAAAGAGCAATGTCCATAGGAAAATCAAGATTCACAATCGGAGAAAACCATCCAGTATTCAAATAACGAGGATAAGCAACAACAAACAGGGTGCGCACTGTTGTTGACCCAACAGAAATATAAGATGACGTGATTCGAAGAGCAGATGGAGCAATCAAACCCTTCACCGTAGAAACACCCTGTTGATACAGATCCTCACTCATCAAAACAGGATCTGCTTGTTTTTTATTTTTACTAAATGAAAACATAAGAACGTGTATATATTATTGTGGAAGATCAGCAAGATCAATATCCGAAATATCACGCACAATGGTGTTGGTGAACAACGTCGGATTATATGAATTATACAAAAGCTCAATCAACTCCTCCGTATTAAGCGCTGCTGCTTTCACGCCAGTTGAGGACAAAGCACTACGAACATGATCAACACGTTGCCACAACTGATTTTTATACGTTTCAAAAACTTCTCGTTTTGCCAAAACTGTACGACGTGGATTAAACAACGAACCAAGATTGGGCAAAATTCCTCGATTTTTATCCTCAACAGGAGAGAAAGGGACAACGACATAAAAAAACTTCGACATCAAGTTCGTACGATCAGTCAGATTTTTAATAAAAGTACGGTATTCAGATGTTTGCAAACGCAAAAGCTCGTTACGCTGACCTTTTTCAAGATTATATAACATTTCCAAATAAGGCGTAATGTTAAACTTGCGCGAACTAATCACAATTTGAATAGGAAAATCAAGAGAATTCAAAAAATTCTGATACTGAAGCACAATAGCATCCTGCTCATCCGTTGATTTCAAATCAAAATTAATCGATGAGACAAGAAGAACACTACGAAGAGCGCCACTATTAAGAACAATCACACCATCACGCACTTCTGCAACGTCAACATATCGCTCCGTAGAAGAACTTTTGGAAGAGCTTAACATCTTTTTGCTGTGCAGTTTTTCCATAAATATAAAAAGACAAAAAAATAACTAACGAATCCTTTTTAAAATATCCTCAATCTCCTCATGCCGTTGCATTCCTTCGCTGTTCAATGTTTGTGCCAAAACAGACAAATCAGCGGAAGGGATTTGACGACCAGCAGAATCATCAGGAGTTTCGTCATGCACCTTTTGCGGTTTCTGTGGTAAACGCGTCACACCTTCTGGACGATACCATGTGTATACTTTTGGGCGAAAAAGAAAAAAAATCCAATGTGTAAGAAACGAAAGAAAGGTTTGGCCATTGGGACGATAAAAAGCAAAAAGACAAAAAAGAATTGCAACAGGAATACCAGCAACAACAAAAGCTGGAAAAGTCAGAACGACCCACAACAAAAACAAAACACCTCCCATGCCAAGCATCCAACCAAACTGTTTTGCTGTAAGCGGTCCAACAACCTTGTCTTCCACATCAACATATTGTGGAACATTGAACATCATAATAAAAAATGACAAAAAATTCAGTAACACTATTATTCTAACACAAAAAACAAAGTGTGTGACAAAAAAGACAAAAGCCCCCTCCTTAAAAATAATCACAAACCATCCGCCTCTCAGATTTTTTTAAAAGATTTTGCAACAAAACAGTTTTATACCCCACTTTCTTTGAGAATAGGCACCAAAAACCTGTTTAAATTCTCACACCAAACCACAAACTTCAAAATTTTGAGAAAAAAAATTAAGGAAAGATGTCCGTCTTACAAAAAAAGTAAAAAGAAAATCGAAGACCCGGTCAAAAAAATTACCTGTTTCTTTATTTCAAACGAACCCTTACCCGATTTTAAGAACGAAGATCCACAATATTCCCTCGTATAACAGAATTGTGTTTCTGTGATACTGACAAGGAATCTCTTTTTTTAACATCTGTATGATTTTTTTTCTCCGAAACAGAAGGGGCTGGAACATTCTGTTGTTCGTGAGAAAATGTTTGTCCCGATGAATATCGAACAGATCCCTCTTCCACAACAGGATTAAGCCCTTTTTGTAAACCAACACCTTCGGGCTGAGTATAGCGAGATCGAAAATGTGACAACTCGCTCTCATGAAGCCCTGGATAAACTGGCTGTGACGAACCAGGAACCTCTTCAAACCTTTTATCTGTTTGAGTAGGAACAATAGAAGCAGAAACATGATGATTGCTCACAACAGGCCGAACACTTAAATCAACATTGTTTCTCAAAGATTGTTTCGAAACAGAAAAGTTTTGCAAATTAGAACCAAAGATAATCTCCTGTTTATCCGAGTCAACAGGAAGTTTAACATTTTCATCCAAAGACTTTAAGATCGTTGATAATTTTTGTCGATCAGAATCAGAAAGATTTTTGGTTTGTCGATCATGAAACAAAAAATTTCCACGATCAATCACACCGTGTGTTCCAACACCCAGGATTTCTTCATAATACTTCACCCAATTAGAGACCGTTGGTCGCGCAGATTGACCGTTTGATTCAAAAACAATTGGAGAAGACGTAATAATTTGATCAGCAACAGAAGGAAACTGCTTGAAAATATCAACAAGATTCAAAAACAATTGGCCCAAACTTTCTTGAGCAAAATCAGGATTATCATTATCAGAAAGACCGGAAGGAAAAGAACGAGAATCACGAACAATAAGCCTAGTGGCATCCATAATAATCTTCTCAGGAAAACCAGCCTCGTGAAGACAAGACCTGACATCATTTTCATGAGCCAAAATGCCAAAATAAAAACTCCTCAAACACCGAGACAAAACACGCAAATTCACATCAGAAAGATCATATTTTTGTGAAAAATCCATCAAAG
This sequence comes from Candidatus Moraniibacteriota bacterium, assembly GCA_020428995.1. Classification (GTDB taxonomy): domain Bacteria; phylum Patescibacteriota; class Minisyncoccia; order Moranbacterales; genus JAGQLW01. The sequence continues at coordinate 2,256 of JAGQLW010000047.1, read as the reverse complement.
AATCCAAAATCTTTGGCGACGTCAAAACACCCTTGACACGATCAGGGAGCGCATCAAACGATTTCCAACGATCAAAAAAAACCTCATCAGAATCACCAGATCCTTCACGAGCAGAAACAAGCATTGGATGAAAAGATTGATTATTCATAAGAAACTAAACAACATTAACTCTACGCAAAGCAGAACGACTGTTTTCATTAAGATTACTTAAGAACTTGACCCTAGCATCATCGTCTGCGGAATTACCAGTATTAAACCTGCTATTTAAATAACCCACAAGATTTTGATTATTTGGAGCAGACTCAAGCAATTTACCTTGTTTTGCAAGATCAGAAACATTAAGACCGCCAAGAGTATCTTTGTAATCCGATTGTGTAACTGAACGATTTTCCTTAGCCGCCTTAGCATTAATCACCAGATCCAAACGAGCAGACTTAACCTTGTCCTCAAGACGCTTATTAACATCAGAAAAATTACTCACAGAAGAAGACTGCAAGATCTTCTGATAATCAGAATCCTCCAGCTTACCAATCATTTTATCCAACCCTTTATCAATAATCTGGCGTGCCGTGTTTGAATCATTACCAATTTTTTCAAAAGCATTCACAAGCTCGTCAACAGTTTGAAAAGCACCACGCTCTGCCAAAACCATCGCGCTAGCACGTTGTGCAATGGGGCCGGCACTAACATCATTCAAATTACCACGCAAGGTTTCGTCGTCAATATTTTTATCACGGTAACCCTTAGCCTCCTCAGCAACCTTACGATTTTCTTGTTGCGCAATCACATCCCGACGATTTTGAAGTTTGCTCCCAGCCCTACCTGTCAACAAACCAGCCATGCGTTCAGCACGATCTTCCGTGGCCTGAGAACCAAAAAAACGCGTACTCTTCGTAAAAGGTACTCGCACACCCTCTTTCTTCCACTTGTCAGCAACCAAAGGGATTCCAGTACTTCTCCATGCACCTGCCCCCAAACCACGAACGGGGGCCATTGCAAACCGCCCCGCACCTTTTGCAAAAGATATTCCTTTGTTTGTCACCCAACTCGACGCACCGTCTCCAATCTTAAGAGCAGTAATCAGCCCGATCCACAAAATTACAACCGGAACCATAAAAAAACTCATCGCACCAATAAAATTCATTTCTCCAACACCAGATGTAACAACAGAAGCAGTATTCACAGCATCTGCTGTCATTCCAATATCTTTCATATTCTCAACAATACGAACAGCCAGAATAACCATAAACAGCATGATTGGACCGTAAAAAGAATACTTGAAAAGATTCCCCCACCAATCCGAAGCAAAGCGAGCGGTGGAAGGAAAAATAAGTGCCACAAAACCAATAGGGGAAAAAATTACAAGAACAACAAGAACGACTGTACGAACCAAAAACAACAAAGCAATCGTAACAAGTGTAACAGCAAGAAGAAAAGTAAAAACAATTGCAGCAAGATAGTAAGAGGCTGTTGTGGAACCACCAATTTTTTCCGGCAAAACAATATTACCTATCTCAGAAATAGAAAAAATGCGTTCAGCAACCTTTGCAGAACTTGTCACAGCAGGGAAAAGCGAATCATATAAAAAATACATCATAACATTACCAACGTCGATAATAAAACGTGCAATTGGAAAGCTAAAGTTCACCAAAAGTGCCATGATCACCAAAGTGACAATAATTTTTTTCAAATGATAGCGCTCAATTTGAAAAATGGTGCAAAAAGCACTAAAAAGAAGCACAAAAATAAAACCAAGGTTAAAAAAGTCTCTCACAATCTGCCAACCCAAAAGAACGGATTCGAGACCCATAATCTTCGTAAATGTCTCCGGGGTCAAAACCCACCCCAAAAGAGCACCTGCAGCAGTGGCAAACCAAGAAAAAAGTTTCAAAACACCATGAAGAACTGGCGCAATAATATAATCGTATGCAAAACTATTATTCGCAGACGCTGTCTTAAGTGTTCCACCAATTCCTTCAGCCTGAGCTTCTGCTTCAATCAAAAAACCATTCACTGTTTTGGAATCAGAACCAAAATTTACATTTACATTCAAAAACACAAAAGCAAAAACAGCAAAAAACACTACTTGCAAGAAAGCAGTTCTTTGAAAAAAACCTAAAAATAAATAATGTTTGTATTTTACCATTGGAAAACGCGCAACAAAAAAAACAAAAAAACATCCGCGCGATCTTGACAAAAGTATAACACAAAAAAGACTATAGAAAAAATACACCCACAAAAGATTGTGGAAAAAAC
>JAGQLW010000046.1 GCA_020428995.1 Candidatus Moraniibacteriota bacterium | reverse complement strand
ACAAACTGTTGATGTTGTTACAAGTGTGTATTATTGGGATTCGTTGTTTGAAGGGGATGAAATTTCTTCTGATTCACAGCAGTTTGTTCTTGCAACTGACGTGCGTCAACCCGTTTCCATTCAGATTCCTTCTGTCAATCAGAATGTGTATGCCGTGAAGATGGTTGCTTCTGTTTCTGGTGAAATTGCTTCGATTGTTAATGTTCGTGTTGTTCGTGACGGAGAACAGTCTCGTATTAATTATCCTGCCATTGCTAATTTTCCATTTATTTCTGGTGAGAGTGTTGGTGTTTTTTCTTGTCTTCATAACACTTCTTTTGTTTCTACTGATGGTTCGATGGATCTTACTCTTACTGATCGTGGTGGGGCAGAAATTTATTCCACTTCTTATGATGGTCCAATCACTGGTGGTATGATGGGGCTTTTTTCTGAGTTTGTTCCTGAGAAAAATTATGAGTATGTTGCGTTGTCTGCTGTTGTGAAAGATAAAGAAGGCAAGGTTGCGGATCATTACTCTGTTGTTTATGATTGTGCTTCTTCTCCTTCACTGTGTCCAAAAAAGTCTGTTATTGCGGATATTATGACCGATTCTTCTAATCCGTGGCGGTATGTTGTTTTTGGTGCCGCTCTTTTGGTGGCGGTGATTGCTGTTTTGGTGATTGTGCGTATGGTGCGTTTGGGTGGAAATCGTTCGACTTCTGGCGCGGCTTCCTTCTTGTTCCTTTTTGTTGCTGTGAGTGTTTTGTTTGGTTTTGCTGGTGTTGGTTCTGTTTCGGCTGCGTTCTATGGCGAAAAGAGTATTACGAGTACTGCTAATGTGACCATCAATGGTAAGTCACCTAGTCAAACCTATTTTTATCAGGGTGCGCGTAAGGTGGATGTTTCTTTGTCTAACGTGTTTACGATTGGGATGACGCAAGGGAATACGACGGTACAATTATGCGAAGGTGAAGAACCTGAAAAAATTGAGTTTGATTCTCGTCAAGAAGTATCGTTCTTTGTGACTGGTGGGGCATACGATTCTCCTTATGCAGTTTTTTGTTCGGCAGGTAATTATGATCAATTTTTGGCACAGTGTAGTCCAACAGTGATTAATATTGAGACATTTGAGACCATAGGTGCTGGTGCGGCCGCTAGTCGTATTTTGCCGACGCGTGTTGGCGTGTCTACAACCAAGAGTTCTTATACGTTGATATCCTCTGATCCTTCTGTTTTGGAGTGTATTGGGACTGTGTGTATACCAAAGAAGGTTGGGACGGCAACAGTAACTGTATCAGTCGCGCAAACACCTTCGGTGGTGCATGCATTGTTTGATCGTGCATTGTACGGCGCTGGCAGAGTGGATGATACTTCCCAACCTGAGACGAAGAGTGTCCCGACTACATTTTTTTCTGGTGGAGGGACTCTTTCAAGTTTTTGGAATAACATAGCGAATCGTTATGGGTTGCCTTCATCGAATCCTGGTGCTTCTGCTGGTTGGAATATTATGGTTACGGATGATGAATGTGCTTGTCCTCCGGGCGAGGCATATGGCCCTGATGGAAGATGTATTCCATGTGAAGATGTTGACAGAGATGGAAGATGTGATCCGTGTCCTCCTGGCGAGGCACGTAATGAAAACAATGTTTGTATTCCATGCCAGGATGTTGACAGAGATGGAAGATGTGATCCGTGTTCTCCTGGTCAAGTGTATGATTCTTCTGGTAAGTGTGTTCCGGGTTGTACAGGAGATGATTGTTACATAATTTGCAAAGATGGTTGTGGAGCAGATGTTCCAAAGAGTATGTTCTGGCGACCAGAGGATGTCTCGTTGTCTGGTGGTTCTCTTGTCTCGCTATGTCGCACAACAAACGATGATTGTTCTACAGGAACACCGGTGACGGTTCAAGATTCTAGTTATAGTAATGATGTGTTGGATGTGATTCGTCCTGATTCCACATCGAGCATGAGTGTGGGTGGTCGTGAAGCAACGGCAGGACTTAAGGTTGTGCGTGTTGTTCCGGAATTGCCAAACAGACCAATGAAGGATTGTTCCAATGTTTCTTCTTTGGATTGTTATGGTGGCTCTAAACCTCGTGGTGGGACGGCAGTTTTGACTCTTCGCAGTCAGGCAGATCCATCTAAGTTTGCTCAACACACTTTCAATGTGAAGAAACGTCCATCTGAACCAGAATGTGCCAACAACTATAACTGTTCGGGTGCATGTCCTCAAATTGCTCAAGTGTGTAAGATTAAATCATCTGCTGATCCTTCTTGTATTGATTATTCCACACCATTGAATTGTTCAGGGAGTTCGACTGGTTCTGATTTCATTGAGCGGTAAGAAAACTTTGTTGCGGGTAAACCGGTAGGAATTTTCTCCTGCCGGTTTTTGTTTTTCTGATTTCTTGTTATAGTATATATATAAAATTTCTTTTCTTGTTTATGCGAAGGCGTACATGGATTATTATTTTTTTCTTGATTATTGTTGTTGGTTTTTTGATGTATTTTTTTCTTCGTCCTTCTGAAGAAATTGTTTCTACGATTTCTGTCCAGCGAAGTACTGTGGCACAAACTGTTAGTGTTTCTGGTGTTTTGGAGCCGGTTCGTTATGCAGACCTTGCTTTTGAAGGGATTGGTACTGTTGAGTGGGTTGGTGCTGGGATCGCTGATCGTGTTTCAGTTGGCCAGCCGTTGGTGCGGTTGTCTCGTTCGTCAGTTTTGGCACAACTTCGAGAACGTCAAGCAGTTCTTACAATTGCTCAAGAGAATCTTGATCTTGCACGACGTTCTTGGGAAGATTTGAAGCCGGAAGAGCGTGAGGCGAAAAAACAATCTGTTTCTCAAGCTCGTGCTGGTGTTGATGCTATGTATTCACAGTTGACGAAACTTACTTTGATTTCGCCGATTGATGGTATTGTTACAAAACAAGAAGCACAGGCAGGAGAGGCGGTGCAGGAGGTTGGTGCTGTTGTTCGTGTGATTGATGATAGTGTTTTTCAAATTTCTGTGTATGTTCCTGAGTCTGATATTGTTGATCTTTTTCCTGGTCAGGCAGGTGTTGCTATGTTTGATGCTTTTTCTGATGAAGAGAGTGTTCCTGTTACGTTGCTTACTATTGATCCGGAAGCAACTGTTATTCAGGACGTTGTGTATTATGAGACCGTTTTTGAGTTGTCTGATCAGCAAGAGCGACTTCGTTCTGGTATGAGTGTTGATGTTGATGTTGTTATTTCTAAAAAGGATGATGTTTTGGTTTTGCCTCGTCGTGTGGTGCGATCTGATGATCAGGGTGATTATGTTCTTGTTCGTGGTGTTGATGGTGAAATTGCACGTCGTGATGTTGAAATTGGTTTGGAAAGTGACATTGGCGATGTTGAAGTTTCTCTGGGGCTTTGGGAAGGTGAAGAAATTGTCGATGATCGATCGTTGTAAAAAAATTTTTGTTTCTTGTTATGTCTGATTCCTTGATTGAATTTTCACACCTATCCAAGATTTATGATACAGGGGAAGTAAAGACTTACGCTTTGCGTGATGCTAGTTGTCTTATTTCTTCCGGAGAGTTTGTTGCTATTATGGGACCAAGTGGTTCTGGCAAATCTACTCTTATGCATATTCTTGGTCTTTTGGATCGTCAAACCGAAGGGTCTTTGCTTTTTGAAGGAAAAGACGTATCACTTTTTGATGATGACCGTCTTGCACAGTTGCGCAATCAACGAGTTGGGTTTGTTTTTCAATCTTTCAATCTTTTGCCACGGGCCAGTGTTTTTGAAAATGTTGAAATGCCACTTTTGTATGATTTTTATTCGGAGCGCATGAATCGACGTGCGCGTGTTGAGGCTGCTGTTGCCTCTGTTGACATGAGCCATCGTCTTTATTATCGTCCCAATCAATTGTCTGGTGGTGAAAAACAGCGTGTTGCAATTGCGCGTGCGCTTGTGAATGAGCCAGATTTAATTTTTGCTGATGAGCCGACTGGAAATCTTGATTCAAAGAGCGGGCTGCAAGTTATGAGTACTTTGCAAGATTTGAACGAGAAGGGGAGTACGATTGTTCTTGTGACACATGAGACTGCCACAGCGGAACATGCAAAACGTATTATTCGTATGCAAGATGGGTCTGTTGTTGGTGATGGACATGTTGCCCATCGTCGTTTTGCTCGTTCGCTGGAAGATGCTGTCTTGAAATAATTTTTGGTTAGTATTCCTATGTTTGATTCTTCTTGTGTGCGATATGGCATTGTTGGTTCTGGTCGTGTTTCTTCGCGACATGCCGATGCTATTGTTGCTGAGCCATCTTCAAGTCTTGTTGGTTTTTATGATGTTAATCATGATTGTTCAAAGAAACGTGCAGATGAGTATCATGTTCAATCTTTTTCTTCCTTGAATGAATTGATTTCTTGTTGTGATGTTGTTAATGTGTGTGTCCCTCCTTTTGCACATTCTGATGTTATTGTTGCGTCGTTGCAACAAGGAAAGTTTGTGTTGTGTGAAAAACCCATTTCTTTTAATATTGATCAGGTTAAAGCTGTTCGTTCCGTTGCGGAGTATGAGAAGCGAGTTTTTGTCTCTTTTCAGAATCGTTTTAATGATGCGATTGTTTTTTTGTCTCAAAATGTTTTGCGGGGTGATTTTGGTCGACCTCTTTATGTTTTTGGTTCTTTGCGTTGGTTTCGTGATAAATCTTATTATACTTCTTGTGAATGGAAAGGGGACCGTGCTTCTGCGGGAGGCATGCTTTTAAATCAGGGATCACATCTTTTGGATCTTCTTTTGCGTGATTTTATTAATCCTTCCGAGTATCAGATTTTGTCTGCATTTTCTCGCAATATTGCTCATTGTGAGGTTGATTCTGAAGATTTGTTTTTGTTTCAGTGTGAGTCGTCTAGTGTTGTTGTTAATGCTGAGATAGCTGTGTCTTGTGTGGGAGCAAATGTGGGAAGTGAATTGTTTGTTATCTGTGAACATGGTTGGGTTAAAATTGGAGGAGCTGCCTTCGATCATGTTATTGCAGCTGTTCATGATCGAAGAGGTCGTATTGTTGGGTCTGCGGATGATTATTCTTTTGCGCGTAGTGATGTGTATGGTCGTGGGCATGATGGTTTAATTGGAGCGATGACACAAATGGTATTGTCTGGTGTCGCTCATTCTGATATTGTTTCGTTTGATGAGGCGTGTTTGCGTACTGATTTTGCTCGTAAATTGTATACAGCTTCTGGTGTGACGTTATGATTTCGTTTTTTGCACCATGTTTCGATTGCTTATTCTTTCTTTTCGTAATGCATATGCCAATCTTCTCGCGTCAAAGGCGCGAACGTTTTTGACTATTCTTGGTGTTGTTATTGGTGTGGGTGCTGTTGGTGTTGTTATGAGTGTTGGTGCCAGTGCACAAAATTTGATTCTTGATCAAATTCGTGGAGTTGGTTCCAATTTGATTGCTATTTTGCCTGGCGCGTCTGATGAGAGTGGTCCTCCAGCATCTGTTTTTGGTATTGTGACAACAACTTTGAAAAATGGTGATTTGGATGCAATTCGTAATCCTCGTTATGTTTCGCACCTTGGGGCTGTGTCTGGATATGTTACCGGTAATTTTTCGTTGCGATCGGCTTATGACACTGTTCAGTCAAGTATCCAAGGTGTTTCTTCTGAATATGTTGATGTTGAGAAAACAACTTTGTCTTCTGGGCGTTTTTTTACATCTGAAGAGAATGATCAGTTGTCTCGTGTTGTTGTTCTTGGTTCTGAGCGTTCTGTTGAATTGTTTGGTGAACGTGATCCCGTTGGTTCGCATTTAAAAATTGGTAATACTGATTTTCTTGTTATTGGTGTTTTGGAGGAACGTGGTTCCGTAGCTTTTTCTAATCCGGACATGTTTGTGTTTGTTCCTCTTTTGACAGCTCAGAAGATTTTGCTCGGGACTGATTATTTGAACTTTATTCGTGCGAAGGTCGATCGTGAGGAGAATATTGATGTTGTGCGAGAAGATATTCGAACACTTTTGCGTTCACGACATGGCTTGTCTGGGCCTGAAGAGGATGATTTTTCTGTTCGTTCTATTGCTTCAGCCCTTGCTCTTGTTTCTGGTGTTACGGATGTTTTGCGGTTTTTTCTTGTTGGCGTGGCAGCTGTTTCTCTTATTGTGGGAGGAATCGGTATTATGAATGTCATGTTTATTGTTTTGGGACAACGTATTCGTGAGATTGGCCTTCGTAAGGCGTTGGGTGCGCGTCGGCGAGATATTTTTTTTCAATTTGTTTTTGAAGCTATTTTTATTTCTTTGTGCGGTGGTCTGGTTGGATTTTTGTTGGGTATTTTTGTGACATGGTTTGTCTCGATTGTTGTTGTTTCTTTGGGTTATGATTGGGATTTTTTGATTACGTTTGATGCTGTTTTGTTGGCGTTTCTTATTTCTATGGTTTTGGGCATTGTTTTTGGTAGTTATCCTGCTCGTCGAGCGTCTCGTGTGAGTCCCATTGAGGCTCTTCGTTATGAATAATTTGCAGGGTTTACGTGTTTGGCACATTTCTGTGTTAAAAATTCGAAAAATCGATGTCGTATTTTCATATACGCCTTATGATTTTTCTCAATTTTGTCTTGAACTGTACCCAAACACGTAAACCCTGCGATCTTGTATATTGCGTTCATATTTTTTATACGATTTCTTGGTATTGCTAACTTAGAAT
>JAGQLW010000045.1 GCA_020428995.1 Candidatus Moraniibacteriota bacterium | reverse complement strand
TTTCACCGACTACCAGCCAGGTACACGCATTTCTACACTTCAGTCTATTGAATTTCCAGAAAAAACAGGCTTCTTTAATTTCTAAAAAAGAATCTTCTTCCTGTTTTTTTTATTCATTACTTTTTTTCAACTTGCTTCTTTTTGGTCTGAGCCACAAGAATGGTCGCACCTGATATCTTTGTGTGCATACAAAAAACCACTGGTGTTGCACCAGTGGTTTTGTTTTTTTTTGAAAATTTTGAGACTAACGTTTTGACCATTGTGGAGCACGACGTGCTTTTCTCAAACCTGGTTTCTTTCGCTCTACTACACGTGCGTCCCGTTTCAAGAATCCTGAGGCTTTCAATGCTGGACGATATGACTCATCAGCTTCAACCAGTGCGCGTGCGATTCCAAGACGTGTTGCGTCTGCTTGTCCAGTTGTTCCTCCACCTTTTGCAACAACAGTAAACACAAAAGTCTCTTGTGCACCAACAGTCACCAATGGCTCCATCACTGCCTTGAGCGTTTCTGGTGCTACAAAATATTTATCAATCACTCGATCGTTCACGGTGTTTTTTCCAATACCAGCAACTTCACCTTTTTTACGATCGTATAATCTTACACGTGCAACAGAGCTTTTGCGTCGTCCTGTTCCTGCAAAATATTTGGCATCTGCTTTTGCTGTGGCTGATTTCTTTTTTATACTATTCTTCTTGGTAGTCATATGCTTGTAAATTTGATTCTTTGTGTAACAACTTTTGTTGTTTTGTGGTTTTATTCGTGATTAACATCAACTTGATGCGGATGTGTATCGTCTTTGTACAAGTGTAGACGTGTCAACATTCGTGCTCGCAACTTATTTTTTGGAAGCATTCCATATACGGCGTCATAGAAAATTTTTCGTGAATCTTCTTTAGCTCGCTTATCAAAACTTTTCTCACGAACACCTCCAGGATACCCTGTGTGTGAGTAGTATATCTTTTGAAAACGCTTGCGCCCAGTCACACTGATTTTGTCCGTGTTGAGGATTACAACGTGATCACCTGCATCAATATGTGGTGTGTAGTCGACTTTTGAACGTCCACTGAGCAACTTTGCCACTTCCACAGCAAGACGACCCAATATTTTCCCGTTGGCGTTAAAAAGATGAATTTTTCTCTGATTTGTTGTCATAGTCCGTTATGTTCTGCGTACACCTTAAGACGGTGTAGTGCATGCCGTATTATACAAATTCAATAATTGCCATTGCTGCGCGATCACTCTTTCGTGCAACAGTCTTCACTACGCGTGTGTATCCACTGTCACGTCCATCAAATTTCTCGCGAAATTCGTCATCGCTCAATTTTTTGATTGCCATCTGAGGCACTTTACCTTCAAGCTTGCGCACGATTTCAAATGTGCTTTGAGCTTTCTTTGCCTTGTTTACAATCCCATCAATCACATTCTTAACTTCTTTTGCTTTTGCTTCTGTTGTTGTGATTCTTTCTTTCATAATCAAACTCCCCAACAATGTTCGCATAAGTGCGATGCGTTGACGACGTGGTCGACCAAATTTTCTTCCTTGTATCTTGTGCTTCATATGACTTTCACGTTATGTGTGCAGTGTGCTTTCTTTTGCTTTTCTTATTGTTTGAGAGTAAGTCCGAACATACCAATTGCTTTTCGAATCTCTTTTACTCCCTTCTCTCCCATTCCATCTAATGCCATTATTTGTTCTTCTGTTTTTTTGATGAGTTGTCCCACTTTTTTGACTCCACCAGTTTCGAGCACGTTCGTTGTCCGTGTTGACAATCCATTGAGTTCAACAACAGCGATCTCTTTTGCATCCTGAGACACATCTTCTGTTTCTGCCACTTCTTGCTCAACATTCTTCTCTTGGACAACGACTTCTTCTTTCTTTTGAGATGTAATAACATCTTCTCTGGAAATACTCTCTCTCACGGCAGAAAATTGTTCAACGAGGATCTCTACTGCTTTTGCAAATGCTTCTTCCGGTGTCATTCCTCCATCTGTTTCAATATCCAAAAGCACTCGATTGAAATCTGTTCGTTTTCCGACACGCATGTTTTCCACTGTATAATTCACACGGCGGATCGGTGTATACACTGCATCGATTGCAATCACTCCAATTTCTTTAACTTCTCGTTCTTGTTGTTCAATTGGAACATAGCCTCGTCCATGTGCAACTGTTACCTCCATCTCAAATTCTGTCTTCTTGTCAGTTACTGTTGCAATGACATGCTCTGGATTCACCACAGTAACTCCAGCAACTGTTTTAATGTCTCCTGCAGTCACCACACCATCACCACTCTTTTTGAGAGATAGATGCACAAGACCTGTGTCATCACCCAGATCCCAACGAAAACGTACTTTTTTTAGATTGAGACTGATTTGCACAACATCTTCCATGACGCCGTCAAGCGTTGTGAATTCATGAGATGCACCTTTGACTTTTGCTGAAACAATTGCCGTACCGTTAAGTGAGGATAACAATACTCGGCGCAATGAGTTTCCCATTGTCATACCATAACCTGGATACAGTCCATTGATTTCGAACTGTCCACTGTGATCACCTTTCTTTGTGAAGATAGGCTGTGAAGGAAGCGCAATTTTTTGCATATATTAAAAACGTAAAGACTAAAACTATACACAATATATAAAATGGGGACTTTTCTTTTACTGAATGTTTTCTTGCTTGTTTGTATTCTTTTTCTATTCTTTTGGATTTCTGATGTTTATTTGGAATAGAATTCTATGATCAGCTGTAGATCAACGTTGTGCTCCACATCATCTTTCTGTGGTAGTGACAACACCTTTCCTGTCATTTTCTTTGGGTCAAATTGCAACCATGATGGGACACCCTTATCGTCCTTGAGGAATACTGCCTGATTTTTCAGATAAGTCTTTTCTTTCTTATTTTCATATACAGCAATTTCATCTCCAACCGCAACATTGTACGACGGGATGTTCACTGCTTTTCCATTTACTGTGAAAAACTTGTGACTGACCAATTGACGCGCTTGCGCACGTGTTGTGGCAAATCCAAGTCGGTATACAACATTGTCCAAACGTGTCTCCAACTTTTGCATCAACAAATCACCTGTTACACCTTGTTTTTTCTTGATTTCTTCAAAATACTTTCGGAACTGCTTCTCCATAACACCATAGATGATTTTCACTTTTTGTTTCATCAACAATTGTTTGCCAAATTCACTACCTCCCTGTGGAGACACACGTCCTTTTCCATGCACTCCTGGACGATATGGTTTTCGTGCCAAAATTGTTGCATATTTCTCTGGGCCAAAAAGGTTTTCGCCGAAACGACGACACATTTTTGCTTTTGGTGTAATTGATCGTGCCATAACGTAAAAACAGATAAGAATATAGAGGGTCATTTTGTTGGATGTCTTCTTTTTTAAGACTTCCAAGCAACTTTTGTATTATTTATACACGTCGTGGACGTCGTGCGCGACATCCATTGTGTGGAATTGGGGTCAGGTCTCTGATTGTTGACAAATCAAAACCGTTTCCTGCCAATGCACGGATTGCGCCTTCGCGCCCACCACCAACTCCTTTGATATAGACTTCTAATTCAGATACACCGTACTTTCGGATTTTTTCTACAACATCTTTGACAACTTGTGACGCAGCAAACGGAGTTGATTTTTTTGCACCTTTGAATCCAAGTTTTCCTGATGATGACCATGCCAATGCATTTCCATTTAAATCACTAATCAAAACAATCGTGTTGTTATATGTGCACTGAACATGCGCCTGTCCTTTGCTGATTTGTCGGCGATTCTTTTTCACACGTTTTGTTGAAGCGACATCTTCTTGCGCTTTTTTCTCTACTGTTGGTGCAACAATACTTCCTCCGGCCGCAATTTGTTCAACAATTGCGTCGGCATTGTCTGCACTATCCTTGATTTCTTCTTTTTTCTTTTCTGGAGTCGTCACCATATTGCAAAAATCGTAAATCTCAAACTCAAATAATATTTATATTCCATCTTTTCTACTTGACTTCTAGGTCTTTTCAGATGTTCCGCGACGACCACTTCCCATGGTCACGCGCTTGTTTCCACGTACGGTTCGGTTGTTTGTCTTTGTTCGTTGACCACGCACTGGCAAACCTCGTTGATGTCGGACACCACGATAGCACCCAATCTCTTTAAGACGACGTACATTTGTCTTAATTTGATGCTTCAATTCACCTTCTACACGATTTTTTTTCTCCACTTCCTCACGAAGACGATTTGCATCTTCTGTTGAAACGTCTTTTGCGCGTGTGTTTGGGTCAATATCAAGTCTTGCCAAGATTTCTCGACTTTTTGTTGCGCCAATACCATAGACATAGGTTAGAGCAACTTCAACACGTTTTTCATCTGGAAGGTTAACACCTGCGATACGAATCATATTGTTCTTTGTTTTCTTGTGATCAGATTATATATAAGGTCTGGATTTGTGTATTTATCCTTGTCGTTGCTTGTGTTTTGGGTTTGAAGCACATAACACAAACACAACTCCGCTCCGGCGCACGATTTTGCAATGCATACACATTTTTTTTACTGACGCTCGTACTTTCATAGTATTGTCTTTTTTTACATTACAAGGAATTACGTATTTGAGCCTAGTTAAATCCGCTTCGACTCGTCAAATCGAGACGAGGGCGTCCCGCTATAGCGGGATAACACAGAAATGTGCCGAATACGTACTTCCTAATTACAATCGTTTGGTGATTCGTCCTTTCTCCAAATCATATGGACTCATTTCCACCACAACACGGTCACCTGGCATGAGGCGAATATAGTTCGTTCGCATGCGCCCAGACATGTGTGCATGGATCTTGTGGCCATTGTCCAATTCAACACGAAACGTCGTGCTCGGCAACGCCTCGACGACCTTTCCTTCTACTTTGATCAGTTCTTTTTGTGCAGTCATGATTGAAATCCGAACAGCGCTTTGTTCACTGATTTTATTTTTTCCAAGCAAAAAAAGGGAGTCTATATGCATGAGGCGAGAGACGATCCTAAATTCCTATGATCCGACCGTTTGCCTGCACTCCTTTTACTACTGAGAATATGCGGTTTTAAAGCGTGTCCCTAGTCTAGCAGGTTCTTGTTTTGCTGTCAACACTCTTGAGGATTTTTCTTTTTTTGCCAGAAAAAGTGTTCTTTGAAGCAATTCTCCCAACCCTCCTTTCTTGTCACGTTTTTTCTTATTCTATCACAAAAACACATGAAAATCAG
>JAGQLW010000044.1 GCA_020428995.1 Candidatus Moraniibacteriota bacterium | reverse complement strand
TCTCCAAGAGATTGTCAACTTTCTTTTTTTTCTTTCTCATTTCTTTATTTTTTTTATTGTACACTATTTTTTTGTCTTTGTCTTTGTCTTGTTGTGTACTGTCTTTGGTTTTTTCATTCCTTGCACACTCATGGTTCGTTTTTGCACTGCTTCTCTTTCTTTTGTTGTACTATTTTTTGAGTACTCTTTCGATTTTTTTGTTTTTGTGCCTATTCCTCGTAATCGGCAATGAAAGCTCTTGTTGATAAAAAATATTTCTCACTATTTTTTGTGCAAGATTTATTTTAATTATAACATGCGCAGGTTTGACAAAAGCTCATTATTTGCGTAGAATTCTTTGAGCCTTTCCTTTTCTGACTGTTTTTTGTTTTTTCTGTGATACTACCTTTTTCTTCCTTTTTTTATTCTCTAAATTTGCAATTTTCTTGCGTTTACTGCTTAAACTTCTTCCTTTGCCCGTCTCTCTGCTGTAACATTTCTTGAGATTTTTCATAATCTGTCTAACTAATTTTTCTTCCATGCTTAACTCCAACCACCACTTCTTTCAGAAACTCACCCACCATGCCAAACGTTCTCTGGTTTCTGCCGAAGAAATTGCCTACCACTATAATCACCAGCACGTTAATACAACACATCTTTTATATGCAATTCTTGCTGAAGAAGGTTCTCTTGGGTACACTCTTTTAAAAAATGCAGGCCTGACTCAGGAGGCTTTTGCAAAACTACTAAAGAATGGAAAAGTTGGTTCCAAAAAAAATAGTAATGACCATGCGTCGCGCTATTTTTCTCCGGAGTTACGCACCGTTATTACTAAGGCTTACGCACTTGCCAATAAACTACGCTATCCTTACGTTGGCACGGAGCATCTTGTCTGCGCTGCTTTTTCTGTTTCATCACCTGCGTCACGTGAAGCTTTTGCTACCAGCGAAATGGATGCCAAGGAAATGAAAAATATTCTTCACGCCGGTCTGCATGGAAATACTTTCTCTGGTTTCTCTCGCATGTTTGATCTTCCAGATTTTCAATTATCCAAAGATAATGACTCCACGTCTTCCACCCCTAACCTTGATCAGTTTGCTACGGATATGCTGGAATCCTCTTCCTCTTCCAATCCTGTCGTTGGGCGTGATACTGAAATTGATCGCATTGCTCACATTCTTGGCCGAAAGGAAAAAAATAATCCTCTTTTGATTGGTGAGCCGGGTGTTGGGAAGACCGCTCTTGTCTCTGGATTGGCACATCGCATTGCCACTGGCACGGCACCCGTCCATCTTTTGGGCAAGCGTATTTTAATGCTTGATTTAGCACTGATTGTCGCTGGCACTAACTTTCGTGGTGAATTCGAATCTCGTTTGAAGGATATTATTGAAGAAGCATCAGAACACCCCGAGATTATATTGTTCATTGACGAGATCCACACTCTTTCTGGAGCTGGCAACGCCACAGGAGGACTTGATGCTGCAAACATTCTCAAGCCGTCATTGGCTCGCGGAACTGTTCGTTGTATTGGTGCAACCACCTTTTCTGAATATAAAAGCAACATTGAAAAGGATGCTGCCTTGGCACGACGATTCCAAAGTGTCATTGTTTCTGAACCAACCCCTTCTGAAGCTTTGGTGATTTTGCGTGGCACAAAAGAGTCATACGAACAGCATCATGGCGTTGTGATTGATGACAGCGCTCTTGTCATGGCTGTTGATTTGAGCGTTCGCTTTATTACGGATCGTTTCTTGCCTGACAAGGCACTGGACTTGATTGATGAGGCCGCGTCTTTTGCTCGCAGTCGTGACACACGTCATGCACATCACACACACAAACTTGCTCTCTTGGAAAACACACGCCAAGAATTACACCAAAAAAAACACTCTCTTCTTTCTGAAGAGAAATTTGACCATGCCGTAACTACTCGTGCGCAAGCAGATTCTCTTGAGCAAGATATTGCCATACTTCAAAAACGTGTTCGTGATTGGCAACACAAAAATCGCCCACATGTGTTGGCCGATGACATTGCTACCACTTTGTCGCGCACCACAGGAATAGCGCTTTCTCGCATTTCTGCGACGTTTCCACTTTCCTTTTCTTCTTTAGAGCGCAAACTTTCTTCTCATGTTTTTGGTCAAAAAGAAGTCCTCTCTGATGTTTTGGATACCATACTTCGATCACACAGTGGTTTTTCCCATCCTGGTCGACCGTTGGGCTCATTTCTTTTTCTTGGTCCAAGTGGTGTTGGAAAAACATTGACAGCGAAAACAATCGCGCAAGAATTGTTTGGGCATGATGCACTGATTCGTGTGGATATGAGTGAGCTTGGCGAGCGTCATTCCACCGCGCGTTTGATTGGCGCTCCTGCTGGCTATGTCGGCTATGGTGAGGGTGGTGCATTAACGGAATCAGTTCGTCGCAAGCCTTACAGCGTTGTTCTTTTTGATGAGTTTGAAAAAGCTCATCCAGATGTCTTGAATCTCCTGTTGCAAATCTTGGAAGAAGGTTCTCTCTCTGATGGACAAGGGTGTCGTATTGATTTCACAAATACCATCATCATTTTAACAGCGAACATTGGAACAAAAGAATTTAACGCGCATGCACAAATGGGTTTTGATGGTAAAATCACCACAAAAAAACAATCTGACAATTTCCGCGCGATACGCTCTCGTGTCTTGGCTGAATTGAAGCATTCTGTACGCCCAGAAATCCTCAACCGCCTTGATCATATGAGTGTTTTTCGTCCTTTGACTCTTCCAGATGTGACCCGTGTCGTTCGCCAAGAATTGAAAGGATTGTCTGACCGTGTTTTGAAGTCTCACAAAACTACACTTCGTTTTACATCGCCGGTCTTGCGACATCTTTCCAAAAAAAGTTTTTCTCCCCAGCATGGTGCTCGATCTGTTCGTTCGCAAATCTCCACTCTTGTTGAGACTCCTTTGGCCCGCCTTCTTTTGTCATGGGATAATGGCAGTGTGAAAAAACCTTCTGCTTCCCCTGTTGTGTCTGTTTCTCTCTCGGGAGACCAGTTGGTTTTCATTGCAAAGACAAAATAGGTCATTACTTGTGCACAACCCATGAACACTTTCTCTTCTTTGCTACGTTCTCTTTCTACTCTTTCTGGTGAATTTCTTTCTGGTGTGCTGTTTCCTGTTTCTTGCATGGGATGTCACCGACCTGGAATATTTTTATGTTCTTCGTGTGTTGCGCGTATTCCTCTTCGCATTGATCATGTCTGCCCTATTTGTCAAAAACATTCTTCACCTCATGGTGCCACATGCTTTTCTTGTCGTGCCGATTCTCCTTTAGATGGGTTACTGCTTGCGTCGTATTATTCTGTTCCAATTGTTCGCCAAACAATTCACACATTCAAATATCGCTTCGTCAGATCTCTTTCTCCGTCGTTTGGTGAACTGCTCACAAGACAGATCCATCAAACATTTCTTTCTCTTCCAGACATTCTCATTCCCGTACCACTTCACTCACGTCGCTTGCGTTGGCGGGGATACAATCAAGCATCTTTGCTTGCTGACCACCTCTCCACGTCCATAACTCCGGGTTTTTCTCTTCCCATCTCTGGAGATGTTTTGACTCGCACACGACACACTTCTTCGCAAATGTCACTTCGCAATACTCACGACCGTCACTCCAATGTTGCTGGTGCGTTTTGTGTCACTGATCCTGCACTCATACGGGGTAAACGTATTTTTCTTATTGATGATATTGTTACAACTGGTTCCACACTGCTTTCTTGCGCTGATGTTTTGAAGTCTGCTGGCGCACGTGAAGTCTATGGTATTGCCATTGCACGACAAGAGATAAGGTGAGCACAAAAAAACTTCTTGAGAAAAGAAGTTTTTGTCTATATTTATACATCTCGTAACAATCGACTTTCTTGAATTTCTGTAAATCTTGGTGAAAAATATCTCTGCACTTCTTTGATTCTAGAGCTTTTTTACTTCTCTTTTTGTTCTGTTTTTTTTCGGTTTGTATTGCTTACCGATGTCGAATGGCTCCTTGTCCACAACCATGATCCAATTATGAAATCGTTTGCGTTCATCATGCCACCGTTCCTGAAATTTTTTCTTGTCTATTTTAAAATCTTTCCCATTCCATGGATCGTTAAGCATCACCTTTCCTTGCTGGTATCCAGTGACTACGGCATAATGTGGTTCATCTCCATCTGGTTCTATGAAATGCACAATCACAGGCAGACCAAGACTAATAAAGTAGATTACCTCTCCCAAACCTGATTTGTTGTTCACATAACAAAAAAACCTGCTTCTTGCGCAATGCGAATCATGTTGGTGTGTGATATCCCTCTTTTTGGCTCTGTATCTGCCTGTTTTCCAATTTTTCCTTGAGATTTATAAACCCCAAAATAATCAAAAATCATTTGAAGGCTTGCTGGACCACAATGATAATCTGTTTTCTGAAAATAATGTGGCACTACTAGTTTCATAATCTTAATCTGCTTTTTTTGGATGACCCACTATACTAAATCAGCTGTGCATGCTGAACATCGTGTTGCTTGAGCATGAATGCTTGATTTGCAATAAGGACAATTTTTTTTTGTTGGCTTTTTTATTTCTTCTTCCTCTTCTTTTTTGCTTAATGCATTCATTCCACGTACCACAAAGAAAAGCACCCATGCCACAATTAGAAATGACACGACACTATTGATAAACAATCCGTAATTCAATGTCACAGCACCAGCTTCTTGCGCAGTTGCTAACGACTCGTAATCTCCGCTGGAGAGATTAATGTACAGATTGCTGAAATCCACTCCACCCAACACGCGCCCAATTGGTGGTGTAATCACATCGTTGACGAGCGATTGCACAACTGTTCCAAACGCGGCACCAATGACAATACCCACTGCCATGTCGACTGCATTACCTTTAATGGCAAACTTTTTGAATTCTTCAATGATTTTCATATATTTTATTTCTTATACTAATTATTTTAATCTACACCCTCTTTCACAACACGACAGATGCCATAGTGAGAACCTTCGACATCTGGAGTAGTCGACAAGTCACAGATTAATTTGATTGGCTGACCGTCAAGCTCACTATTTTCGTCGAATGATTCCTTTCTATGTTCCCATCCTTGGTAGTCGACACCGTTGTGACGAATTGTTATTTTTTGGTGAATGACTGTTTTTTCTGGGATTGTTACCATCGTGCCTGGACGGATTGTGATCGGCTCTAAATGAAAATATCCACTTGCACCGGTCTTTGTCTTTTCAGTTTTTTTATCTCCTCTTCATACCCCTGATAGCTAATCTCTTGGACTACCTCCACCCCTTCGATGTCGCCCCCTTCTTTTTGTACCACTCCCTCAACATTTGAAAAGAAGACCATTTTCCTAAAAAATCTCATAATACACTTTCTATGAATAATGACCTTGGTGAGAAAAGACACTCCTTGGGAACGTGAGTATCGACTGTATTATTACATTTTTGCGTGTCTTTTCCTAGACGCAACTTTCTATTCTTCTTGTTGTGCTTGAACTATTTTTTCTTGAATCTTATTAAGCTGTGCGTCATTCATCTTTGGTCCTTCGGTAGTTGTTATGTATCCAATGTATTGTGGATAAAATTCTGTGTGTGACCCCCAAACCTCTGTCTTTTTGACAAGTTTTCCATGGAGGGGATAAAGCTTTACGTGCACATGTGCAACACCTGTTCCTTCCAGAACCATTGCTATGCGAGGTGTTTCAAATGCCTTCTCCAAAATTTTTGCCACTTTTTTTGTAGCATTTAACAGCTCACTATATTCTTGTTCTTGGAGTGAAAAAATATAATCTCCCTTATTCTCTTTTGGAATAAGCACTGTGAGCCCTGGCGTGTTAGGAAATGGTGTCAAGAATGCGAGATGTTTTTCATCTTCCCAGACTTTCCATGATTTCATTTCTCCAGAGATAATTTTATCAAAGATTGTTTCTGGCATAATTGTTTTTTGAAAAAACGAGCGTAACTTTATATACCCACCCCATATCAGCAACAGGTGTCTCTTTTTGGAGTTTTTCGATTCTTACACATTCTCAAGATCAATTGATTCATCAATGCGAATCTGAGAAACAAACATGTAATCATGACTAACTAAAATCATTGCGCCTGTGAATTTGTCCAATGCTTCGGCAATCACGGGAAGATGTCGGAAGTTAATATGGTTTGTTGGCTCGTCAAAAATCAACAGATCTGGTTTTTCTAAATATAATTTTGCAAACATCAAGAGACCTTTTTGACCTTCAGACAGGCTCTCAATTGTGTTTTGGAGAAGTGGTGCTGGAAGCAAGAAACGCGCTGCGGTTTTGTATGCGTCTTCCATTCCACCACCACCCATTGACACAAGCAAAGAGTCAGACACTTTTTGATCAAAATCAAGCGTAGAAAAATCTTGACGGTAGTACCCCACCTTTGCTTCGGGCGTGATTGTTGCAATTTCTTGTTCACCACGCGCAAGCGCTTCCAAAAATGTGCTTTTGCCAATACCGTTTGGACCCATCACCAACAGATGCGTGTTTCGTTTTAGCACCATCCCTACGGGTTTTTTTTCTTGCACCCCCTCTTTTATAACATTGACCGCTTTGATTTCAACAATTGGGCCAACAAACCCCGACGATTCAATCTCAAATGATGACAATGTTTTGTCTTCACGTTTCACATCAACTTTGTTTTCTTCCAATTCATCTGCCATTGTGCGCATGCGCTTTGCTACTGCACGCAACTTTCCTCCCTTATGTGCAAAGACGTTTGACTGATCGCGCTTCTGACGAATTGTTCGTTCACGACGAACGTTTTCACTTTGTGCTTTTTCAATGCGACGATTTATTTCTTCAACAACATCATAATAATCGCCGGCGTATTGTTCAATCTTTTGCGTAAAAATATCGAGGTAAAGAACACCGTTTGTGAAGGCATTCAAGAACTCTGCATCATGTGAAATGACAATACACGTCTTTGGGTAGTTCACTAAAAATTGTGTTAAATGTGCAATTCCTTCTGGATCGAGATTGTTTGTCGGTTCGTCCAACAAAAGAATATCGGGGTTTTGAATAAGCGCTGAAGCAAGAAGAAGTCGTGCTTGTTGTCCGCCAGAGAACTCTCGCAATTTTTTCTCAAGTGGTGGTACAGGAAGATTCACCACTTCTAAAATATTTTTAATAAGCACAGGGAGATTCCATTTCTTTTCAGAAAAGCAGTTTGCAAAAAATTCTTCCACAGATAGATCCAAATCACTTTTTGCAATCACCTGTTTTGCAATCGCCACACTTGCAGATGGGTCAATAGAGATCTTTCCACTGTTTGGTTCACGCTCTTGTGTGATGAGTTTGAACAACGAACTTTTTCCCGCACCATTTTGTCCCATCAGAGCAGCTTTGAAACCACGTCGCACGGAAAAACTTGCCTCATCCAAAACAGGCTTTTTGTCGATGTATTCAAAGTGAACATTTTCACAACGCAAGATAACGGAATCAGACATAATTCTCTATAGAAAAAAGTGGAATAAATATTTTTACAATCGCTCTTTACAATGACATAAAAAAATATAAAAGGCAATAGTTTGGAGGCTGGATTCTAGAAATTATTGCATCCACTCTACCCGAGCTAGAATGGATTCATATGAGCAACAAAACATCGGAACTAAAAGCGTGGGAACGTGAAGAAATCAGTAAAGGAATCTATGCGTTTGAACAGTTATGTAATATGGCCCAGAGACTCAGTCGCAGTCCCAGTACGATTACTCGTGAAGTCAGAAAACAGGTAAGGCGAAGAAACTGGTGCCGTAGTCCGAATCCTCTGAATGATCCTCCTGTTTCTTTCCACTCCTCATAAATCTTATTTCGCACAATAGGGGTAAGTTTGGTATGCTTATACATAGAGACTTGTTGATAAATGATTAATCACGTTCATTTTATCTCAGGTCTCTTTTTTATGACAATGAGTGGCTAAGTGGTGATAATGCGATTGTATATTACAGGCGTATACACTTTGAGATCTTGGAGATCCCCAATTACTTCCAACAACTCTCCTTTTGTGGAATGTTCTGCTCGGTTAGCCCAAGACCGTCAAAGCACCAAAAAAATTATCTCTTTTTTCCTTCTATAGCCTTTCTCCATCTTGGCTTGGAAGTCTTTTAGCACTTCCCAATATACCGCAACAAGAGAGTAGCCACCTTCATGAAACCTTCTGTATGCAAAATTTTGCACATTCTTGTCGATGGTACTAGGCACTCCAGCACTTTTGTATCCGAAGGTTTGAAACATGGTGCCAGCATCTGCAACCAATCTTTGCAGTTCTTTTTGCGCTTTTTGTGGCAAGATTCTGAACTCTTCTAACACAATATTATTCTTTGTGGCGTAGATGTGTCGCAGGTTGTCTGGCTCTCTGAGAAACTCTTTCACAACTAATGTGCTGTGCTCTTCTGTAAACCTGGCGGCTTGTAACACCTCCACTAGTATCCCAGATTTTTCATACACCTCCTTATCAGCATAGAGAAGAACATTACATGCTCGCTCATTATCGGCATAGTTATCAAACAGATCTTTAAAAATCCAACACACATGCTTTGTCAGCACCACTGATCGCATGACGTGTTGCAGACCTTGGATTCCTTCAACGGGATTAAACCCTTTTATTGTTTTGCGAATCGTCTCATCAGTGAGAATCTGCTTCGCACTTAGGCTTAGCACATTTTTAACCATCTAATCTTTACGTTCCATTATCACATCAGACTTCCCGCTTGTTACGCGCCTGCTAAGGCCTCCTTCATTGGATGAACTGCTACTGCTCACACCATACAAAACTGCAAGCATGTTTATCGCGCACACAACGCTGATTGCCTGTTGTTTTTTCATCTCTTTTCTCCAGTAGTAAGAACATGTCGACGAATGTGTCGACATTGGACTTTATCACCGATACTCTTGGATGTCAATTTTCCACTTTTCTGTCACGGTCTTTTGCGTCCTTAGTCTATATTTATCTTTTTGATCAGTTTTTCATACTCTTCAATCATTGGGTGACTCCATGTGCTTTTGAGCATTGCGAGCATTTCATGTTCAAACCACATTTTTTCCTCTTTCCCTGTTTTGAAATAACTCCAAACTTTTTTCCCCTCTCTTTCCTGTGCCAAGAGCAAGCTTTCCATGTTGTGAATTTTGTCAGCAAGTGAGACGGCCTTTGCGTCCACTGAACCTTGTCGTACTGCTTCAATATATTTTGTTTTTACTTCTTTCCATGGAAGATTTTTTTCTTGTGTGAGTGTTTTGACAATTGTCATGACATCTTCCCCCAATTCTTGCTTCATTTTTTCTTCTGGGTATTGCGTGTCTTCCAAGACATCATGTGTCAGTGCTGCGGCAATCACTGTGTCAGAAAAATTGTGATGAGACAATTTCATTGCCACCATAAATGGATGCACTGTGTATGGCAATGCGTCCATCCCTTTTCGCTTCTGTCCTTCATGTGCAACAACACAAATTCTTGTCGCTGTTTCAATGAGATTCATTCATGTCCTTATTAAAAAATAATATTTCTTATTTTATAATTTCTTCCTCTAGCATACTAAAAAACTGGCACCCCCTCAAGGAGAATACCAGTTAGCCCTCACCATCAGATCTCTTTTTTCGCATGACCGTGTTATCTATTGCTCCAATGTTCCAATCTTCATATTCATAAGTGCATTGAAACCATTTGGATCATGTTTCTTCACACTCTTGAATATCTCTGTTGCGTCTTTGCCACAAGCCTTTGCCAAGTTGTCGTCCCCGCCTGGATGTGTCCCAAAAAAGTTTGTCACGTCTGCCACAGTGCCTTCAATTGCTGTCCAACAATCTTCTCGTGTTGCGTGTTTTGCAACATCTTCCAGTGTATAGATTGCTTCCCCTCCTTTTTCTTTTCCTGTCATGTCTTCGATTTGTTCTTCATCACCCACCATGACATCCTCTCCCGCGGCACCACTATTTTCATTCATGTTCTGGCTTGTTGTCACATTATCTTGCACTTCTGGTGCTTCCACTTTTCGAGTATTCACGATAAAATAACCCGCTCCAACTACCACCGCAAAAACCACACTAGCTATAATTATATTTTGTTTTGTCATGTTTTTTTCTTTAAAAAATATTATTTTTTCTTCTCTATATTTATAACACGAATGCGCTTATTTGCAATTAGTCTCGCTTATAGCCATAGCCTCTTCTTCAGAATTCTTCCATCTTTAACGGTCTTTTTCTTCTTTAGTGAAATATTTTTTTCTGTTCTTTGTCTAATTTTATAGAACGTCTGTTCTATATTCGTATCATTCCTCTTCGTTTTTGGTAAAATTCTATACTAAACACACACACAAAATCAACAACCAGATCTCATATTCTTCGCTCCGTTCGCAAACTATTTTCACGAGGTGGTTTTGTAAACTCGTCAATACGTTCCATTGCTAAGAAAATTGATATTGCACCGTCTGTAATTTATTATTATTTTCCTAACAAAGAGGCTCTTTTGCGCTCCATGTTTGACGAGACAAATACACGACTCGGCAAGAAACGCTCGCAATTGCCACAATTAAAATCTTTTGTGAAGCTCTTGGAGCAACGTATTTTGTTTCAGTTTGACCAAAGTGAATCGGTTTCTGCCGTTTTGAAGTACTATTTTTATTCACGAGACACCTTTCCTCGCCAAAAAGATGGTGGTTATTTACCAGAAAAATCCGCACTCCATATTGAAGAAATCTTACGGATTGCTCATGAGAGTGGAGAACTCCGTCCTGATATTAATATTCCCGAAAGTGCCAAGGTTATCACACATGCTATAAATGGTTTTGTTATGGAATATTATCCTCGCACACCAAAGGGTCGTGAACGAAAACAACTTGCCAAAACAATTTCTGCACTTTTTTATCCTGCTTTGACTGGTCGTAATTATCCACATGACACAAAACGGAAAGGGGGTGACTATATATTATGAACAATAATATGATTTATGCTGGTGTTGGTGTTTTTGCTGTCGTCCTTATTGCTTTCTTGCTTTTCCGTGGCGGCTCTGAAGATTCTTCCCAGCCATCCAGTCCAATCGTTCAAGAAAAAGTAACAATCAACGATGATGAAATGATGGATGAATATGATGAAGACGAAATGATGGATGAAGATATTGCAAAGGAGCCGAATACAATTGTTGATGTTGCTGCTTCAAATGGTAGCTTTACAACTCTTGTTGCTGCCGTTCAAGCCGCAGGTCTCATGGAAACATTGTCTGGTCCCGGACCATTCACCGTTTTTACTCCAACAGATGATGCTTTCGCAAAACTTCCTGAGGGAACGGTGGAAGCTCTCTTGGAAGATCCGGAGAAGCTGGCATCAATTTTAACCTATCATGTTGTACCTGGAAAAGTTATGTCTGCTGATGTTGCAAAAATCACCAGCGCAACGACTGTAAATGGACAAAATGTCACGATTGATACAGCAAATGGTGTTAAGATCAATGACGCAATGGTTGTTATTCCTGACGTTCCCGCATCAAATGGTGTCATCCACGTGATTGATACTGTTTTGTTGCCAGAGTAGTTTATGTTTTTCTAAAAAGACAGTAATTACCTATCGGTAGTTGCTGTCTTTTATTTTTTGCCTTTTTTGATGTAGTTGTGGTATAACCAATCTATGAAGAATCAACAAAAACAATGGGATGTGCTGGTGGTTGGCGGTGGCCCAGCTGGAATGATGGCAGCGACTCGTGCAGCAGATCTTGGTGCGCGTGTTTTGCTTGTGGAAAAGAATCCAAAGCTTGGCAAAAAATTACTCATTACTGGTGGCGGTCGGTGTAATGTCACAAACACCAAACTTGATCGACAGCGTTTTTCTGAACACTTTGGAGACAGTAGCAAGTTTCTTTTTTCCTCTTTTTCACGCTTTGATGCCAAAGACACTCTGTCGTTTTTCCACGCGCGCAACATGCCCACAAAGGTTGAAACCGAGGGTAGGGTGTTTCCAAAAAGTGACCAGTCACAATCTGTTCTGGATGTTTTGAAGGCGTCCATGCGCAAAAGTGGTGTGTCAACTCGTTGCGCAACAACCGTTGAAGGACTGTGTGTTGAAAATGAGCGTCTTGTTGGCATTCGAGTTTCTGGTTCAAAAACTCCTCTTCTGGCAAAGTCGATCATCATTGCCACCGGTGGCACGTCACGCCCAGACACAGGCTCAACTGGAGAAGGATTTGATTGGCTTGCCTCTGTTGGACACACAATTGTCACACCAAACTTGTCACTTGTCCCCATTCGGATTGAAGAACGATGGGTGCGTGACCTTTCAGGATTGAGTTTGAAAGATATTTCTGTTTCTGTTTTTTCTGACGACAAAAAACATGCCGAGCAATTTGGAAAGATGATTTTCACACATTTTGGTGTCAGTGGTCCGGCTGTTTTGAATGTCAGTGGTGTTGCACACAATATGCACAATGACAACAAAAAGACACACATTGCTCTGGATCTGTTTCCAAACTCTGATGCATCTTCTCTTGACCAGGCTTTGCGTGATCTTTTTGAGAAAAATCAGAATAAACAAGTCAAAAATATGCTTGTTGATTTTGTTTCGCCCCGACTCGTATCCCCGCTTTTAGAGCTTTCTCTTGTTAATCCTGACACGCCCGTCCATTCTCTTCCACGAGAGCAACGCTTAACCTTGATTGCAACAATGAAACATCTGCCGATGTCTGTTTCAGGATTTTTAGGGAAAGACAAAGCCATCGTGACACGCGGAGGTGTCCCCCTGTCTGAGGTTGATTGTCGTTTTATGCAATCTCGTTTACACAAAAATTTATATATTATTGGCGATCTCTTGGATATTGAACGGCCCAGTGGTGGGTATAGTTTGCAGTTGTGTTGGACGACTGGTTGGATTGCGGGAACAAAAGCCGGAGAGATTAATTAATCTTTCGCCTTTCTTTTTCCGCATATAAAAAAAAATTCCAAGCAAAATTGTTTCGCTTGGGAAATGATTGTTCCAAAAAAATCTTTTCGCCTAGACCCTAGACGAGTCGGATGAAGTTTCCGCCCACCACCTGCACTCCATGAGCTTTCACTTCCATGATCCACTTGTTTACTCTGATGAAGGTTTTTTGTTTTTTCTTGCAAAAACGCGACCAAAGATCAATGATTGCGTAATATGCTGAGACTGGTGCCGCACTTTTGTAACGGTATGGGTCTTCCAAACTACCCTTCCCTTTTACAAAATCTGGACTGCTGTAACGACGATCTGCGTACTGCTCGTCCTTTTCCCGAGCTAACACAATCCATCCATTAGGATCGTTAGACCCCCATCATGATGATGCGATCTGGGGCGTCCTTCAGGATTTTTCTCAGAGTCTTCTTCCCGAGAAGAATGTAGCAATCATCATGAAACTCTCTCAGGACATCTATGATCTTGTCACCTCCTTTGACGATAAACTCTTTTCCGTTAAAGTCTGTGGCACCACCCTTGTGTAAGCTTTGCCACCCTCAGCATGTGTCTCACAGTTCTTTCCAGAGTGTCTCCCACGAGCGCTTCGTAACAGACAGATTCCTTCAGTGCCATCTTTAGTGCTTTTTTGGGATTCTTTTCTCCCTTATATGGCAGACTTGGGTTGCGACCACGTTGTCTTTGCCAATACCCATGTGCAACAATATACTCGCGCTCACGGTTGCCTCGAAGCCTCCAGAATTCGACGTCTTGCTTTTTCATCTTTCTGACTCCTGTGTAAGGTTTTTGAAATGTACTTCATATTGTCCTGTGATTACTCACAGTTTATACTACTTATACTATACAGCACGAAAACATTCTGCTATCAACTTTTTTATACTTTTGCGCATAAAAAAAACTTCACACCCTCTGAAAGGTACCGTGAAGTTTTTTTCTCTTTTTTGCACCACAACCATTTAATTTGCGATGTACTTTCTGTTAATGTTGATTGAAACGTATCCAAGCCCGATAAATAAAAATCCAAGAATGACGAGAGAAATTGGCCAACCAATGGAGTCTGCGAAATATTCACTTGTGATGTAGATAATGTGGGCAACTAGAAAAAGTGCGCCCATGATCAAGATGATGCGACTTCTCATATATACAGAAAGAGCCAGCCCTCCAGCAACAACAACAAAATAGGAAACTTGCCACAGAACTGAATCGTACACTTGGGAAAATGCGGCCCCAAGAAAACCAGTTACACCAAAAAGACAAAGCGCTCTGACCAATTTTTTGTTTCGACCTTCGCGAAAAGCATGTGCTAACAACAAATAACTTGCGCCCACCGCCATGGTGAGATATGCATATAGCTTGTCGCTGTTGTAAATCAAACTACTTGTAATAGATTCGGTGGTGAGATAAATAAAGATGGTGCCGTTTGTTATTGCAAAAAACATCAGAATAATGTTTTTCTGAATAGCATTTATTAATAAGTAGAGTGCAAATACTACTCCAAAAATTATTGCAAAAGGCCATGGAGTGAGCAGGTCGATGTTCATTTCAGAAAGCGTGACCACTGCCCCTCCGGGAATCAACACTCCTCCAATAAAATGAAAAACTATTCCAATGTTATCTTCGGGTCTGCTCTTGAGGAGTATCGACCCTAAGACAGCCGTCAGGATACCTATACCTAATGTAATAATTATGTGTCCAGACGAACCCAGACTGCTCCATACCTGAGAAACAAGAGCGACAATTCCAACAACAACAATCACCGCACCCAAACCATAGAGCAATTTTGTCACAGAAAATGACATCGTGCTTCTGGTTTCCTTCATAATGCCTCCCTCTTTGGTCTCATTGACGGCTTCAAAATACGCCAGTACTTCCTCACGGTTTATTTTACCAGTGTTTATTTTTTCCGAAAGTTCTTGTAACAGTTGTTCTTTTTCCATAAGAAACAGTGACTAATTTTTATCAGGCACTACCCAGCCAATAAAATGAAAATTTTCTAAATAATAATGATTGTTTGGAGTGTTGATTAGGTTTAGTTTTTTGTGGCTACGTCCTTTTGTGAGGTATTGATTGTATGATTGCGAACCTCCACCAAACAGAAAAAGGGGCCCTCCTGCACTATCAGCATATTTCCCTGAGATTGTCACACCGTCGGGCGATGTCAGCAAATTGTTCAGCGTTAATGCACGCGCTTGTTCAAGAGTAATTTCTCTGCTTTCATTTTTTTCTGTGTCGTGCAAAAAAATATGCACAGTAAAGTTCTTGTCTACTTTCTCTTCATTGAATACCGTGGATGGATCTGTTTCATGGACAACTAGCTTACCGTCTATAACTGGGTATGATTTTTTCAAATGATTCTCACAAACACGATAATATGAATAATGACCTGCCGTATCTGCGCAAGACATGTATATAAAATTATATTGTGTGGAAAGAAAAAGCGATGGCAAATATGCACTCAAAGCAACGGCAATAATGAGTATGATTGGTAGCGCAAAAGCGATAACTATGATGAAATTTTTCCTTAGAAATTCCATAACTTTTTCTGGTATTATTTTTGGCACAAAATCTTTTCGTATTTATAATACTTCACTTTTTTCTGTTTTGCCATATCTTACTAACCGTTATTTATTCCACCATGCTCACCAATCTGCGAACGGTATTTATGTTGCGTACCATCATATTTTTGTAAACCTCTGTCCCAATAATTTCATTAAAACCACTTTTAACGTAGTCTTTCTTTTTTAGATGCCAAACGATTGCACCATCGATATATACTAACGTGTCCACTTTTGGATTGGTTTTGATCATGTCGAGAGTTTTTTTTACTGACATATTTTTTCCATAAAAACAATACATCTTGGTAATGTCTAAACACTTCTGTC
>JAGQLW010000043.1 GCA_020428995.1 Candidatus Moraniibacteriota bacterium | reverse complement strand
GAGATTGCGCAGGCAAACAAAACCAATACTATCTTTGCACAGAAAGGAACAATGTTTGCTTTCATGGGTCTTTCTCCTCTTTCTTTGCGTGTGGTGATTTTAAGGTAGTGTACTTTCTTGTTTTTGTCAAGTGTTTTTTTGTTTTATTTTTTTTGATTCTTGACATAGACATCTTTCAGTGTCAGAATGAGTTGTTTCTTGTTGCTGAACAGGGAATGTTCTTTTTTTATTTTTTTTCGTATGGGGTCTTGTTATGTATGCTAACATTGTTATTTCTTCGAACAAAAAAAGGGCACTTCCATGTTTTGATCATCTCGCTTTCGATTGTCCTGGTATGGAGGTGAAGATTTGTTTGCCACAAGAGGAGTCTGAGCAAAATAGGCTTTTCGTTCAATCCACAGTTCGGATGCGTGCGTATTGCAGTTCTTCTGATCAGTTAGTTTCCATTAGTGTCGTGTTAGGGCGACATAATCAAACTCCTCCAGATGTTTTGCAGATGTTGACTGTTTGGGTTCCTGCGATGGTTTCGTGTGAGAGTGTGCATCGTCTTGAGAAATCTGTTCGTGACGAACGTTTTTTGGGATCATCATCTCGTGCTGGATGTCTTGCGTGATTTTTCACCTTTTTTGTCTAGGGAGATATTCTTGTGAATATTGTTTCGTATTACCTTGCTGTTGATGGTACTGTGTATTTCTTGGTTCGAGAGGTTGATCCTTCCGGGTGTGCGTGGTTTGATTTGTGTGCGACGCGCTATTTCTATGGATGGACGTATCACGTTGCCAATGGTTTTGCCCGGACGACTTCTCTTTACTGAGACGTTGAAATATTTGCCTTCAGGCGCGAAAAAAATTCGTAATTTGGGTGATTACCCTTGTGCTGTTTTTCACAAAGATGGGGTTTCTCTTGGTTTTTTGATGGGGGGGAGCTTTCATGGCCATATTGTGAGGCTGTCAGACATTGTTTATGTTTGCTTGATGATGTTCCTCTTGGGACCATTCCTTCTGAAAAAATGATTAATCTTGAGCGGGAATATCAAGCTCTTTCATCAGTTGTCTGAGTGTATGGTTGGTGTCTTGGCGACGGTTTCGTAATTAACGAGCCGTCGTTTTTCTTTTTCTTTCTTGGTTTTTTTTGCTATTATTATTGTGTATGACATATACGATTCGATTGGAACAATTTGAAGGGCCATTGGATTTGCTTCTTTCTTTGATTGAGGACAAGAAGATGGATATTACACGTGTGAGCCTTGCTGGTGTTACTGAGCAGTATATTTTGTTTGTTAAAAATAATACTTCTGTTACTCCTTTGAACATGGCAGAGTTTATTTCTGTTGCGGCAAAGCTCATTTTGATTAAGTCGAAGGCGCTTTTGCCCGTTTTGGAATTGGAAGAGGAGGAGGAGGCAGAGATTGCTGATTTGGAGGAACAATTGCGAGAGTATAAGAAATTTCAAGATGCTTCTCTTCGTCTTGGTGAGATTGCACAAAATGGTGGTCTTTGTGTTTCACGTGTGGCATTTTTGGGTGTGCGTAGTGGTTTTTATCCACCGGATGATCTTGATGTTTCAACACTTCGTGGTGCGTTTTCGCGTGTTGTGGCGGATATTCCATCAATTGCGCAACTTGATCAGCAAAAATGGAAGGACGTTGTGTCACTTGAACAAAAGATGAATCATGTTGCAGAATCTGTACGCCAGCGTGTGAGTATGCGTTTTTCTGATATTGTTTCTCAGGGCGCAACAAAGCTGGACACAATTGTTTCGTTTTTGGCGATTTTGGAGTTGGTGCGACAACAAATTGTTGATGTTTCGCAGGAGCGTCATGGAGAGGATATTCATATTGCGCGTGTTGGATGAGGATGGCGCTTTTTGTGGTTTTTTGTGGAAAGGGTGTTGGAAGCGTTTGGTGATTTTTTTACTTTCATTTTTTTACTGCTTATGAATCTTTCATCTCAAATTGAAGCTTTGTTGTTTGTTCGTGGCGAGTCTTTGGCGATTTCTTCGATTTCTCAGATTCTTGGTGTTTCGGTTTCTCGTGTGAAAGAAGTTCTTGGAGTGATGACAGAGGCTTATTGTGATGAAAATCGTGGGATCCGTCTTTTTATTTATGATGACAAAGCGCAATTGGTAACAAAGCCAGAACATTCTGAATTTGTGGAACGATTGATTAAAAAAGATTTGCATGGACCACTTTCAAAAAGTGCTTTGGAGGTTTTGGCGATTGTTGCTTATCGCGGACCCGTTTCACGGCCAGCAATTGAGGCGATTCGTGGTGTGAATTGTCAGGTGATGTTGCGCACACTCATGATGCGTGGCCTTGTTTCTCGTAAAGCTTCTGAGACTGGAAGCGCGTTTTTGTATTCTGTGTCGGCTGGTTTTTTGAAGCGTTT
This sequence comes from Candidatus Moraniibacteriota bacterium, assembly GCA_020428995.1. Classification (GTDB taxonomy): domain Bacteria; phylum Patescibacteriota; class Minisyncoccia; order Moranbacterales; genus JAGQLW01. The sequence continues at coordinate 15,359 of JAGQLW010000043.1, read as the reverse complement.
GGGTGTCTCTTCTGTTTCGGAGTTGCCAGATTTTTCAATGCTTTCTTCGGACAAGAAAATAGGATCTGTTTTGTCTGAAGTTAATCGTGCAACAGGGGAAGATGATTAGAATTTAGTGTTTTTCTTATGCGTATTGCCATTGATATTCGTGTTGTTGGAAAAAAACGAACAGGGGATGAGACAGTTTTTTTTCATCTTACAAAACATCTGATTCGTTTGTTTGTGGGTACGGAACATGATCTTTTTTTGCTGACGGATTGTCATGACAGTGACTCTCTTTCGTCTCTTGCTCTTCGCTTTGGACTTGATGAGACAATCACTAATGTGACAATTGTCTCACTTCCTTGTTTAAACCGTTTTGTGTGGACTGCGTGGGTTGCTCCACAATATTTGCGTCGTGAACATATTGATGTGTATCACACGCAGTATATTGTTCCGTTTTTTATCTCGCCAAGCACGAAGGTTGTGACGCATGTTCATGATGTGTCGTTTCGTGCTTTTCCACATTTGATTGCATGGTCTGACAGATTTTTTTTATGGCTTTTAATGGGGCGTAGTTTGCGACGGGCTGATTGTGTTATTGCTGTTTCTTCATTTACGGCGCAAGAGATCGTGAAGTATTATCCTGTTGCTTCTGAAAAGATTGCTGTTGTTCCCAATGCGCTTGGAGATGATTATTTGCAGACAGTAGAAGGTTTTTCACAACGCATTTCTGACAAATATCATTTGCCCAAAAAATATCTTTTGTATGTTGGAACACTGCAACCACGGAAAAATATTCCTTATTTAATTCGTACTTTTGCATGTTTGGCGGAGCGTGTTGAGGATGTTTGTTTGGTTATTGTGGGGAATTTGGAGGCACATAATGCTGATCCGCTTGTTTCTGAAGCTTTGGAGGCACTTCCTTCTTCTGTGCGTTTGCGTGTTTTTTTTCCAGGATATGTTCATGTCGATGATTTGCCTTATATTTATTTTATGGCGCGTGCCTTTGTTTTTCCGTCATTGTATGAAGGGTTTAGTATTCCTTTGTTAGAAGCTTTTTCTGCTGGTGTTCCTGTTGTTGCCAGTGATATTGCTGTTCATCGTGAGGTTGCTGGAAAGTGTGTTTTTTATGTTCCAACAGATGGTCTTGCAGAGTTTTGTGAAAAATTGTATATTATTGTTACAGATGACGAGATGCGTTCGCGGTATATTTCGCGTGGACGTGAACGGCTGGTTTTTTATTCTTGGGATCGTTCAGCGCGTATCGTGCATGATTTATACATGCGTTTTTTTTCTTGATTTTCTGTGTCTTTTTTTTGTTGTAATGATTTTCGTTTTCCCTAATTTTTTATAGAGATGAGTTTTTTTGTTTGTTATTTTTTAATGTTCATTAATTTATGCGTTTTGGAAATCCATTGCAGGGCAGTCAAAAAAAGAAGCGACCATGGCTTCGTGTTGGTTTGTTAGTTGGCATTATACTTGTCCTAACAGTCGGCTTTTTTGTGTGGAAGGCTGGTTCTGTTGTTTCTCATATTGGAGCTGGCAGTGTCTTGGAAAATGTGATGCAGTCCCTGCCTGGAGTAGAGCAGACAGTCTTTGGTGAAAAAGATGGGCGCATCAACATCTTGCTTTTGGGTATGCGTGGCGAACATGTCACTGGTGGTGGACTTTTAGCGGACACAATCATGGTGCTTAGTGTTGTGCCAGAGACAAACAAGGCATCACTTGTTTCTGTACCACGAGATCTTTATGTTACTGTGCCAAACACTTCAGATCAGTCGAAGATTAATGCTGTTTATTATTATGGTGAACAACAAAATCCACGAGCCGGTTTGGATTATATGAAGAGTGTCATTTCTGATATTTCTGGTGTACCCATTCATTATGCTGTTCGCATTGATTTTGCTGGTTTTGTGAAAGTTGTTGACGCTCTTGGTGGCATTCCTGTTGTGTTGGCGGAAGAGTTTGTTGAGCCTGTACAGTTTCATGAAGAGCATGTGTGTGACGCAAACGTCTTCACAATTTCTTCGGGCAATGTTCAGCAAAAGATTGATGACCGTGGTAAAGTTGTTGCGACATATCCGTTGTGTTATAACCCAAATGAAGAGTGCGGTGGTGTTTTCACTGTTGCGTCTGGAGAATCAACGCTCGATGGTGAGAATGCACTTTGTTACGTTCGTGCTCGTGCCACATCAAGTGATTTTGATCGCGCACGACGACAACAGGAGGTGTTGCAGATACTGCAGAAGAAGGCGTTGAGTCTGGGTACATTGAGTGATTTTTCTGCAATTAATGATTTGTTCGATGCATTGGGTGAAAGTGTTCAGACAGACATGAAACTGTGGGAGATGAAGCGCATGTATGAGATTTATCAAGAAATGCAGTCAAACACTGAGATGCCGTTTTCATTGAAACAAAAAGTTTTGGAAAATTCTGATGAAGGATTGTTGTATGCACCGGAGACTAATGGTGATGGGCGTGGATATATTCTTTTGCCACGTGGCGATGATTACTCTCGCATTAATGCATTGTTTCAGTCGTTTCCATAAGCACAAATTTTGATGTTGTTTTTTGAGTGTTGCTTGTCTTAAATTCGTCATGTGATTTTCATGTCTTCACAGCTGCTCCTTACCGTTGCCGTTCATAGTTACAAAAATCCAGAGATGTTGCGCATGTGCCTCGATTCCATTTTTGAACATGTGCGTGATATTTCTTTTGAGGTCATTGTTTCTGATGGAGCTACGGAGGAGGAAACGTATATGATGATGCGTCATGATTTTCCAACCGTTCGTTTTTTTCCATTTGTCGAAAATGTTGGCTTCAGTGCTTTGGTGAATAATAGTATTGAGCATGCTCAGGGCGAGTATCTTTTTATTATTAATGCTGACATTGTGTTGACGCTGGGTGGCGTTGACCATCTTTTGTCATTGTTGCAATCTGATTCTTCCATTGGTGTGTGTGGCCCAAAACAGCTTAGTTTTGATGGAACACTTCAGTACACTTGTTTTCGTTTTTATCGCATGGTGACAATTTTGTATCGTCGAACTTTTTTGAAGAAGTTTTCTTTTGTTCAACGCCACCTAGCATGGTTTACGATGAATGATTTTGATCATAATACTGTGCGTGATGTTGATTGGCTTTTGGGTTCGGCTCTTATGATGTCACGAAAATCTCTTGATATTGTTGGTTTGATGGACCGTCGATTTTTTATGTATATGGAAGATGTTGACTGGTGTCGTCGTTTTTGGGAGAATAACTTGCGTGTTGTTTATGACCCACATGCGGTTATTTATCATTATTATGGCAAGGGGAGTGCACGAGGAGGTTTTTTTTATTCATTGTTTTTCAATCGTCTCACATGGGTTCATATTGTGAGTGCCGTGAAATATTTTCGTAAATATTGGCGCAAGTCTTTGCCGAGATAGGTTTTTTCATTCGTATTATTGTTTTTTTATGGATTCTTCACAGCAATCATTTTCTGATGTGGCAGTTTCTGGGCGACGCCTTTTTTCTCGTTTTGTTCTTTTTTTGTTTGTTATTTTTCTTGTTGGCGCGAGCTTTTTTGTTGGGCGTTCTTATGGGCAGGGTTCGTTTTCGTCTTTGCCTGTGGACGATGTTACACTTCAAGAGGCGGTTATTTTGAATAAGGATGCGTCGGATGTTTCTGTTGATTTTAAACTTTTTTGGGATGCATGGGACATGTTGAAAGAAAAATATGTCGACCAAGATTCGTTGCGTGCCAATGAGCTTCTTTATGGCGCGATTGACGGAATGCTTTCTGCAACAGGAGACCCGTATACTACTTTTTTTGATCCTGAAGATTTGGCTGATTTTTCTACCGATATTAGTGGTACGTTTGAGGGTATTGGTGCTGAGATTGGTCTTCGGGACGGTGTTTTGACGGCTATTGCCCCTTTGGAGGGCTCACCAGCGCAGACTGCGGGTATGCGTGCGGGAGATAAGATTTTGGAGATTGATGGCGAAGTTACTTCTGACATGTCCATTAATGATGCTGTGAAGCGCTTGCGTGGAAATCGTGGCTCTGAGGTTCGTTTGACGATTTTTCGGGAAGGGGATAGTAGTACACAGGAAATCTTGATTGTGCGAGATGTGATTCGTGTTGACAGTGTCACATTTGATCTTCGTGATGATGGCATTGCTTATGTGCAAGTGAGTCGTTTTGGTGATGACACTACTACTGATTTTCGTCGTTTGTTTTCTCGTGTTCGCCATGGTCAGGTGAAGGGTGTTGTTTTGGATTTGCGCAATAATCCTGGAGGGTATTTGGATCAGGCTGTTTCTTTGGCGAGTTTGATGTTGCCTGAAGGCACACCTGTTGTTTTGGAGGAAGATCGTAATGGAAAACGAACTACTATTCCTAGTAATGGAGATTCTTCACTCATCTCACTTCTTGATACTCCGATTGTTGTGCTGATTAACAAAGGAAGTGCCAGTGCTTCGGAGATTCTTGCTGGGGCTCTTCGAGAAAATCGTGACGATGTTATCTTGGTGGGTGAGACTTCTTTTGGTAAAGGATCTGTTCAGGAGCTGGTTCCTTTGTCAAAGAGCACTGCTGTTAAGATTACAATTGCGCGATGGTTAACTCCAAAGGGTCGACAGATTAATGATGAAGGAATTGCTCCAGATGAGTCTGTGGAGCTGACTAATGAAGATTTTGATGCTCAGAATGATCCACAATTTGATCGAGCAATTGATATTGTCAGAGAAAAGATGGGTGTCTAGGAATGGGGACACGGATGATTTTTTAGCACTCCACTTGACACGGTGCCAATGGATTTTTATACTGTCCTTAGAACCTTGTTTAACAGATTAAGATTATAAGAAAGAATTATATGGCAAAAATTAATGTTATTCCATTGCGTGATTATGTCTTGATTAAGCCGATTGTTGCTGATAAGAAGACTGATAGTGGTATTTATCTCCCGGAAACTGCTTCGCAAGAAAAACCACAAGAAGGTAAGGTTGTTGCTGTTGGAACAAGTGAAAAAATTTCTGTAAAGAAAAATCAAAAGGTTATTTTTAGTCGTTATTCTGGTACGGAAATTGCTGTGGATGGTTCTGAGTATCTTTTGGTAAAGAATGATGATGTTTTGGCTATAGTAGAGGCATAGTTTCTTTGCTTCGTGTTTTTTTTGAAAACCCCTTTGCTTTTTGAGTAAGGGGTTTTGTGTTTTTTGAGTTATTATTTTATCCAGGGCATGTTGTTTTCTTGCCATTTTCCGAATCCTCCTTCTAGTGTTTTTGTAGAAAGAAATCCTAGGTCGTGCATTCTGATTCCACTTTGAAATGTGTCTGATTCGGTTGCTCCATAGATAAGAATTTTTCGTCCGATTGGTATTTCCGTTCTTTTTTCTTCTAGTGTGTTGAGTGGATAATTTTTTGCTCCAATGAGATGTCCTTGTTTGAAGGATTGGTTGTTTCTTGTGTCGATGATTATCATTTTTTCATCTTCCTCAATCCATTTTCTTGCTTCTTCTTGTGTAATTGTAATGATTTTTAGTGCGTCTGCGAGATTGTCTGGATCTCCTGTTGTAATACTTTTTCCACCAGAGGATGTCCACTCTTGCATGTTTCCTTCCATAACGTAGACATCTTGGAATCCATCTCGTTGGAATATTGTCGTGATTTTTTCTAGGATGTCTTTTGGCGTGTTGCCAGGAATGATGACGATTGTGTCTGCGGAGTGTTTTTCCACATCTTCTTTTGTAAGTGTCTCTGCGGGAATGTTGATTGCTCCGGCAATCCTGTGTGCATCAAATTCTGCTCTACTGCGCACATCAATGATGTTTGTTGTTGTTTTCTTTCCTGGGATTGTAATAGGATTGTTTTGTTCTTTGAGAATTTTACGGATATTTTCTTGGGAAATTGTTTTGTATTGTGGTTGGTTTGATTCTATTGCTGTGATTTCTGATGTTTCTTTTTTGTCACTTCGAATCACTGTTATTGTTGTTACAATAATGATTAGTATGAAGCCGATGAGGATTACTAGTGATTCTTTTGAGATCATGATCGTCTTTTTTGTGTTATGTAAGAATGCTGTTGATAAAATCATTGTGTCCCGCGATGAATTCGTTGATTGACATTGCTTTTTTTCCTTCGCGTTGAATTTCTTCAATCTCGAGTGATCCATTCATTGTTTTTATGTATACTCCTCCTTCGTGCGCAAACACCTCTCCTTGTTTTTTTTCTTGAGTATTTGTGAGTGGTTCATTTTGTGTTACATGAATTAACTTTAGACGGATGTTGCTTCCATCTTTTTTCCAGAATGTGAAAATTCCTGGCCATGGTGTGAGGGCTCTGTAGCGATTGATTATTTCTTCGGTTGTCATTGCCCAGTGAATTTTTCCATCTTGTCGGTCAATCATCTGGCAAAGCGTTGCTTTGGTTTTATCTTGTTTGGTTGGGGATATTGTGCGTTCAACCCATTGGGGAAGTGTTTTTGTTAAAAGGTTCGCGCTTTGCTGTCCCAGTCTTTCCAATAATTCTGGTGTTGTGTCTTGTGGGGTTATTGTGCTTTTCTCTTGTGCAATGATTGGTCCCGTGTCCATTCCTGTGTCCATGAGCATGATCGTCACTCCCGTTTCGGTGTCTCCGTTTAAGAGTGTGTTTTGAATTGGTGACGGTCCGCGATATTTTGGCAGGAGTGATGGGTGTGCATTGATACATCCAAACCCTGGTGTTCCAAGTACTTCTTCTGGAAGGATTTTTCCATATGACGCAACAATGACCATGTCAGGTTTTGTTTTTTGAAATTCTTCTATTGTTTCCGCGTTCCATTTTTGTGGCGATCGTATTGGAATATTTCTCTTTTGCGCAATTTGCTCGATAGGGTTTTGTTGTGTGTCTTTTTGTTTTTTTTCATTCCCATCTTCTCTTTGGGTGTATATTGATGTGATGTTGTAGTTTTCTTTGAGTAATTGTGTGAGATGAATCGTGGCAAATTGTCCGGTTCCCATGAAAACCGTTTGTAGTTTGATTGGATTGTTTTGTGTTTGTGACATCGGATTTGTTTTTTAGCTGTTATTTTTTTCTTTTTTTTATCCCCAGTAGCGGTTTTGTTTTTTGAGTTGACTCAGGAGTCTTGTGTCTTGTGTTTTCGCGCGATCCTCGATGAGTATTCCATTGAGGTGATCAAGTTCATGTTGCAGGGCAATTGCTAAGAGTCCTGTTGCTTTGATTTTTTGCGCATTTCCATTTTGGTTTGTGAATCGTACGGTGATTTTTTCATGCCGAATGATGGGGATGAATGTTCCTGGAATGCTTAGGCATCCTTCTTCAAAAATTACTTTTTCTTTGCTTTGGGATGTGATTTTTGGATTGATAAAGACGTGGATTGTTTCTTTCACTTCAATAATACATAACTGGATGTTTTTTCCCACTTGAGGTGCGGCGAGCCCAAGCCCGTTTGCTTTGTGCATCGCGTCTGTCATTTCTTTGATGAGTTCTTTGATTTCATCCGCACACGGTTCTTTTATTTTTTTTGTTGGCGTGTGTAAAATTTCTGCCTCAGTGTCTTTTGTTGTTACGATTGTCAGCATGGTGGTTGTCGTTTCTTTAAATTATATCGTCTGTTCTGGATCAACATCAATTGACCATTGTTTTTTGTAGTATGTCCACAAGAGATCTTTTGTTTCTTGTGTAAATTTGTCTTGTTTGAGGCGGAGGATTATTTCCATTGTTATTCCTTTTTGCCTTTTTTTCATGATTGGTTCGCGAGGAGGAGACACTTTGTGAATCATTTTTTGTTCAATCAGTGTTTTTTTTATCGTGTCACATGTTTTTTCTGATTCTTTTTGTGCTGTTGATTTTTTTGTGAATACTTTCGACATTTTAATGAGTCGAGCAAATGGGGGATAGAGCATGTCTTTGCGAGATTCTTCATCTTCTTTGCGCCATTGTTGTCCAGTGTCTGATAGTGCTGTTATGACTGTGCTTTCCGGTTGATATGTTTGGATGCAGAGCTTTTGATGGGGCATTTTTTTTAGCGTGATTGCTATTGTGAGTGCTTTTTCATCAGCGTTCCATTCTGGGGATGCAGACCACTTGTCGAAGTCTATAATACCAATTATTCCTATGTTTGGCAAGGTTGTTAGTCCCATTGTCATTTCTGTCCCAACGATAATACTGATCTTATTTTTCTTTACTTTTTCAATTAATTTTTCTCTTTCTTGTGTTTTTTTGATTGTCGTTTTGTCTGCACGTAATATTGTTGATCGTGGAAATTGTCGCTTAATTTCTTGTTCAATCTTTTCTGTCCCGATTCCCACGCTTTGCAGTTGGGTTTTGTTACATTTTGAGCATGCTATGAGAGGGTCTGGTGGTGTTTTACATGTTATGCACATGTATGCATATTCTTTTGTTTTTGTGAGTGGTTTGTCGCATTTTTTGCATCGCAAAACAGTCTTGCATTCTTTGCAGATTGTAAATGAGCCCATGCCACCTTGTTTGACGATAATTAGTGCTTCTTTTTTGTGTGTCAGTGTGTTTGTTATTGCCTGGTGTAATGCTTTGGAAATGGGGGAGTAGTTCGGTTTTTGTTTTATTCCGTTTATGTCTTTCCAGCGTTCTTTTCGCATGTCAATAATAGTGTCTTTGTTTTTTTGTTCTTTTCCGATCGTTAGGATTAGTTTTTCTTTTTTTAATAGTGTTTCTTGTCGTGGAAATCGTGAGTGTGTTATGAGTTTTGCGCCATGAATGTCCGCAAGTATTTTTGCTACTGTTCTGCCGTCATAGCGGGGTGTGCGATCCCATTGTTTGTACGTGTGACGTTCTTCGTTTTCTAGGATGATTGTTGAAAGATTTTTTATTGGTGCCAGAAGCGCTGTTCTTGTTCCAACAATGATTATTCCATCGTTTTGTGTAATTTTTTGTATTGCTCCTTTTCGTTGTTTTTGTGTTTGTTCTCCGTGAATAATGGTGACGTGAGACCCAAAGATTTCTTTGAGATCTTTGTGTTTGAGCGTTGCTTCCATTGTGTCTGGTTGGCACAAAAGAAGTGTTTTTTTATTTTTTAGAGCATCTTTACAGGCGTCTTTTATAATATGGTTCCACTGATTGGTGTCTTGATCAATGATGAGACAACACCTTCCTTTTTTTGTTTGTTTTTTAATTTCTTTCCATTTGCTTGTTGAATTGTCTGGGAATTTTTTTGTTTCAGCGTTTGGTTCTTTTTTTTCTTCTTTTCTTTGCATTGTTTGTGCTAATGGAAAAAAAATCTTGAGAGTTAATCCCAATGGCGTGATGTATTCCTGTGCAATTTTTTGTGCCAGAAGGATTTGTTCTTTTGTGAGAGATTTTTTATTATCAATGGAATTGATTTTTTTGAGAACAAAAAAACGTTTGATTTTTGAATTTGTTTCTTCTGTTTTTTTAATTACAACACCGATTGTGTTTTTTTTGCGCAAGGGGACGTTTACAATTGTGCCGGGGACACATGTCCGTGGTGTTGTGTAAGACAGGGTGACTAGAGGATTTTTCCCTACTAAGGTTAGTGGCGCGACTTCCACGGTCTCTTGTTCTTTTCGAATTGACTCTTCTTCTTTCATATTGTATGGTTTCTTGTATACCTGTTACGACAGTTCTTTTGTTTTTCAACTTTGAGAGGTCCTTTCCAATGACAAAGAATGTTGCGCCTGTTGTTTCTTGTGATTTTTTGAAGACTCTTTTGTCTGGTGTGCCTGATAATTCAATTGGAAGTCCTAATGATCTTTCGATACTTTCAGAATCGCCACGTTTGTTTTTGAAAGTCGATTGTAACGGTCTCAAATACGTTGCTTTTGGCACGTCGACGAATATTTCGGGACGTCTTCACTTTTCTGACGATTTGTTGTATCACATTGTGGTGATGCTATTGTGTGAACATGGACAGCGAGGAGAATCTTCTGATGTCCCGTTTTCTTTGTCGTTTCAAGAGATTCTGGCACTATTTTCTTCCAGTATTGTCTGTTATTTGACTGGACATAAAGCTGGGCGTGTTGTTGGTGCTCGGGAGGAATCTGATCGTGTTGCTCGTTGTCAATCATTTCAAAAATCTTTACATTCGTGATTGATGCGTCTATGATTGATTTTTCTTTTCCTTATCCCTTCGCATTGTCGAGGGGACTTTTTTTGCCCCAATTCTTATTATACTGTACTCTTTTAACTATGAGAAAGAAAAAATTATTTATTGGTATTCCTGTTTCCCGGGATGTTTTTCGGCGTTTGGAGCGTGTTGTAAACACATTTTCAGATTTGCCTGTTCGCTGGTCTTTGCCAGAGAATTATCATATCACGGTTTTGTATCTTGGACACGTTCACCCTGATGATGTCTCTTGGATTTCTCAAAATCTTTCAGATCTTTTTTGTGATATAGAGTCTTTTGATGTTGTGCTTGATCAGGTGTGTTTTTCTGGTTCTTCCAATGATCCAAAGGTTGTGTGGGCAACAGGTCCTGATAATGACCAGATGCAGTTGATTTATCAACGTATTCTTCATGCGTTGAATTTAACACAAGAATCCGTTTGTTCATTTCGACCACATATTATGTTGGGTCGTGTTGGGCAAAAACGGTGGGAAGCGCTTTTGGAAAAACCAGTTGTTGATGTGCCAGTGTCGCTTTCTGTCGATGTTTCTTCCGTTGTTCTTTTTGAGAGCATGGTGCAAGAAGGGAAACTTCATCATGAACTTTTGGATGAGTTTTTTCTTTCAGAATAATAAAAACCCCTACCACTGTATCTTTGACAGTGTGCAGGGGTTTGGATGGCGTCCATTCTTTTGGTGGCTTGGTTAAATGTTCCTTAAAAAGCCACCTCCTTGGAGTTTATGATCCCACCTTATTTTTCATCTCCTTGTTATTTCTTTTCTTTCTGGATGTGTTGTGTGTAGATCTCTTTTCGGTCAATAGGAATTTCCCTTGGTGCAGTGATGCCGAGGCGCACCCTACTTTCTTTGATACCTAGAACGGTGATCTACACATTACCACTAATTACGATTGTCTCAGTAACATGGCGTGTTAGAATGAGCATTGTGCTCCTCCTTTTTTCTGTTTGTCTTGATTTTTAACTCTCGTGTATTTCAAGGGCTAAATCCTGTGTGCACAACACGGAAAGAACAAGTGCACACTACACGCTATCATTAATACAACACAATGTCAAGTTTCTTTCTTTTTGATGTGCGTATTGATGGTGATTCTCGTTCACACGTTTTGCGCATCGTTCGTGGTGCTTTTGACGGAACTTCTTTGGGGGGTGGAATATTTTGTCATATTGTGACGCTTAATCCGGAAATTTTACTGTTAGCGCGACACAATGAAAGTTATCGTCATGTTTTGAATAATGCTGTTGTCCGTACTGTTGATGGAGTGGGTATTTCTTTTGTTGGACGATTGTTTTTCAATGTTCGAATTGAGCGTCTTACTGGCGTGGAACTCTTTGAGGATCTTTTGTTTTTTTGTTGTCAGAAACAAAAACGCATTGCTATTTTTTTGCGTTTTGGCGGACTGAGTAGTGTTGCAGATGTCGAACATGCTTTTTTGGAGAGGTTTCCGCATATTTCTCTTTTGTGTGTTGAAGTGGATCCTTGTTGTGAATCGTCGTGTGTCGAGGCTGTTTCTCGCTGTGAATCGTTTGGTGCTGAGGCTATTTTTGTTTCTTTTGGTGCGCCAGAACAAGAGTTTTTTTTATCGAAATATTTTTGTGACAAAAAAACTTCAGTACGTGTTGGGGTTGGAATTGGTGGTGCTGTTGATTATCTTACAAAACGTGTTCGTCGTGCGCCGTTATGGATGCAGAGTGTTGGTTTGGAGTGGTTTTGGCGTTTGTTTTGCCAGCCAAAACGAATTGCTCGTATTTTTCATGCTGTTGTTGTTTTTCCATTTTTTGTTTGTGTAGAACGGTTTAAGTCTTTTTTTGTTCGATGATTGTTTGGTTTGTTTTTTCTTTGTTGGATTGTTTTTCGTCTTGTGTTGGGGTAGGATGGGGTTGTGTGCATTTTTTTATTTTTTTTGTGTAAGCTTTTTTCTGCAATTTTTTTATGTCTCGTCAATCTGTTCGCGTTCGTTTTGCTCCGTCACCAACTGGTTTTTTGCATATCGGAGGGTTGCGCACAGCACTGTTTAATTATTTGTTTGCCAGGCGCCATGGCGGGCAATTTATTTTGCGTATTGAAGACACGGATCGTACGCGTTTTGTTGATGGTGCAGTTGAAAATTTGCTTAATGCGTTGTCGTGGGCAGGTCTGTCTTGGGATGAGGGGCCGAAGGATAATCGGATTTTCAATGTAAAAAATGTTTCTCACCGTCAATCTGATGTGTATTCTTCTGTTGTGGAAGTGGGGGAGAAAGGTCCGTATATTCAATCTGAGCGTATAGAATTATATCGTCGTTATGCGGATGAATTGGTTCAGAATGGTCAGGCATATTATGCTTTTGATACTGCAGAGGAGCTGACTGCAATGCGTGAGGCACAAACCGTTGCAAAACAGGTGCCGATGTATGATCGTCGCGCCTTGAATTTGTCTGCTTCTGATGTTCAAAAAAAAATTTCCGACGGGGTTCCTCATGTTGTTCGTCTGAAAGTTCCACGTGGTGAGCGGATTGTTTTTGAGGATCTTGTGCGTGGACATATTGAGATTGATACGGATACTATTGATGATCAGGTGTTGTTAAAATCAGATGGCTTCCCAACATATCATTTGGCAAATGTTGTAGACGATTATTTAATGGGGATTACACATGTTATTCGTGGTGAGGAGTGGTTGCCTTCTACTCCAAAACACCTTCTTTTATATCGTGCATTTGGTTGGAAAGAACCTCATTTTGCGCACTTATCACTTTTGCTTAATCCTGATCGTTCGAAACTGTCAAAACGACAAGGGGATGTTAGTGTCGAAGATTATTGTCTTTCTGGTTACACTTCTGAAGCTTTGGTGAATTTTGTTGCGTTGCTTGGGTGGAATCCTGGCGCAGGAAACACGCAAGAGATTTTTTCTTTAGATGCGTTGGTTGAGTTGTTTGATCTTTCTGGTATAAATAAGGCTGGGGCAGTGTTTGATCGTGATAAACTCGATTGGATGAATGGGCAGTATATTAAAAACATGACTGTTGAAGATCTTTATGATTGTTCTATTGAATTTTTGTCTGAGAAAGATTTTTTTCTTTCTGCTTCGTCTGAATGTAAGACAAAAGAATATCTTTTGCGTGTTTTGACGCTTGAACAAGAGCGTTTGGAACGGCTTGCTTTGGTGGGGGATTCACATGTTTTTTTCTTTCGCACCGTCTCTGTTAATAAGGATCTTTTGCGATGGAAGAATAATTCTGATCAAGAAATTCAGGAGGCTCTGACTCATATGCGTATGGTGGTTAGCAATCTTTCTCTTGTTGATTGGACGCGTGAAAAATTGTTGGAAGTCTTGCTTGGTGCTTCTGGGGAAAAACGTGGAGATTTTCTTTGGCCACTGCGTATTTCTTTGTCTGGTGAAAAAAAATCACCTCCTCCGCAAGATCTTTTGTGGGTCTTGGGCAAAGAGGAGTCGTTACGACGTATTGATATGGCTATTGCCCTTTTTGACGTTGAAAAGTAGGTTCATTTGATTGTATTATATTATTTTCTTTATTATGTCTCTTGAATCTTTTTCGTATCTTAACTCTCATCATGAGAAGGAGTCGTCATTGGATCGTCGACGAGTTTGGGAAGTGTTAGAAGAACGTCTTTGTAAGATGTCGCAGGAGGTTAATGAGCGTGTCTTGAGCAATCTTTTTGACCGACGTAAAATAGCATCTATTGTTGACAATGAATGTCGTATTATACCGCGATCATATTTGAAGAAAAATGGTGGGCCATATGGTAAGGAAGTGGATGGTGATATTCGTGGTGACGAGTTGAGTGTTCATAATTATGAGTTTTCTTTTTCTGGTGCGCGTGAAGAGTGGGCGCGCAAACATTATGGTACTTATGATGAAGATGAGATTGTTTCGCGTTGGAAAAACGCAGAACTCCTTTGTGATGATATGCTTGCTGAGACAGCGACAGCATTGATTCTTCATCGTTTTTTGTTTGATCGTTATGTCGTGGTTCGTTCTTGTGCTTATGATGATTATGAAAATGGTGTTGATATGTTGATTGTTGATACACAAACAGACACTGTTGTGTGTGCGTTTGATGAGGTTGTTGACCATGTTGATGGGGAGTTGTATCAAAAAAAGGTGAGGCGCTCCAAAGAGCGTCTGATTAAGCAGGGTGGCATGCGCATAAAATATGGTTTGCAGACTGTTGTTGATTCTGATTCTGGTGCGCAGTTTGTCCGTGGTTCTTTACCACATGTTCCAGGATTGTGTGTTTCACAGACACGTCAAGAACTACATACTTTTTTTCGTTCCCTGTCTGATGGAAAAACTGAACCGTCTTCATCTGAGGTTCTTTACTTTCGTTCTATTGTTGATCGTTTGTCTGTGCAGGTGGAATCTCTCTCTTCTCATATGAGTGAACATCATAAAGCGGGCATTGATGTTTTTTTGATTGAATGTCAGCAACGATTGGGGAGTTTGTAGTAGTGTTTTTTGTTCTTTCTAGTTTCTTTTTTGCAGTTTTTTTAGTAGTATACTGGTTTTATAATATTTTTAATTTATTGTTTTTATGAAGTTTTCTTTTTTAAGACTTTTTGGGACGGTCTTTTTTTTCAGTGCAGTTTTTGTTCTTTCTGGTTGTAGTCTTGTGCCAGGTCCTGAAGACCAACAAAAAGATGTTTTTGATTCAAATGCTTCAGATGACGCTGTTATGACAGATGATGATATCGTGGCTGGCGCACCAAGCAATGTGGATTATGTAGAAAGTGGGGAAGCATTCATGGAATTTCAGAAAATGCTTTCTTCTGGAAAGCCGGTTGAGTGTAGATTCCAATCGGCCGATGATAATTCTTTAACGATTGTCTATTTTAAATCTGGGGTGTATAAGACGATAAGTACTTTTGATGGGCGTGAATATGTTGCTCTTGTGGATAGTGAGAAGAAAAAAATGTGGTCATGGTCACCTTCTGAAAAGAGTGGTTCCATGATGGATTTTTCTTGTTTAGAGGACTTACAAAAACAAGCACCTGGTTTTTCTGAAGGTAATCCAGGGTTCACAGAAGGTGAATTTTCTGAAACACCAGAGAAATATGCAGAGTCGTTTCCTGAATATGATTGCTCTTTTTCAGCAGATGTTGATCTTTTGGTTCCAACAGACATCTCTTTTGCGGATCAGTGCTTACTGATGTCTGATGATTTGCAATCATCTCTGAATCAATTGCCAGGAGGTGTGGAGTTGTCACAATAGTAATAGTTGCAAAATATTTTTCAATGTCATGTGTGGGGTAGGGTGACAAAAAAAGAAACCCGATTTGGT
>JAGQLW010000042.1 GCA_020428995.1 Candidatus Moraniibacteriota bacterium | reverse complement strand
TTGTGATTGTTGTTTCTGGTTTGTTTCATGTTGGTAATAGAATTGAGATTGATGGAATGTATGGAGATGTTATTGATATTAGTATTTTTTATACAACTCTTTTGGAAATCCGTGGATGGGTTCATGGGGATCAGGCAACGGGTCGTCTGGTGATGATTCCTAATGGTGTTGTTTTGTCGAGTTCTGTTTGCAATTATACAAAAGACCATCATTTTTTGTGGGATGAGGTTGTTGTCCCTATTACGCATGACAGCGATTGGCGTTTGGCAGTTTCTTTGTTTCAGGAAGTTGCGGTGCGGGTAACTTCTGATTTTACCGCCGATGCTCGCAAGAGTTTGTCTCAGTTGGAACAGCGGTATTATTTTTCTGAGCGAACAATGGAGCCTAGTGTTTTTGTCGAGGTTACGGATAACTGGGTTTCTTTGACTATTCGTTATGTTGTGGAAGCTCATCAAAGGCGAGTGTTTCGTAGTCGTATTATGGAGCAGGTTTTGATTGTTTTTGAGAAACATTCTGAAATCCGTATTGCTTCTTCTACTCTTTCGATTTCAGATATTCCAGAGGTTACTGTTCGGCGTTCTTAGTTTGTATCTTTCTTTCTGTTGACAAGTTTTTGACTTTCCTGTAGCCTAGGGAGAGTTATCGATATTGTCTAGAAATATAAGGTTTATGCTTGCTATTCGATTGAATCGTGTCGGGCGTCATAATCGCTCACAATTTCGTGTTGTTGTTCAGGAACATACTGTTGCTCCTGGTGGTCGTCATGTTGCCGTTGTGGGGAGTTATGACCCACATAGCAAAAAGGGAAATTTTCGTTCTGAAGAGATTCAGCGTTGGATTTCTAATGGTGCTAAGCCGTCGTCATCTGTTCATAATCTTTTGGTGCGTTTTGGTGTGCTTGAAGCATCAAAGGTTTCTGTTGTGAATAAGAAGATGCGTGCTGGCCAAGCCACTGCTGATACAAAGGTTTCTGAAGAGATTCCTTCTGAGAAGGCGGAGCTTGTTGATGAGTCTGTGAAGAAAGATTCTGCAGATGTTGTTTTGGAAGAGGAGAAGAAATAAGTCTTTTCTTGACTTTTTCGTTTGTGTTTGGTAGTGTGAGAAAAAATAGATGAGTGGATTCCGTAGATATCGGGCGATCTTGTAAGCCCCGGTGAGGATTCAATTGCGTGTTGAATGAGCTTGTCTTGTTTGCATTGCATGGTGTCCTTGCTACGATTCCCTTATGTGGTCGTAGTTTTTTTTGTTTGATCTTTTTATTATTGACGTCTTTGGAATTACATATTAAGATCTGAATTTTTTGTATGTGGAGGACTTTCAGATTTTGTTGTGTAATTCCTAAGATTAATATGTGTTTTTATGTTAACTCGTGATCGAAAAGAACACATCATCGATGAATTGGTGAAGGATCTTTCATTGGCAAAGTCTGTTGTCTTTGTTGATTTTCAGAGTGTGACGGCAAATGCTGTCACTGGTTTGAAAAAAGATCTTCGTTGTGATGCTGGTGTGTTGCGTGTTGTTCGTAAGACACTTCTTCGTATCGCTTCGGAGAAAGCGGGTGTTCCGGTAGACATGTCATCATTGGATGGTCAGGGTGCTGTTGCATTTTCGTTTTCTGATGAAGTTTCTGTGCCGAAAAAACTTGTTGCTTTTTCAAAGACTAACGAGACCTTTCGTGTCTTGAGTGGTTTGTTGGGGACAGTAGCGATGACGGCGGAAGAAGTGGTTGCTTTGTCTGCTTTGCCGTCGAAAGACGAATTGCGTGGCATGGTTGTTGGGACGATTGCTGCACCGCTTTCTGGGTTTGTCAATGTTTTGACTGGTCCGGCTCGTGGTTTTGTGCAGGTGCTTAAAGCTGTTTCTGATCAAAAAAGTGTTACGGCGTAGGTGTGTGTTAGATTGTTTTTGTAAGAATAATAATTTTTTTGTTTAAAAATATGTCTGAAGAAAAAACAACACAGGAAGAAAAAGTTGTTGAGGTTCCAGAAAAGTTTGTAAAGATTGTTTCTGAAATTGAAAAAATGAGTGTTCTTGATCTTTCTGAGCTTGTGAAAGTTTTGGAAGATAAGTTTGGTGTGAGTGCTGCTGCTCCTGTGGCTATGGCTGCAATGCCTGGCGCTGCTGCTGAAGTTGCTCCTGAAAAGACTGAATTTGATGTTGAGCTTACAGCTGCTGGAAGCCAGAAGATTGCTGTTATTAAGGCAGTTCGTGAAGTTACTGGTCTTGGTTTGAAGGAAGCAAAGGATGCTGTTGACAGTGCTCCAAACGTTATCAAAGAAGGTGTGAAGAAAGAAGAGGCTGAAGAGTTGAAGAAGAAACTTGAAGAAGCTGGTGCAACAGTGACATTGAAATAGTCTTACTGTTTTTGTTTCTAGTATTATTTTGAAAGAAGCGGAGAAATCCGCTTCTTTTTTGTTGTGAGGAGTAATTATTGGTTTGTGGTTTTTTTATTCTTTTTTTTGTAGAGATGATGGTGTTTGTGGAGTATTTTTTATCCTCTATAGTCTTTGATAAATTGGTTGTATTGTTTCATTAGGTTTTTTGTGTGTTTCCCCACAGTTCCATTTCCAATTTTTTTGTCGTTGATTTTTGTCACTGGTACAACACCTTTGTTTGAAGCTGTGAGAAGTACTTCATCTGCGTGAAACAATTCGTTTTCTGTCATTTTTCGTTCTTCTATTGCCATTATTGGAGAGGCAATTTTGAGAACTGTTTTGCGTGTGATGCCTTTGAGAATTTTTTCTTTTGGAGTAATGAGTGTGTTTTTTCGCACAATAAAAATATTGCTCGTTGATGCTTCGTATACTATATGATCTTTGACATAAATAATTTCTAGTGCTTTTGCTTTATTGCGTTTGCTGTTGTGGCGAATGGGTACAATATAGTTTATGGTTTTTACGTGTGGTATGTGTCGTCGGTGATCAACGGTGATTGTGCTGGCGCCATTTTGGTAGGCTTCTTTTGGCGGTTTTTTGAATTTTTCAGTCATGATTAAGAACGTCATTTTTCCAATGGAAAAGGAGTCAGGACTTATTCCTCCTGTGAGGACTGTGCGAATTGATGCTAGGGACATGTTGTTTCTTTGTAATAATGCTTCGATTGTTTTTGTAAATTCATCTTTTGTGATGGGGATTGCCATTTCCAACTCATGTGCGGATTTTTTGAGACGTTCCCAGTGATCGTCGAGGAGAAATGGTGTGCCGTCTTCGGTTGTGCGCATGACGTCAAAAACTCCATAACCTCTTAATAGACCAATGTCATGAGGACTGATTTTTACGTCATTTTCTGGAAGGATTACTCCGTTGATGTAGCAGTGTTTTTGTGGGGTTTCTTTTTTGGTTTTCATAGTGTTTTTTCTTCAAAGGGTCGGAGCATTGGATAAAAAATATCTTCTTTGAGGGATTTGACAAATAATTCTTTTTGAGTGTTCTTTTGGGTGAATGTGATGTTGTGGATGTTTCGTGCGATAGTGATGGGTGTTTGTTCGTCTGTTTCTCCTGTCAGAAGTGTTGCAGCTGCTGCAAGTGGATCCACGGTGTTACTTTTTTCCATAATCATTTTTCTTCCAAATAAATCTGTTTTTCCGATGTGATTGTTGATTGGGTTAATGCCCCAGAAAGCAATTGCTGTACCAATTGTGCCATACCTGAGTGGTTGTGATTTGCTGTCTGTGATGATGACGCCTAGTTCTTTCGTGTTGTGTTCTTTTTTGATGTATGACCAAATTTCTTTTGCAATTTTGAAGGTGTCTTTTGGTAGAAGTATGTGGAAGTTGTCTCCGTTGCTTTGGTCAATGCCTGCGCCACCAAGGATTGTGTTGTGCGTGATTGCGAATCGGTGTGTGTGGTTGTTTGGGTCTGTGTAGGTTGTTGTGTAATCTGATTCTTTTTTTATAATTTTATCTTTTTGTCTTTTCGATGTTATTTTTACACAACGCTTTTGGTGGATTGAGACAATTTTTGATGTGATGAGAACAATGTCTTTTTCTTTTATCGCAGGAAGACTTTTGTTCAATATTTGAAAAATGTCATCTTTCGGAGGTGTCATTTTTCGTGTTTTGATGGGGAATAATTCCATATGATTCTTTCAGATTAGCACCGCTCAATCTTAGCATGTTTCCTTTGCTGGTCAATATAATTTTTTTTGTTTGGGTGTAAAAAAAACTCTTTATGAGAAGAGCTTTTTGTGCTTTTGTGGGAATCTTTTTTATTTGCAACATTTTTTGTTGTCTTCTTTGCAATAAGTGTTGTTTTTGGTATTACAACAAGTGGAGTTTTTCTTGCAACATGACACTTTTGTCACAAGGAGCAATCCACCAATCACTGCAAGATTTTTGAGTAGTGCTATTGTTTGCATTTTGTCTGTGAAATCCAGGTGGTAGAACAGACTTGCCAACACGGTGAACAAGATGAGCATCCAAGCACCAATCTTTGCGTGTTTTTTTGTCAAAAGAAGTGCGACACCTCCAAGTTCGAGGATGATGGCGATGACTAGTGAAATTTTGGGAAGGGGTACTCCAACTGCTTCCATGCCTGTTGCCGTTTGGGAGAAGTTTGTAATTTTTCCAATGCCAGACATTAAGAAAAGGAGTGCGAGAAACACTTTTGCGATTATTGTCGTGTGCTTACACATTTGTTTTTTTTGTTATTTGTTTAACTTTGTTTTTAGCATGACATGAGGAGGTGATTTTGCAATTGTTGTTTTGTTTACTCTCTTTTTATTTAATTTTAGAATTCAGTGTTTTTTGGGTTTGATTGTACCCCCTCCGCGAAATCCGTTTGTATAATTTCCAAAAGGTATGTTGTAATTTTCTCCCCACAGTTCGATGTTTATTTTTCGATTTTTTTCTACACGAACTTCTAAATATTGATGTGGGGAAAACATCCAGATCACTGTCCATTTTGACACAATGTCTTTTGGGTGGAATAAACCACTTGTTATAAGAAGGTTTCGTAAGATTAAATTCATGTGAGTACAATGCATGAAACCGTTCATGTCCCATAGTTTTTCTATGTCTGTTTTGAGAAATTGACGAAAGTTTTTGGCAGTGGCTTTTCTTTTTCCGTAGTATTTTTGTGTCACTATGTTGTATGCATAGTGTAAAGCAATTTCTTTACTTTCTTTTCTTTTTTGATTTGTTCTGCGATTTTTTGTATTTCTTTCGGTAATTTTTCTTTTGGTAATATCTCGGGTGTTTTTTGGAAGAATGTGAGAATATTTTTCATTTTTTTTTGAAAGGAATTTTCTTTGCTGGGCCGGTAGGATTCGAACCTACGCGTGCTAGGACCAAAACCTAGTGCCTTACCGCTTGGCTACGGCCCAGTATGTTTTCTTTTTTTATTCCATAACGATGTTTCCACCCATCAATGCTTGTGCGTTTGCGAGAGTAGACGTGACTTCTTCTGAGATTGATGAAGGTTCTTTTTCTTCTTGTTTTTCCGTCTCAATCTCATCCTCCATGACTGCTTGTAGTGTTACTTTTTGCTCCAGAATGGTACCAAACAGCTCTTCGATTGTCAATCGGGTTTCTGGGTTGTTGAATTTATCTCGATAGAATGAGAATTTCATTTTGAGAATGATTGCGTTTCCATTTGTGCTGATTGGTTGGGCACCAGACAGGAGGGTTGCGGCTGTTGGGTTCAACTGAGCTGCTTTTTTTGTGATCTCGTTCCACTTTGCTTTGACAAGTTTGAAGATGATAGGGTTTTGCTCTTTTTTTTGATGTGTGGTTTTTCTATTTTCTTGGTGTGATGAGATTTCTTGTTTTTCTGTTACTGTTGTTGGTTTTGTTTCTTCTTCTGATTTTTCTATTTTTTGTGTTTCAGTTTTTTTTTCTGTTGTATTTTTTTCTGCAGAGTTTTGCTTTTGAGGTTCTTTTTGTTGTTTGTTTTCTGTTTGAGGAGGTGTATGGTTGGTTTTTGATGTTGTGTTTTGTTGTGATTGATTTTCTGTTGTGTCGATTGCTTTTGTTATGGCAATTTCTAAAGGGAGTTGTGCAATTGCTGGAAATGGGTTGTTTGTTGCTTCAATGATTAGGTCGAGAATTTTTACAAGTGTTTTGATGTCTGATTTATCAATCAAGCGCATTGTGGTTTTTGCTTGGTCATCCGTTCTTTTTTTGAGGATGTCGGCGTGTAATTTTGTACTTGTGCTTGCAAGCAGAATTTCACGTAACTCTGTGATGAGTGACTTTGTAAAGACGTTTATGTCCTTTCCTGAATTCATCACTTTGTTTATTTCTGTGATTGCTGTGTGTGCATCTTTGTCCAGAATCGCTTCGATTGTGGTGAGAATGCTTTGTGTTCGTGTTGTTCCAAGAATATTCTCCACTTCTTCAACGGTGATTTCTTTGTCTTCCAGAGCCATAATTTGTGACAAGAGTGATTCGGCATCTCTCATGCCTCCTTCGGCGCTCAGAGCAATCATTTTTAATGCATCATCTTCGATTGTGATTTTTTCTTCAATGGTGATTTCTTTGAGTTTTTTTACAATGGATTCTGTTGGTAGGCGAGTGAAGTCGAATCGTTGGCAACGTGATACAATTGTTTCTGGCACTTTGTGGATTTCTGTTGTGGCAAGAATGAATATTGCATGTTTTGGTGGTTCTTCGAGAGTTTTGAGTAATGCATTCCAGCTTGCCGTTGAAAGCATGTGTGCTTCATCAATGATGTATATTTTATATTTTGTCTGGGTTGGAGGGAGTGCAACTGTTTCACGCAGTTGGCGCATGTTTTCCACACCGGTGTTTGATGCGGCATCCATTTCAATGATATCTAAGGATGATCCGTTTGCAATTGCTTCGCAAGCTTCTTTTGTGCATGGTGTAAAATCATTTCTTTGCATGCAGTTTACTTCTTTTGCAAAGATGCGTGCAATGGATGTTTTTCCTGTTCCTCTTGGGCCGGTGAACAAATAAGCATGACCAATACGGTTTGCTTTGATTGCGTTGGTCAGTGTGCGCACAGCTGTTTCTTGTCCAACAATTTTTTCAAATGTGGTTGGTCTGTATTTTCGGTATAGTGTTTCCATAGTGTGTCTTTTTGATTGCGTAAGGAATATGTTATAAGAATACAGACATCTTTAAAAAAAGTCACATCGGAGTGACTTTTTGTTTGACCGATACTATTTTTTGAAAACAAATAGCTTGTAGCCCAAGAAGTTCCATGTGAGGACTATGATTGATCCTGAAGCCGCGGCAATGTTAAGCCATTGTTTTGGATCGATGTTTCCTTGCGGGCCAATCACGTCGTTAACAATGTATGCTGTTGTGACGTTCAGGATTGCTCCTGCCAGACTAACTCCAAGAAATTGTGCAAACTCTTTTTTGACATCTTTTGTTTCTTTTTTTTCAAACGACCAGTACTTGTTCCAAAAGTAACTGTTAAAGAGCGCTGCTGTGAATGAGAGTGTTTTGAATAGGGTGAAAAATATGCCACTCGTAGTACCTGTTAGGAAGACAAGAACATTGAGAAGGCCAATGTCGATTGCAGTGTTTGATGCCCCGATTGTGCCAAATTTTGCCAATTGAAAAAGGAATCGTGCAAATTTTGACAAGGCATATCCCACTGCAACACCTATTGCTGCGGAAATACTGAAAAGTGCAATGGATGGGAGAGTCTCCAGGGTTATTCCTGCGTCTGTGTTTGTGAGTACTGTTGGCAAGAAAGCTCCAAAAATTGCTCCATTGATTGCCGCAAACGCAATGTCTTTTGAGTGAAGAGTTTTTTTGTTGAGAGAATTTTCCGACATGTTTTTTCTTTATTGTTGTAAACTATGTGTGTTATTGTCGGCTGTTCATTTCTTCCTGAATTTCTCTTTCAATTTCTTCGATGTCTGGTGTCCATTCATCGATGATTGCTTCTGAGTCATTCTTGATTTTCTCTTGTGGATTTTCTTCTTGAGATGGTGTGTTTAAATTTTCTTCTTGTGGCACATGTTCTTGTTCTTTTTCTTCTTGAGGTTCTTCTTTTGGGTCTTTTGTTGTGATTGTTTGTGGTGTTTGCGCGTTTGGTTGCAATACATTTTCAATCGCTGCCCATGATGCTTCGTTTTCTAGGGGGAGTATAATGGCTACTTCGTCACCAGGACTCATTTTGAAATAGGTCACTGAAGCTAATAGAATTTTGTATGGTCTTCCATCTGTTAATACGTAATAATTTCCGACTTCGTCTTGACTGACAATGCCGATGGCGTTTTTGCGTTCGATCGGTCCAACTTGTTTGTACATGAAGGCCCCATTGTCAGCAATGGTGAGTTTGAGCATATCGCCTTCAACAAGTTTTGATTTGGATGCATAGTTTGCGGGGACAGGGTATTGTTTTCCATCGGTTCCAATCATGATTTGACCGTCGAATGTTCCGTGGACGATTGTACCATTTTCTTCATCATCAAATTTTCTTTTGCGTCCTGTTTTTTTCTTTCCTTCAATCTGGAGAAGCATTGATTTTGCACCTTGGATTGTTTTTTCTGCACTTGCAATCATTTCACGGAGTGATTCTATTTTTCGAGATTTTTCTTCTGGTGAAATTTCTTGGATATCGTTTATCATAATTTTTCTTTTTATTTTTTCTTTATTATAGTGTATGTTTTGTGTTTTGTAAATTTTTCTTTGGCGGCCTTTTTATTATTTGGATTTTGCTCGATATCTAGACATGTATTTCTTTCTTTTGTGTTAAGGTTCTTGATGGTAAATTGTGAGAGAAGGTGAAATGGGGAGAGAGAGGGTGTTTTTTTGTTGATTTTTTTTGGTTTGGCGGGTAGTATGGTTTTGATATGCAATATTACTTTATTAAAACTTTTGGATGTCAGCAAAACATTGCTGATTCTGAGCGACTTGCGTCGTATTATCGTGCGCGTGGATTTTCTCCTTCTGTTGATGAAGCGGGAGCTGATTTGATTGTGATTAATACGTGTCTTATTCGGGATAAGGCGGAAGAACGGGTGTACGGGTATATTCGTAATTTGGAGCGGTTTCGTCAGAATCGTCCACATCTTCGTATTGTGATGACGGGGTGTATTGTTGGAGCGGCGGCACGTGAACCAAGTGGCGTTTTGGCAAAGAAACTTTCAAAGCGCATCCCTCATGTTGAGCTTATGCCGATTGAGGATGTTGGTTTTGAACATGGTTGCACACGCACATCGAAAAAACATGCGTGGGTGGTGATCTCTCATGGGTGTAATAATTATTGTAGTTTTTGTATTGTCCCGTTTGCGCGTGGCAAGGAGGTGTCACGTCCTTATGAAGATATTCTTTCAGAAGTGCGTGATTTGATTGCAAAAGGTTATCAATTCGTAACTCTTTTGGGGCAGAATGTGAATTCGTATGGATCGGATATTGTTCTGGCGCAAAAAGAATCTCAAAAAAAATATGTTTTGCCATCAGGAAAGATTGTTGACCCTGTTTTTGTGAAACATCTTGGTCGTATGCGCATTCCAACATTGTTTCCATATCTGCTTGATGAGATTGCGTCTTTTTCTGAGCTTAAAAATGTGACGTTTATTTCCTCCAATCCGTGGGATTTTTCTGATGAATTGATTGATGTGATTGCTAGACATGAGAATATTGATCGCTTTTTACATTTACCGGTGCAGTCGGGCAGTGATGCGATTCTTAAAAAAATGAATCGATGGTATACACGGGAAGAGTATATGCAGTTGATTGAGAGGATTCGTGAGCGTGTTTTGGGTGTGCAGTTTGCAACGGATATTATTGTTGGTTTCCCAGGAGAGACAGAGGAAGATTTTGCCGAGACACTGTCTTTGTGTCGCGAGGCTGATTTTCACAAAGTGTTTATTGGATGTTATTCGCCGAGACCAGGAACGGTTGGCGCAAAGAATTTTTCTGATGAGATTCCTTTGGAAGAGAAAAAGAGGCGATTTCGTCTGGTGAATGATTTGGTAAACAAAGCACATCCAGGAATTGAGCCTGTGTGGTTGCGCGTGTCGTGATTTTTGTGTAAATCTTTATGTAAAAAAATAATAACGTATGCATTGAAATGTATACGTTATTTTGTGGAAGTTTTTTTCAGGGGACTATTCCGAGTCGTTTTGATTTATCGTGGATTTTTCGGACAATCTTTTTTCCTCTTTGTTCAACACGCTCTCTGGTTTCACCCTCCTTTATTTCTTCGTTATTGAGAAATAGTAAATATCTTTCCAAGTATTCCCATTCTTGATCGGAAAGATTCATTTTTTCCAGAATTTTTGAAAGGTCTCTTTCTTCTCCCTCCCTTTCTCTTTTAAGATGTTCTGCTTTGTTGGTAATGAATTCGACTAGGGGTGGTGTGTCACCACTCTCACTTTCTGGTGGTGTGTCGAGACTTGTCGGATTGCCGATTTCCCATTCTTGCGTTTTGATTTCTTGGATGGTCTTTTTCCATTCCTGTTTCGATCCTTCATAAAGGTTCATGGTCTTTTTTCTCCATTGGAGAATCTTTTTGTCTATGACAGTTTCTAGTAATCTGATTATGTTTTCAGATTCTTTTTTGCCAAGTTTTTTCTTTGGTTTACTCCTTTTTTTGAAGAAATTCTTTGCTGTCTCATCTGTGTGTTTGACAAGCAGTTTTAACAATTGATCTTCCGTTTCCCTTGTAATAATGTGCGGGAATTCTTTTTTGAGCATGCGAATTGTCGGGATTACATACTTGATTGTGAATAAATATGCCCATTGATTAGACAGGGTTGTTTTCGTGGAAGTTTCTTTTGTGTTCATTGTGGAAATCCTTCTTGGTTGTGAAATGTACTATATTTCTTTGTAGACTATTTTTTTGTTTTTGTCAATTCTTATTTTCGTAAGCCATATCCGATGGTAAAAAAGTGTTTGATGATTGTAAGGGTTATGATTAGTGTTACTGTGATGGCGCTGAGTGCAACACAATGATTTGTGCTAGAAATTCCGAAGAATCCATAGCGTAGTCCGTCAATCATATAAAAAATTGGATTAAGCATTGTGATTTTTTGCCATAGCGGTGGAAGCATATCGATTTTATAGAACACACCACCAAGAAATGTGAGAGGAGTTAGAACGATTGATGGAATGAGAAAGAGTCTTTCAAAGTCTTTTGCCCACAATCCCATGATCATTCCCAAGCAGGCAAATGTCCAAGCAGAAAGGAAGCCAAAAATGAGAACAAACAGTGGGTGTGCGATTGGCAGTGGAGTGAAGAAAAGTGCAGTGAGATAGATAAGAACGCCGATTATTGTTGCACGTACGGCTGCTGCGATAGTGTATCCAAATGTGATTTCAACAAAGTCCATTGGTGCGGCAAGTAGGTCTGTGATGATGCCGAGAAATCGAGGGAAGTATATTCCACTTGCGGATGCAATCATTGCGTTTGTTACTAATGCCATCATAATGAGTCCCGGAACGATGAATTGTTTGTAGGAAACATCTCCTGTTGTTGTGATTTGATTGCCGACAGCTGCGCCGAAGACAATGAAATAGAGCGCCGTGGTGAGTGTTGGTGCAATGATTGACTGAACAATCACTGTTCTTGTTCGTTCAATTTCTTTTCGAAAAATTGTCCATAGTCCAATCCAGTTAATCATATGGTTTTTGTTTCGTTATTATTGTCGATGAGTGATAGGAAAATTTCTTCCAGAGACGTTTCTCTTGTTTCTACGTCTTTGAGTGAAATGCCACATTCTTTTATGTTTGCTAGGAGTTTTGTGATGCCGGTTTGTCCAGGTTTGTATCGATAAGTAATTTTTTCTCCGTCTTTTGTGAGAGATAGGTTGTATTGTGTGAGTTTTTCAGGGATTTTTTGGATTGGTGTGTCTAATGTGATTTCAAGTGTTTTGTCTCCAAGTTTTTTCATGAGAGTTTTTTTTTCTTCTACAAGAATAATTTTTCCTTTGTTGATCACACCTATGCGGTCTGCCATCATTTCAGCTTCTTCCAAATAATGTGTTGTAAGAATGATTGTTGTGCCGTTTTTTTTGAGTTCTTTTACATAGTCCCACATTCCTTTTCTTAGTTCTACATCAACACCTGCTGTTGGTTCATCGAGAAATAAAATTTTTGGTTCGTTCATGAGGGCTTTGGCAATTAAGACTCGTCGTTTCATACCACCGGAAAGGGATCCAACAGGAGCATCTTTTTTATCCCATAAGGAAAGTGCTTTGAGCGTTTTTTCAATGAGTTTTTCATTTTTTCTTTTGCCAAAAAAACCACGTTGATATTCCAATGTTTTTTTAATGCTTAAAAAGATGTCTACTTGAATTTCTTGTGGGACGAGTCCAATTGTTCCACGTGTTTGGCGATAATCTTTGACAGTGTCTTTCCCTAGAACGGTTATTGTCCCGTCTGTTTTTTGGACAACACCGGCAATGACGCCGATGAGTGTTGTTTTTCCTGCGCCGTTTGGGCCCAGAAGAGCAAACACTTCTCCGTCATTGATTGAGAGGGATACGTTGTCCAGTGCTTTTGTGCCTTCGGGAAATGTTTTTGTGACGTTTTGGATGTTTATTATAGACATAAATTTTTTGTTGACAATTGCAATGTTCATTTTTTTTTGCGTCTTTTATCATAGCATGCTTTTGCGGATTTTGATATAGTTTAGAGACGTCATTATTAAGCATGCTTTTTATGAAGGTTTTTAATGAGTCGTTTTTGGAACGTCTTAACGAGGTAGATGATTGTCTTTTGCGTTCTCTTAGTCTTTTGGCGTTAGATGATCGTTTGTTGTTAATTTCTTGTGTGAAGTTGGCAGAAGAGGTTGGGGAGTTGTCTGAGGCTGTTTTGGCACGAAGTGATTTTCAGTTTCGTTCCAAGCCTGATGCACAAACAGAGAATGCTCTCGCAGGAGAAATCGCTGATGTTATAATTATGACCTTGGTGATTGCTCGTAGGACAGGCGTGGATGTTGAGCATGCTTTGTTGAAAAAAATCGAGCAGATTTCTTCTAAGTTAGGGTAAGTTTTTTTAATTTTTCCATTTTTTTCTATATGAAGCCTTTTTCTCAAAATGTTATTTTCTATGATGCGGAGTTTTCTGATTTGGATGCATATAATGGTGAGTTGCTTTCTGTTGCGTTAGTGAAATATTCTGGTGAGGAGTTGTATCTTGAACTTGATTATGACGGTCCGGTGAGCGAGTGGGTGTCTGAACATTTGTCGCACCTGCTTTCGTCGGAGAAGAAAATTTCTCGTAGTGATGCTCGTGAGCGCATCATTTCTTTTGTGGGCGAGGATAAACCTTTCTTGGTTGCATATGTGAATCAGTTTGATATGGCTTTTTGGCATAAATTGTTCCATATTGAGGATCATGATTGTTTGTATTCCAATCACGAACCGAATCATTGGATTCCAATTGACTTCGCATCGATTCTTTTTGGTTTTGGAATCAATCCTGAGCATCCGTCGCGCAAGGGGCGAGAGGATTTTTATCGTCAGTTTGGAATTGATGTTGCAAAATATGATTATCACAATGCATTGGATGATGCGCGGTTGTTGCGAGACGTGTGGATGATTTTGGAAAAACAAGGTTTTGGAAATGTAAAAAGTATTTGATTGTTTTGTTACATACTTTTATTATGATTGTGCAGACTTGTTCATTTACTGAGAATGTGTGGACTGTTGTAAAAACTATTCCATGTGGACGGGTTTTAACATATCAACAAGTGGCCCAGCGACTTGGTCGGCCTGGTGCGTCGCGTGCTGTGGGAAATGCGCTTGGAAAGAATCGTAGTAAACTTGTGCCATGCCACAGAGTGGTGCGATCTGATGGTCTTGTTGGTGGTTATTTTTGGGGACCAGAGAAAAAGATTGCGCGGTTGAAGAAAGAGGGGGTGACAATTGTTGATGGTCGTGTTGTTTTTAAAAAGTAAAGAGGGCTTACGTTTTTGACACCCGCCAGTCGTTGGGCCCAGTAAGTGTGCGGGGCAGGCAGGCATTTCTGTGTTAAAATCTCGAAAAATCGACGCCGTATTGCGCATACGCCTTACGATTTTTCTCGATTTTGCCTTGAACCGTACTCAAACTCGTAAGTCCTGATAAGATAATGGTTTGCATTTTTGGCATCCGCCATCTGTCTCGCCTCGATTCGAGTTGAAGCGGGCGGGCAGACATTTCTGTGATAAAAAATGTAGGTCCCGAGTTATTGATTTAGTTGCAAATGTTTATGAATAAGAAACAAATTTTGATCATCGGTGGAGGAGAAAGTTTTGATACGAGGGAAGAATATTTGTCTTTTTTGCGTGAGTTTCAACTTGATCCTTTTGAGGTGCGGTCGGATGGGTGGAAAAGAAATCTTTCTATTGTTTTTT
>JAGQLW010000041.1 GCA_020428995.1 Candidatus Moraniibacteriota bacterium | reverse complement strand
GTGGATGCCGTCATAGATGCATCTACCCCTCACAATCAAAAAAGACAAGAAAACCGTGCCTATTATTGTGAAACCAAAAGTCACAAAAAAAGCACGGTTTATCAGACCAAAAAAATACTACGCAATCGTATACAACCCATCAGAAGTACGAACAAAATTGGTTTTAAGATTGATCATAACAGTTGAACGTTTAACATCGCGCACCTTCAACACCTCAGTCAAAATAGCATCAGCACTCATGGGAGATCCCTGTGTTTCAAGAATCTTTATAATCACATCACGAACCGTACCATGCTGATAACCCCACTGTGCCAAAGCATACGTTCCACGTCCAACAAGAACAAAACGCGCATCCTTAATCAATTCATTATGCACTGTTTGTGGATGTGTTGGTCGTTTTTTCTTTTTACGAAGATCATGTTGATCAATTGCATGAGCAATATCCAAAAAGTGAAGCGGAGTACCTGTCTCAAGCAAAATCAAATACACCTTATCACGAATATTGCGCGGACGAATAAGAGGCCATGACACCAAACCCCACTTACCAAATGGATTGCGCATAATCTCACGTGCAGGATCCAAATAATGGAGCAACACATCTGATGAGTCAACCAATTGAGCAGAAAGAGCTTCTGACAAAAATTGATCTTCCTCAATCACTTCATTACGCGCTGCCAAAAACGCTTTCACACGTTCTTTCGTATCTTTCCACTGACCAACATCGAAATTCGAACGCACAACAGAAGTATCCATCTCCGGAGTTGCATTAATCAAATCCACATCATTTATTGTGTGAACAAAAAAGCGTACAGCACCAATCTCCTGAGGATCCGATCCACCAAGCTCGGCAAGTATACGATCCTCTTTAATAATACCACTGTGTGCATCAACAAGTGACAAGACCTTGTTCTGTGCACTATCAAAAGAAGCATTTTTTTTATGCTTATCTGTAACAAAAAAAACGTCTCGCAAAATTTGTCGAACACGTTCACGAGTAATGTCATACTGCTGTCCAATTGCCTCCAGCGTCTGCGGTTTCTGCCCAACACTATCAATACCAAAACGAGATCGCGTAATAACACGTGACCGTTCTGGAACATCAGCCAAAATTCGCTCTAAAATTGGAACAAAAAATCGTTCCTGTTCGTTCTTCACCATATCATTATCATTGATTTTTTCCTGATTATTCATATACCTAAAAATATACATTTAAAGATTTCTTAAGAGAATAACAAAAAAAATGTCTTTAGTCAAGTTTTTTTTAAATAAGACAAAAAATATCCAAGAAAATATCAACAAAAGTAAAGACAAAAAACACACAAAAAAGAGTGGAAAATCAAGGAAAAAGGCGCAAAAAAACTACATTTTACGCCCTGTCAAAAAACAGTATTTTGAACCCGATTTAAAAGAAAAAAAGCCTACAAACCATTGCGCGATTTCGCAAGAACATGCTCATCAAAGGTCTGTGAAAAAACAGTCTCACCTGTTTGTGGATTGTTCAGAAAAAACAAAAAAGAATTTGGAAAAGGGTCCAAAACAGCGCTAATAGAATCAATCCCAGGATTAGAAATCGGTCCAGGTGGCAATCCAGGAAAAACATATGTATTGTAGGGAGAATCAACACGTGTTTCTTCAATAGAATGCTGAACTTTCTTCTCTCCACGAGCATATTCAACAGTTGCATCACTCTGAAGAAGCATGCCCAACTCCAATCGACGCCAAAACAAATCACTCACCATGCGCCGATCAGAAGATACGCGTACCTCCCGCTCAACAATACTCGCCATTGTGATTGTTTCATGAAGAGTAATTTCACGCTCTGCCAAAAACAAATCGGTCTCTTGAGTCAAAATACGATAGCGAAAATTCCCAACCATGCGAGTAATAATATCCTCAGCGGAACTATCAGCAGAAAAACGATACGTATCCGGAAACAAATAACCCTCCAACGTCTGCTCAGAAGGAATTCCCAAAGAAGAAAAAGAAGAACGAAACGATGCACCTTCATCATCAAGCGCGAGAGAGACAAATTCATCACCAGGAAGCTCAAATTCATTCAATCTTTCCGCCATTTCTTCAATCGTCCACCCCTCTGGAAATGTCACAACAACATCTTCCATAGAACCGTCATTTCGAACAATCAAAGAAACAACATCGGCAATAAGAGGTTTCGCAGGAAACAAATAAGAACCAGCAACAATTTGCCCACGATATCCTTCTTTCAAAACATAGTAAACAAAAAGATACTTGGAACGCACAACCTGTTCACGCGCCAAAACATCTCCGATTTCCAAGATGTTGAAACCTGAATCAATTTCCACTGTTCGCTCCAAAACAGTCTGCCCCGGAACAGACAACAATGACTCAAGAAGAAAATATCCTCCCAAAAAAATCAAAGACAAAACCAAAAGACCTCCCCAAAAAAAACGTTTAAGAGAGAAAAAAGGGCGCCGATCAACAGAATTGCCACGACGAAAATTTTCTGTATTCATAAAAATGTTATTGCCCCATTACAGTAACCACAATCGATCGCTCGCGCCCACCATCCAACTCAACCGCAAAAACACTTTGAATATTGCTCAACTGCATACGACCACGTTCAACAGGAATTGTTTCACTAGTGCTCAGTAACAATCGCTTACAATGAGAATGTCCATTACTGCGACCATCTGTCTTCACTCCACGACGCAACTCAAACAAATCATGAGAATATTGATCCTCAACCGGCACAAGACGCGTCAACATGCGAGAAAAATCTTGCAAAAGCATCGGTTCATTATGATTAATCACGACCCCCATTGTGGTGTGTGGTGCAAAAACAATCACAAGACCTTGACGAACAGCACTACCTTCAATCACCTCTTGAATACGCTGTGTAATATCAACAAAATCAATGGAAGTTGTTGTGGAAAACGTAATCATCTGCGTCACGGTTTTCATAAGAAAAAGTTTATGTTTATTTTATGTCAAAAGTCATCATTAGACACTCACACCACCTTCCTGCGAAAACGATCCAAATCCGAATCAAGCTTTGATCGTTTGTTTACAGATGCAGAATCATCAGACACATTTTTAGTCTTATCAGTCCGAACCTGTTCAGATTTCCAAAAACCCCGACGGTCATCAAGATGATGGACAACACCACGCCGAGACTCACTCTGGCTAACCATTTTATCATCGCCAGACTGCGAATGTCCCGCCAACTTCTGTGCCTCACGATGTTCAGAAATATCATTAATCCTACGCTGAGCCTCTTTGTGAGGAATACCCGCCTTTTGCGCAACATCAACAGCCAAGTCCTCAGACAAATGCCCAGCATCAACAAGTTTTTGCAATTCCTTCGTAAATGTCTGACGCGAAACACCATGCTTAACACGAGAAAGTAAACCAGAAACATGTTTCACCTGCCGATAATTTGACACACCCAAATCCTTTGCCAGCGAACGAAGATCTGCTGGTGCATCTGGAATTCCCTTGTTGGGAACATATTTTTTATTAACAATACCACCTCCAGAAGTCTTTCGATTAAACAAAACGCCCATAAAAAAATCATATCAATAATATTCCACACTACAAGGATATTATGACACAAAAAAAACACACAAGCAAAAAAATTATTGACCCAACCGCCGAGTGCGCCGATGATATTCATCAATAGCTTCAACAAAGTCAGATGAATCAAAATCTGGAAAATATTTATCAGAAAAAAACAACTGTGAGTTAGCAACATCCCACATCATGAACCCAGCAGACAAATGTGGTTCGCCTCCAGTGCGCACAAGCAAATCGACAGCCGGCAAATCATGCGTATAAAGATGCTCTTTAATCATGACACCTGTCACCGCATCGGACGAAACTCCAGAAGCAACAATGCTTTTCACAGCAGACAACATCTCTTCATCACCATTATATGCCAAGAAAAATGTCAAAACACGCTCATCATAATCCTTCGTCATTGAAATGCAATCGTCAATAAGTGTGCAAATGGATTCTGGAAACTGTTGGCGCCACAACCCCAAAACACAGATACGTGTTTTCTTTTCATGAATATCAGAATTGGTCTTAAGTCGTTCAAAATATTCTTCATAGATGCGAAGGAGTGCTATTTTTTCCTGCACAGGACGCTTCTGAAGGTTGTCAGCGGAAGAACCCCAAAACGACAAATGTGTCACACCAGATTCATGAGCCGAACGAATCAATTTTTCAATAGTTTTTGCACCCTCTTCATGCCCTTTCCACGGCTCAAGCCCTCGCTCCTTTGCCCATCGACGATTTCCATCAGGAATCACAGCAACATGAAATTTTTGATTGTTCAGCATGTCATGAGCAGTCATATGTTTCATCGATTAATCAATTACAAAAAAAATAAACTCACCCTTCAACACCCAACACACGCAACTCAGAAACCAAAGAACCATAATCAGAAAAAAGAATTGGAGTGTATCCAACAATATGTGATGTTTCCAAACTGCGCACGCTATCATCAACAAAAACAAACTCTGAAGCATTGACCCCAAGACGCTCCAAAAAAATATTAAAAAAAGCCACATCAGGTTTTAAAAGACCATGCTCACCCGACAAACACACAACATCAACCAAACCACCAAGAACACTACTTTCAATTTCACGACGCAATCCAACACCAGCGTTGCTCAAAACCCCAACCTTATACCCACCATGACGAAGTTGTTTCATTAAGTCAACAATGTGCAAATCAATAGAATTTTGATAAACAACACCAAAATAATCAAATCCGATTGCCGTAATTTTTCGAGTCATAGACAATAAAGGAAATATAAGCATCTCACAAACAACACAATGAAATCGCAAGTGAAATGAGCAAGCTCCAAAAAAAAAGAACTTTTAAAAAACCTCTACACAAATAAAATCATTATATCTCTCGTACCATCATATAATCCGCCATCCCCAACAAAAAATCTTTCGCCTCAACAGACATCTGACACGCCTCAATCACACGTTTAGCCTCTTCAATATTTGCACGTGCTAACTCCGTTACCTCCGCAAACGCACCAGTATCCATCATCAAAGTTTGGAACTCAGAAATTTCCCGCGCACCAACAAACTCGTCACCAAGCAACTGATTGATGCGCTGTTTTTGTCCAGAATTTGCCCGACGAAGCGCGGCGTTGACCAAAAGAGTCACTTTCCCTTCACGAATATCTGATCCAACAGGTTTACCAATTTTTTTCTCTGCACCAAAAATACCGATACTGTCATCTTGAATTTGAAACGCAATCCCCAACGGTGTGGAAAACGCACTCAAAGAATCTAGAAGAGGTTGATCAGCACCGGCAAGAATAGCCCCTAAATGAAGAGGTCCTTCAATGGTATATTTTGCCGTCTTGTTTGTATACATCCGCAAAATTTCCTCATCCGTGGCACGCTTACGATATTCAATATAAATATCTTCCACCTCACCAACAACAGTATACGACACAATTGATTGAAGCTTGTCAAGTGCGTGCAGAATCCTTCTTGGAGGAAATGGTGCGTTGAAAATAATTTGATTTCCCAAGGCGGCAATCATATCTCCAACAATAAGCCCCATGGACAGACCAAAATGATCCGCATCCGTACGCGAAAATAATCTTCGCCCTTTTTTGGCATAATGACTGTGAACAGTAGGAATCCCATGACGCATATCATCACGATCAATAATGTCATCATGCATCAAGAGAAACGTGTGAACCAATTCAATACTCACACAAACTGGAAACATTTTTTCACGATCACTGCCACCAGCAGAAAGATAACCGTAGTACATCAATGATGGTCGAATGCGTTTGCCACCCGAAAGAATTGTCTGACGCACGTAAGAAAGGGCATCAGTAATAACCTTATCTTCTTTCTCAGTCTTTTCAATCACACGATCAAAATACTGACCAATCTCAGCATCAATACGCGTTTTGAACAATGACAATGTTTCCCGAAAAGATGCCATGAGCAAATAATAATACAAACGACCAAACGAAAGACAAAACGAGAAACAAAAAATGTACCGCGTACGGGAGTCGAACCCGTGTTACCAGAATGAGAATCTGACGTCCTAGGCCACTAGACGAACGCGGCAAAAATAAGTAGAACACCATCTACATAGGTTCCATCATAGCCAAAAACACAATTTTCTGCAAGATGTCCAGCGAATCCATAACCCACCCATTATAACCTAAATATAGATGCGTCTTTATAGAGTGCGACAATCTATAGAAACCCTCCACGCAAACATCCACAAATCAAATTCCGCACAAAACCGAAGGACTCTAGAGCCAGCTCTAGAGTACTCATCAATCAAAAAATATTCCACTTTACCATTTATTCAAAAACCTGCCTCCACAAATATCGCACCTGCACCCCTGGTGAAAACTGCGGATCACGTGAATCGACTCGTGGTTTTTTACGCTCAGCAGTCACAGCCTCTGGTTTTGCCTCCATCAAAAAGACAGTCAACGTGCCAAACTCTTTTTTCTCAACCAGATTAAAAACTTCAAGATATTTTTTTATATATGCATCCAAATCAGACTGCGTACGTACAATCACAACATAATATGCATCGCGATAAATCTTTTCCAAACTTAAACTTTCTCTGGGCAAATCACGTGCCTCAATCAATTGCCAAAACGCTCGCTTATACTCTGCCTGCCCATGCACAAAAAATGGACGAGGCTCCTGCTCATAAGCACCCGAAAGATAATCCACGATGGCATTTTGTTGCTCCAACGTCACACGAATTTTCTCCTTCAAGATTCGATCTGTACCAATGCTCAACGTCGAATCCCATGATGAACGTGACAATTCAGAAAAATACACTCCAACATACACCAAATTTGAAAGCAGAGAAACCGACACAAGACCAATAGTAAAACTACGCCCCAATTTTTTTGGAAGTGACTGCAAAACAATATGCAAAACAAAACCAAGAAAAACAAAGACAAGCGGAGCAAACAACAAGAAAAATCGTGGTGAAAAATCAAACGCCATCGGCAAGAAGAAAACGAACAACACACCAAACCACACACTGACAACAAGCAAAAAATCACGTCGACGTCCATCACGCTCACGCATCCACAAGAGTGCCAATGCAACAAAAAAACTCATAAACAATCCCAAGGAAACACCTCCCAACCACAATCCGTCACGACATCCGCGGTCACATCGAATATCAAAAAACACACTCTGTCCCTCAATCGGACGAGTCTGAAACAATTCAGCAGACTGTTCTCCTGTGAGCAATAACCACGACGCGAGAGAATGTTCCGTCACATTACGCACAACTTTTTCCACAAGTGTGTGTGAATTACCCTCCTCATCTTCTGCACGACTAAAAGCCACTGAAAAAAATTCTCGTGCATTGTCTCCACCCGTCTTCACATCATTGATGATCACAGGAACATAAAGAAACAACACCAAACCAATTGCCACGAACCAAGATCGAAAAGCAATGCGTGGACGACGTGCAAGCAAAATGACCACACCGGCAATCGGCAACGTCACAAACGCAATAAAATGAAGCTGTGATGCAATTCCCAACGCACCAGCAGCAATAATCAACCACCAACCACGACGTTCTTCTGCTATGTCAACAACACGCAACAACCCATAAAAATACAAAAGAACAAAAAAAGGCAGCGTGTTAGGATTCCACAAAAAACGAGAATACGAAACCAAGAAAAGCGAACAAGAAAACAATGCCGTTAGTCCAAGAGACAACCAGGATGAAAAAAATCGTCTCGCAAAAAAATAAAAAAGTGGTATTGCCAAAACACTAAACACCAAAACATATGCCGAAGCACCTGCGGGAGAAACACCAAAAAACAAACTTCCAAGATAAGACAAATAGTAATGTGCTGGTCCAAGTCGCAAAAAACTCCCAGCGGCACGCGGTCCTTGAAGTGGTAACTCTCCTGGACCATATTCATGTGCCACATCAACAATGAGAACGTCACGCGCCTGATCCAACTGGTAATGCATCCAATCAGAAAACTCGTATGAACGAAGGAAGATACCAACAATCAAAACAACAGCAAAAGCAAGAAAAAACCAATTGCGTTTTTGAGAGAAAAAAATATTCATAAAAAAATATTATTACAATTCGTCCGACATCGAAAAATTATTTTCCTGATTCCAACGATACACCAAAACAGGACCACGAACAGCAACATCATTGACTCGTTCAAAATTCTCTTCCATGAATTCCAATGCTTCTTTTGAAACAAACTCCTCATCATTGTCAGACAATACAACCCACCCAGAAGAATATTGTTGCGTTAACAAAACTATTTCATCACGCGTGATTTTACGCTTCGTACGCTCACCTCCGAAATCAACAACAGAAACGTCTTTCCCTGCCCAATAATAATTGCGAAAATTACGTGTCACCAAGACAGCATCATCCTGACGATGCTTCATGACATAAGAAAAAATTTCACGATAGCGTGGCTGTGATGAACGCGACGTTTGATGATACGCATTGTCATCAGCATTGAAAAAATATCCATATGCCGGCACCAACAATATGGCCAAAGAAATGATGACAACAAAAACCTGTCGCCCACGCCCAGAATATACATCACGCAAAAGAGTTGCCAAACCATAGACACCTGCGGACAACAAAATGATTACAAAAGATTGTACAAAAAAAATATACTGCTCTCCCGCAACACGTCTCCACAAAAATACCGCCGCCAACAAAATGACTAAAGCGCAAGAAGAAAGCCAAACACCAGCAGTAAACGTCTCGCGTCGACAAAGCAAAAAATACGCACCAAAAACAACCAACAATAAACCAATAAGTGGATGTTGATAATCAGACAAGACAGTTCCAATATATGAATAGTGATTTTCAAAAAACACAAGCCCTGCAAAAAGCGGTGCCAGAGCACTTCGAAAAAACAGTGCACCAACCAATAACAAAACACCTGCGGATGAAAGAAAAAAAGAATACGGCCACATTTTTTTCTTTTGTCGCCATCGTACAATCAACATCACGCAGATATATCCAAGCAAAACAAACGCAATATTTGCTGTAAGCGGATGCAAATGAAAACTCAGTAAACCAACAAACAAAACCGGCAAAAGATAAACAACATTAATACTACACACACGACGACAAACATCAACCAAACGTGAAACAAAACCAATCTGACGCAGACGTCCTGGAATGTCCACATTTTCCAGCAACTGAAACAGCAACCAGGACAACAACAAAAAGACTGGAAAAAACATTGCATACATGCGAAGCGTGCGATCAAACTCAATCCCCACAATACTCACGGCGAAGAAAAATGCACTCAAAAGTCCAACAGTGCGACTGCGAGAAAAAGACGATCCTACAAAATACATCAAGACAATTGTCACAAGCCCCCACAACACACTAACCGAACGCGCAAAAAATTCCGTTGGTGGCACAAAAGAAAAAAGTTTTGCCACTTGAATACGATATAACCACGCACGTTGATCACTCAAAGCATTCTCACGCTGAGCCACCACTTGAAGATTATGGTCCCATGCCTGCCACTGACCAGTTTGCGCATATCCAACGGTTGCGTTGATATCCAAAAACTCATCCGCAGAGAAACTTCGCTCACCAAGATTATAAAAACGCAAAAATCCACCAAGACACACAATCAAAAAAAGAATAACCAAAACAGAACGTATCGAAATCATAAATATTTGTCAAACAATAACATTTTCACGTATAGTGCAAGTATACCGCACAAGAGCCAATGTGCAATATTGCCAACAAATAAAAGAAATTATGCTCACAAAACTTCTTGAAAATCTCAAAAGACATTGCACAAAAACACCGAAAGATTTCCTTACAATCAGCACCATCACAACACTCACCACGATCCTGTTCATCGCGCGAGAAATCCCAGTTCTCACACCTCTAACAATCACACAAAACACAGCTATTTTTTATATACTATTCACACTCTTAGGAACAGGAGCGACATTATGGACATGGAAAAAATATGAAAAAGAAAGTCTATATAAAAAATATAAAACACTACTAACAACATTTGCCCCAACAGCTTTGATAATGTTTTACGGGATTCTCATCTCCGAAAATTTTCACTATG
>JAGQLW010000040.1 GCA_020428995.1 Candidatus Moraniibacteriota bacterium | reverse complement strand
GTTTTGTATAATAAAAACAATATAAAGTGTCCTGCGAGCGGAAAAAGAAAAAATTATAAAACAAACATGTTATGAGTCTGTTTCCATTTGGAAAAAATACTGCAGTACTTGGTGTGGACATCGGCACCTCGTCAATAAAAATCGTTGAAGTCACCAAGAAAGGCGAAAAGACTGTCGTAACAAATTACGGCTGGGTTGAGTTACCCGCAAAAGACAAAAGACAGTCAATTGCTGAGGAAGTATATCAACCAGATCATATAAAAAGAAATTTAGAAGCATTATTGTCCACAATGAAACCAAGCACAAAAAGTGCGGCAACAGCATTGCCAGGGCTAAGTAGTTTGGTGACATTGATTGAGTTGCCAAAAATGAGTGAACAGGAAATAAACGAAGCAATCCCATTTGAAGCACAAAAATATATTCCAACAAGTCTAGACGAAGTCGCGTTAAGTTGGGAAATCATAGGAAAAAGAGAGTCTGGTGCTGACGAAGGAATGATGTCGGGCGAAAAGACACAAGTGTTAATGGTGGCAGCACCAAAAAAAGAAGTAGAGCGTTTTGAAAAGATTTTTGATGGACTATCTATCGATGTGCATTCCATTGAGGTGGAGACGATTTCTTTGGTACATGCACTTGTAGGGAATGATACTGGACAATTTATTGTTATTGACATTGGCGCACGAGCCACAAGCATTTTGCTTGTGGAAAATGGCACTATTAAAATCAGTCGAAATATTGACGTGGGAGGAAGAGAAATCAGTAGCACAATCGCTGACAACATGAACATTTCATGGGACAGAGCAGAGTCTTTAAAAAAGAGTGAAAAGAACATTCTCAGTAGTCGAGAAACAGCCATAAGTCTACCGTCAATTGTAATGACAATCGCAGAAGTGCAAAGAGTGTCCAGTGCAGGAATGAATGAAAAAAGAAAAGAAGATATGCAAGTCATTTTATCGGGAGGGACGGCGCGCATGGTTGGACTGCGTGAATATATAGAAACAGAAACGGGAATAAAAACAATCATTGGAAACCCATGGGCGCGACTTCACTATGAGGAAAAAATTGCTCCATACGTAGAGGCGATTGGACCAGCATTTTCTGTAGCAATCGGACTTGCGCTAAAAGGAGTTAAAGACATGGAGAAAAAATAAGAGACATTAAAAAAAAGAAGTTAGGAAAAAGAAAACAAATTTAAAAAATAAGAAAAACCTCAAAAATTTTATGGGTATCAATCTTTCAAGACAACAAAACTTT
Source organism: Candidatus Moraniibacteriota bacterium (assembly GCA_020428995.1). Classification (GTDB taxonomy): domain Bacteria; phylum Patescibacteriota; class Minisyncoccia; order Moranbacterales; genus JAGQLW01. The sequence continues at coordinate 9,391 of JAGQLW010000040.1, read as the reverse complement.
GGAGGGCAACAAGCATCTGGCTCAAGAGGTTCTCTGATGAAAACTGGTCCAATTTCAGTGGTGATATTAATCATTGTCGCAATTGCGTGGGGCGGAGTTTTTTTCTATGAATCAACACTCAAAAAAGAATTAGCGACAACAAACAAAAATATTGAAACAGAAACACAAAACCTAGATCAAGAAACACTCAACCGTGTCGCTGACTTCCAAGAAAGAATACGAGCGTCAAAGGATCATTTGAGTAATCTGGAACAGCCACAAGAGACAATGATAAAAATTCAGGGGAAAATTCTGCCACAGACTGTCCTCAGCAGATATGCATACATAGAACAAGAAGGAAAAAATATGATTGAATTGGAAGGGGTCGTGGAAAATTTTGATGTTCTCGCAAAACAAATTGCGGCACTGAAAGAAATTAATGAGGTTTCTGTGGTAAAAACAGACAAGGTTGAGCGTGATGAGGAGGGTAATATTGTGGCAATTTTGAACATCTTCATATAATTAAATTGTAGACAGTAAAAAAAGAAAAATAAAAAATATGAAATTAAAAATTCTCATCTTTCCCATCTCTATTTTCATTGCCCTTGTTGTGTCAATCTGGGTAATCTGGCCAGGCATACAAAGTGCGCAAGCACTCAGTGGTGAAATTAAGGGAAAAAAGAATCTCCTGGAAGAACTGAAAAAAAAGAAAACAACAATTACAAAATTGAACGAACAGATACAGTCAGATGAAGCAATGGCACAAACAGTGGTGAAGTTTGTTCCACAAGAAAGTGAGGAAGAGAAAATTGTCAAAGCAATAGACAGCCTGGCAAACAATGCGGGTGGTTTTCTTGTAACAGTAAACATGGAAGACACAAAGGAACAGGGAAAAGTAACATCGCGAGAAGATAAAGACAAAGAAATAGAATTAGAAAAGAAAAGTGTGCTGGCAACAATAGAATTCGTAAGCACATATGAAAACAGCCGTAATTTTCTGAAATCACTATATCAACTTGAGCGTATGCATCGTGTGACGGGTTATGAAATTGCCGCGCAAGAAGAAGAAATAGAAGGTGTTGAAGGTGGTCAGTCACAAGTGGTTGTGAACCCCGACGCGCTCAAGACAGTCGCAGAAGTCGAGGTTGTCTATGCTCCAAAAATCAAACTAGAGACAGGAATCAAAGCGCTTGAGCACAGTGCGCTGAAAGAGACCTCATTTAACACGGATGTAATAACAGAAATTGGACAACTGGCAAAGGGAATAATTCCAAAGATTATTATAGATTCATCTGGGCGAGAAAATCCATTCAAAAAATAGAAAGAGATGAAACAGTGATGTCATGAAGAAAAAAAGAATACACAAAGATGCAAAACAATACACAAAACAATACGCAAACAGAAGGACTAAAAAAGAAAACACTGGAATCGTCAGTGCAAGTCAGTAAGGAGATCATTGTGGTAATCCCAGAAGAGGTGGCGCGTACACACAGCATGGTTGCTTTTGGTCGCGAAGGGTCAATTTTAAGAGTTGCAATGAAGGATACGGAAGATATTGCAGCACTCAATGTTTTGCGATTCATTGCACAAAACCAGAACTTATCAATCGAAACATACGAAGCATCAGAAAAAGTCATAAAAGACATGCTGGGGCAATATAGCTCAGCAGAAAAGGCTGTCAGTGCCGTTGTAAAATCATTCAAAGAAGAGGAAGAAGAAGATATTGGGAAGAAAAGAAAAGAAAGCGCAACAGAAATTTATGACAATATTCAGGATGCGCCAGTGGCAAAATTGGTGCAGGTGATCGTACGTCACGCAATTGAAGGGCGTGCCAGTGACATTCACATCGAACCGATTGAGGGAAAGTACCGCGTGAGATATCGTGTTGATGGAATTTTGCACACATCCTTAACATTACCGCTGGACGTAGGAACGGCTGTAGTTTCTCGCATTAAGATTTTGTCGAATTTGAAGATCGATGAAAAAAGGAAGCCACAAGACGGGCGTTTTCGTTCAACAGAGACAGGAAGAAGTGTAGATTTCCGTGTGTCTACTCTACCCGTTGTGGAAGGAGAAAAAGCCGTGTTGCGTGTATTGGAAAAAGATTCAGGCTTAGGAAAAGTCGACAAACTTGGCCTAATGGGACACAACAAGGAAATCTTGGAACAAAAAATTCGAGAACCATACGGTATTATTCTCATGACTGGTCCAACAGGATCAGGAAAATCAACATCTCTCTATGCGTTTTTGCAGATTCTCAACCAAGAAGAACGAAACATCATCACATTGGAAGATCCAGTGGAATACTTCATCGACGGAGTAAACCAGAGTCAGATCAAACCAGAAATTGGATACACATTTGCCAACGGACTCAGGTCAATCTTGCGTCAGGATCCAAACGTAATTATGGTCGGTGAAATTCGAGATGGAGAAACAGCTGAACTAGCAATCCATGCAGCACTCACAGGACACCTCGTGTTCACAACGCTTCACACAAACGATGCTATCGGAGCAATTCCACGTCTCGTAGACATGGGTATTGAGCCGTTTCTTCTTTCAGCAGCGTTAAGAGAGGTGGCGGCACAGCGTTTGGTTAGAAGAATTTGTGAATCATGCAAAAAAGAAGCAAAGATCCCTACGGCAATTAGAGAAAAGATGGAAAAAGAACTAAAAGAAATCAGTGAGAAAGATATTGAAAAATATAACATAGATTTATCACAAGGAGTGAAATTTTTTGAGGGAGCCGGGTGCGACAAATGTGGAAAGACGGGATACAAAGGACGTGTGGCAATCTATGAGGTGGTGGGGATGGATGACAAAATTCACAGTGCAATTGTTGACCATGACGCACGAAGAGATGTTATTGAAAAACGGGCAAAAGAAAATGGGATGCTCAGCTTGAAACAAGATGGTCTGTTGAAAGTACTCCTTGGACTCACGACCGTGGCTGAATTGGAACGTGTCACTGAAGGAAGTCGAACAATTGGTGGAAAGATTGATGATGTGTCAAACGAAGACGAGGAAAGAGAGGAAGATGGAACACAAAAAATTGACGAACAAGAAACAGAAGAGCCGTATCCGGATTTAATGAGAGTATAGGACGGATGTGACCAGAAAAGGGTGGTGTGCTACAATAATAAAGAAGAACGATACTTCGAAAAAAACTAAACCATTCACATTGAAAAGACTTATGGCAGAAAACGCAAAAATTCTCTTGGTGGAAGACGACAACTTTATTGTCGACATTTATCAAAAAAAATTGGGAGAAGTGGGGTATCAAGTAACGGTGGCAAACAATGGGCAAGAAGCAATTGATGCATTGAAAAAAGAAAAGCCCGATGTTATGTTGTTGGATTTAGTGATGCCATACATGGACGGTTTTGAGGTGTTGGAGGCAATGAAAAAAGAGGGAATGACAGATGAAATAAGTGTAATTTTACTGACAAACTTATCACAAAAAGAGGATGTGGAGAAAGGAATGGAGTCAGGAGCAAAAGATTATTTGATCAAATCGCATTTTACACCATCAGAGGTGGTGGAGAAGATCAAGAAATGGGTGCCGCAGGTGTAAAAAAGCATAAAAATAAGAAACAAAAGAAGTGACGTAAAAAAAACAAAGAAAAAGAACATGGACACAAAAAACCAACAACGTCTGAACAATTTGCTAAGAATGGTGGCACAACAAGACGCATCAGACTTGCATCTTGTCATTGGAAGGCATCCAACATTGCGCATTGACGGAAAACTTGTGCCAATCACGAAAGAAGAAGTCTTGAGTCCAGAAGACACGAAGGCGCTGGCAGAAGTGATGCTGTCAGAACAAAACAAAAAGGATCTTATCAATGAAGGGTATGTTGACTTCTCGCATAGTTTTGAAGGAAAAGCACGCTTTCGTACAAATGTTTATTTTCAAAGAGGATATGTGAGTGTGGCAATGCGTCTGATTTCCAGCAGAATCCGCACACTGGAAGAGTTGAACATGCCACCGATTTTATACAACTTCACAAAATACAAGCAAGGGCTAGTGCTCATCACTGGTCCTGTTGGACATGGAAAATCAACGACACTTGCCGCACTCATTGATCATATTAACCACAATCGTGATGCACACGTAATGACAATTGAAGATCCAATTGAATATGTTTATGAACAGGATCGATGTATCATCAATCAAAGAGAAGTGGGGCAAGACGCAAAGACATTTGGTGGAGCGCTTAAGTCCGTTTTTCGCGAGGACGCAAACGTTGTGTTGATTGGAGAGATGCGTGATTACGAAACAATCGGAACAACTCTCACGGCAGCAGAAACAGGACACTTGATCTTTGGAACACTGCACACAAACGATGCAGCTCAGACAGTGGATCGTATCATCGATGTGTTTCCTGCACATCAACAAAATCAAGTGCGTTCACAGTTGGCAAATGTGCTTGTTGGTGTTGTTGCACAGCGTCTGGTGCCACAGGTTGGTGGCGGGCGTGTGCCTGCAGTGGAAATCATGCTTAAAAATACTGCAATCGAAAACCTTATCCGTGAAAACAAATCATATCAAATTGATACCGTTATTGAGACAAGTCTTCGTGAAGGAATGGTGTCCCTGGACAAATCATTGGCAGATCTTTTGCAACAGGGTTTGATCACAATTGACGACGCATATAACTTCGCCAAGAACAAGGATTATGTTAAAATGCTCGTACACGGAAGGGAATCAGAGCAATAAAAAAACTTTTTTCAAAAAAAGGTAAGGTTAAAAAATAAAAAGACATGAAATACAAATTTAAAGCAAAAGACCGCGAAGGAAATGTCCGCGAAGGAACAATCGAGGCAATTGATCGCGCCGTGGCTGTTCAAGTCCTTCAAAAAAACAACCTAATCCCTATTACTGTCAATCAAGAACAAGTCAGGAATTTGAAAGTTGTGGAAGACTTGCAAAGAGCATGGGAAGGCGCAAGCCCAAAAGATATTGTAATGTTTTTTCGTTCGCTCGCAGTGCTTGTGGAAGCACGTGTGCCAATTTTGCAAGCACTTGATGCAGTGGAACAGCAAACGGAAAACAAATTTTTGCGTTCAGTCATTCGTGGAGTCACAAATGATGTTGAAGACGGTATGGCATTTTCAGATAGTATAGCAAAAAATCCAACAGTCTTTTCACCATTGACTTCAAGTGTTTTGAAGGCTGGTGAAGTGTCAGGAAGCTTGCACAAATCTATTATGTTTGTCGCCGAGAGTTTGGAAAAAAACTATATTCTGACCAGTCGTGTGAAAAATGCACTCATTTATCCATTGTTCATTCTTGGCGTGGCAGCAATTGTTGGTTTTATTGTGATTACAATCGTCTTACCAAACTTAACAAAGGTGATTGCTGACCTTGCAATTGAAGTGCCATGGTATACACAGGTTCTCATTTGGATCGGAGATTTCATGGAAGCCTATTGGTGGGCAGTCCTAATCGTAATCATGGGTGGAATTGGAGCATCAGCGTATTATATGAACACTCCTGATGGAAAAAAGGAGATGGATCGTGTTTTAATCAAAATGCCACTGTTTGGACGATTGGCACGTTATGTTTATTTCGCACGCTTTGCAGAAAACTTTTCCATGCTTATCAACGGTGGAATTCCAATGGTCAAAGCATTGAACGTTGTGGGAGATGTCATCAACAACGATGTCTATAAAAAAATCATGGAGCACTGCGCGCGTGAAGTAAAGGCAGGCGGGAATATTAGCGATGTGTTGCAGAAATACCCAGATGAAATTGAACCACTTCTGACAAAAATGACAAAGATCGGGGAAGAGACGGGAAAAATCGGTGAAGTGCTCACAAAACTCGCAGGTTATTATGAGCAAGAGACAGAGAACATGACAAAAAATATTACGACATTGATTGAACCAGTGATGATTGTAGTGTTGGGTCTGGGTGTGGGTGTGATGGTGTTTGCGGTGTTGATGCCGATATATAACATTGTGAGCCAGTTCTAAAAAAAGTTTTAAATGTGACGCGCTTCTTTGTCAGAAAATCCGGTACTCATTCGTCGTATAAAAAATACGACTCACTCCGTTCCTCTTTTCTTTCTCGAATCGCATTCACATTAAAATCTTTTTTGGAAGCAAACAAAAAGAATTTTCAATTATAGTTTTCACTGGTACTCGAATTTACCTCGAAGTACATCCAAAATAAGAAATTCTTTTAAGAATTGAAGACTGGTAATATTTTCTGAATGTGATTCTTCACTCGACAGTTATTCTTGCCTCGACCTGCATTCAAAAGATAAAAACAATAAGTGATTATGGTACGACAGAATAAAGAAAATCTTATATTCCTGTTCCTCTGTTCTTTCTCGAATCGCATCCACATTTTCAAACTTTTTTTAAGATAAGATTAAAAAAGTTCAAGATAGAAAAGTTTTGTGATATAATACAAAAATGAAAAGAAAAACAAAAATGAAAGGAGGTGACCAAGAATGAACAAAATGAAAAAAGGTTTTACGTTGATCGAGTTGTTGATCGTGATCGCTATCATTGGTATCTTGGCATCGATCATTTTGGTGAGTTTGAACAGTGCTCGTGAACGCGCACGTGTTGCAGAATTCAAGTCTGCTGCTTCAAGTGCTGTTGCTGCATTTATTATTGAATGTGATGCAACGGGAGGATCATTGGCAAACGTAGACTTGTCTGGAGTCGCAATGACATTGGATGCGGGTTACACAGATTGTAACGGCGGAAACTTCAGCGCAACCGTAAGTCCAACAGGAGCGGTGCCGGCAACATGTACAGGAGCAACGATGAGTGAAGTCGGTGCAGATTTTACAAACTGTCCGTAATTGTAGAAAGCGTGAAGTTTTCGAATCACAAGATCTGCCGAGTCGACAGCAGAAATGCATTCGGCGGATCAAAGAGTTTTGAAAAAAAGCAAAGAAAAATAATCAAGAATGGTGATAATCAACAGATGGAAGTATGCTTGAGATGATTGTGTTTTTCATTTTTGGACTTATTGTCGGAAGCTTTTTGAATGTTGTTGTTCTCAGAACAAGAAGTGGACAAAAGATTTCCCAAGGACGATCCAAGTGTCCCAAATGCAAAAAGATCATCAAATGGCATGAAAATATTCCCGTTGTGAGTTTTGTTCTTTTGAGAGGAAGGTGTGCTGGGTGCAAAAAGAAAATCTCCTGGCAGTATCCACTCGTGGAGTTCTCAACAGGACTGTTGTTTGCAGGCACTGCATGGCGATTTCTTGAAAATTTTTCACCAGAAGCAATCCTTTCAACACTATTTATCTGCGCATGGGTTGCGATTGCGGTTGTCATTGTGGTTTATGATATGCGGCACATGGAAATTCCGATGATTCCGTTGTGGATTGGTGTGGGAATTACTCTGGTGTATCAAGCAATAATGATACTCACAGGAAGAGAGAATATTTTATCAGTGGCAATCGGTGGAGTAGTCGGATTTTTGTTGTTTTGGGCAATGGCATATTTTTCCAAAGAGAAATGGATGGGAATGGGAGATGCTTACGTAGGTCTGTTCATGGGGGTCACCCTTGGTTGGACAATGCTGTTGGTGGGGCTTTGGACAGCATTCATTGCCGGTGGGATCGTTGCCATGATTGTCTTGGTAACAAAAATGAAGTCACTCAAAAACCACTTGCCGTTTGCGCCATTTTTGTTGTTTGGATGGATCGTCGCACTGTTTTTTGGAGAGAAAATGCTTGCAATATTTTTGGGATTATAATGACGGAGCGTGTAAATATATAAATAAAAAAAACGCACACAATTAAAAATGAAAATAGGGGGGTGCGAAAAGAAACCTATGTCACAAAAAGGTGCCAAAAAGAAACAAGAACGCAATGAAGGGTTCACGCTCATTGAGATTTTGTTGATTGTTGCAATCATTGGTATTTTGGCAAGCATCATCATGTCATTGATGTACGGTTCTGCTCAAAGAAAAGCCGCAATTAATGGATACAAAACATCCATACGCAGTGTTCAAACTGCTGTTGAATTGTGTACGGGCGCAAATGGAACGGCACAAGATGGCAACCCTGGAGATCCTGTGTGTGACAGTCCGAGCATTGACGCAACATATCCTGAATTGCCAAACAAATGCGGTGCCGACACACCCAATTTCACAGTCTTTCCGAAAACAGGGGTGAATTGGGTTGTGGAAACAGATGGATGGGATTGTCGAGGGTGTCGTATGGAATGTACCGCGGAAGGTTGTATGGCAGCGGCAGGGTTTGAGGACGAGTGTGAATAAAAACACAGAAAAACGCGACATGTTTCGCAGAAAAACAAAAAAAATGCAAGAACAGAAAAAAACAAAAAAAGGAACGACATTGCTGGAAGTGATTGTTGTTATTTCCATCATCACAATCATGACCGGAGTGTCTTTGGTGTATTTTGGGGCTCAACGACAAGTCAAAGAGGTGGAAGCGGAAGCACAGAAATTTGCAGCTGTCCTTCGTGAGATGCAAAACAATGCCCTCACAGGGAAACAAGTGGATGACCTGAAGGTGCCATGTGCTTTTGGGGTGCGTTTTGATCAAAACAACAACAAAGTCTATATTCCATATTATACTTATCACGCGCCAGGTGTTGTTGTAACCGATCCCGCAACAGAATGCGCACAAGAGGATATTGTTAGTGATGTTCTAGAAAGTGGTGTCGAATTTTCTTCTGGTGCCGGAGCAAATGAATATGAATTCACGTTGCCACACGGACGTGCGAATGTTAGTGGTAAAACAATAATCACCTTACGTCATCCAACAGGACACACAGTAGACATTTGCATGGAAGTCACGGGTCGTGTCGGAGTGGGCTCAGAGTGTGAATGATTTTTCTGACCATCATCTCAAATAGTTATGACAAAAAAACGAAAATATAACATACAAAAAGGTTTTTCCATAATGGAGTTAGCAATTGCTGCAGCAGTGTTGACTATTGTGGTTACGTCTGTATTTACGGCATTCTCAAGCGCAATTACAAATTCCATCGATGCGCGAAACTCAGTGATTGCCGCGTCACTTGCGCAAGAAGCCGTGGAAGGAGTGAAAAACATCAGAGATACGAACATCATCAATCAAATAAGTCGGGACGCGACAAACAAGGAGCCATTTGTAAATATTGATGATGGGTGTGTGAAAATTGACGGAGATATTAGCATCGACACAAACTGTGGAAATAGTTTTTCCAATCTAAACATCAGTAGCGGTTTTTATACTCATGCTAATGGGGAATCAACAATTTTTCGTCGGAAAATGGAGGTCAGTGGTTCTGGTGACGAAAGAATTGTGACAAGTGAGGTGCGATGGGGGGAAGACACGAGTGGAAATTGCACAATCAGTAACAGGTGTGTAAAAGCACAGACAAAGATAACATCATGGCTGTCAGGGTACACGCCGTAAAAACGCAACTTTTTT
>JAGQLW010000039.1 GCA_020428995.1 Candidatus Moraniibacteriota bacterium | reverse complement strand
AATATTTTAGAAGGATACGAGGAAGAAATTGAATCCTTGAAAGGAAAACTTGGTCAAATTATTCAAGCCGTTTCTAATTTGAAAACTCTTGAGGATCAAAAAGTTACAAAAGAAAAAGAAAAAAGAACGCTCGAAAATAGCGTTAAAGTATTATCGAGCAAAGAATATAACGAGGTTATTACTGGAATTACAGATAATCAAAAGAATTGCAGAAGTTAGAAGATTGGAAAGAAAATATATCTGATCTTAAAAATTCATTGTCTGATCTAATTCCAGAATCTGAAGAATCGAAAGAAGAAGTCGAAAAAACTGAATACGAAAAAGCTTATGACCTTGCGATAACCAAGATTGCTGAAGCAGTTGAATTGTTGGAAGAAGAAAAATTTGCAGATGAGGCGAAGAAAGAATCAGAGATCAAAAAAGCTCTGACAGGATCAGAAGCCAAAGCCAAAACACTAATTGAGAAAGCTGGTTATACTCCCGAAAGTGTTGAACAGATCAAGTCCGCCCCACAAAAAATAACAAACTTGGAAAGCGAAATTAGGAGTTTGACTGCTCAAATTGAGGCTAAAACAAAAGTTATAACAACGCTTGAAAGCGTTGTTACTGAATTAAATACAAATAAAAAGAACTACGAAACGAGAATTACTGAGATATTGAATCCCTTGCAAGATTTATTGAAAAAACAGTTCGAAGACAATCAAGGAAAAGATATCAAGCAAATTTCACTTGAATATTCTTTCAATGAAAAAGGTGCCTGGGTTGCTTTGGCAGAAGAATTTTACAATCATTTTTTCACAAAGTACCACGATACGGAACGAGGCAAAGAAGTATGCGAATTTATAACGGGCAATGGGCAAACTTTTTCCAAAAACTCATTTGATGACATTAGAAAAATTATCCAACAATCCCAGAAGAGCGATAAGAAATACACCAAGTTTCTTGATGAGGTTTTTAAGGAAGAGAAAAATTTTCAAATCTTTCGGGTAATTAGGGATAAACACTTGTACGATGTGAAGTTGAACAAGATAATCCAAGTTAAATATGACAATCGAGATGTCGAACAAGCGTCTTTTGGACAAAGATGTACCGCGGTAGTTGTAATTTTGCTTTTGTTTAGTAATTATCCGCTAATTATTGATGAACCAGAGGCTCACCTTGATAGCTCATTGATTGCAAATTATCTTGTGCCTTTGTTGAAAGAGAAAAAATCAGATCGCCAAATCATTTTTGCCACCCATAACGCAAATTTTGTAATCAACGGAGATGCAGAGAAAATTTTCATTTTGAAAAATGAATCGGGACAAACTGAAGTTATTGAAACGACAATTGAGAACATAAAAAACAGAGAGGAATTGCTGAAACTTGAAGGCGGAAAAGAGGCATTTGAAAAAAGAGGAGAAAAACTTAACATCAGATGAATAACTATAAACATCTCCAAGATTACACCTACTACTCCGAACTTTACGATCGCATGACTATTGATGAATGCGAGTGTTGGGATAGCGAAGTGCATGATACATATGTTAAGTCTGGAGAGAAGTTTAATCCTACAAAACCATCTCGTAGGCTTCATGGAGGGCTCGTTGCAGATCTAGCTCTCTATTTCAAAAAAGGAGAATCCTATGCCAATAAGGAAAAAACGATTAGTGACTGGATGAGTCGTGACCGTGCAAAAGATGGAAGACTTGAAGATGCCACTGAGCCCAAAGGGATAAGATGTCTTGGATGCAGTAGTCGTCTTACCAATTGTATTTCCCGAGATCTCATGGATGATTCGACAGGAAATGAACAGGTTCTTTTTATGTTTGAGTGCGGCAAATGTCACAAACGGAGAGCTTTCTGGGAAAACGGATTGGAATGGGAACCAAGACCAACATTGTGCAAGGATTGAAAAAGCTGATCACTTGTCAGATTAGGAAGACGTCCTTAGATTTGACTTGATATTTATCCTGCCTGTAGTATCTTTTTTAAAGACATATTCTAAACATTTTTATAAAAACTATGAGCAATAATATCTTTCTTATTGGAGGTGGAGAGATCGCAAGGGGTGAAACACGCGAAATAGATGAGGCGATAAAAAACTCTGCAAATGAAGGTTCATCCCTTGTTTTTTTTGGGGCTGCTGCAAGTGATGCTGAAGGATATTGGGATGTAATAGAAGAAACATTCGGAGACTATTTTAAGGTTACAATTGCCGCAGAATCTAAGGGGCGTGAATTTTCTGAAAATGCAATAAAAAATGCTTCTGTTATTTATCTTGGGGGAGGAATAACCAAACTCCTCATGGATCACTTTGAAAAATGGAATCTTGTGCCATTTTTGCGTGAAGCTATTGTTCGAGGTGCTGTTGTTGCCGGTATGAGTGCCGGCGCTCAAGCTCTTGCCACCTGGTATATTCATGAAGATGGTGAGTTGCAAGAAATACGGAATGGTTGGGATCTTGCGGGAAAATCTTTAGGAGTGCTTGTACACGCAACAGAAAATTCGTTTCATCGAGCAGAGAATCTTTTTTCCAATTCTCAATTTACGAATTCAAAATTGTACGGAATTAGCGAAAGATCTGCGCTTTTGTGTAGTTCAAAAAACTCTAACGTCCTCAAGATAGGAAACGGTATTATTTGGGAGTAAGCCAGATTTCTTTTTTTTGGCTTTGTATCACACTGGTTGAATGCCTTAACACTGCTTGACTTAATCCGCTTTGAATGATAACTCTCTTCTGAGATTCTTTAACATAAGATCCTCGTTGACGTCAACAACTGTATCGATTGAAAGGGGTGACCTCATGAAGACGCAGCGGAAAGACAAGCGGGTGAAGGCCCGTCGCATCCAGCTCAAGCCGCAGAAGCCGCGGACGAGCTGCCAGTCGGGCTAACCACGCCCATCCCTCAACCCGTGCCTGGTGAGCCCCGCTCCCCAGGCACTTCGTCTATATGGAGGCGATCATGAAAGTGCTGTTTTTGCTAGTAAACAGTACGTGCGATATCAATTGCACAAACTGTTTCTACACGACAGGTCATGAGAAGCGTTCGCGCTTCCGTGTCCAGCCGGAAATAGTGGGTCGTGCCGCCGAAAGAATCGCCTCTGTTGGATTCAACACTGTGATTCTCTCTGGAGGTGACCCACTGCACTCTCGGTTCAAGTATGAGACGTACGTGCTCATCTCTGAGCTGAAGGCTCGCGGACTCAAGGTGATTATCAACACCAGCGCAGTCCGTCTCACTGAAGAAGATCTGGATACCATTATTGGTCTTGGGGTTGATCGGGTTGATATTTCGATCGATTCACACGATGCTGATATCAATAACGCCCTTCGCGGGCGCCATCATGATACGGTGTCGGCCATTACTGGTCTCATCGAGAGGGGTTACCGTAATGTGGTGACCACGACCGTCGTTGCGAAGCTCAACACTCCAACGCTTATGGAGACTATCTCCTGGCTGAAGGGGTTGGGTGTGGAGGATGTGCGCATCCAGCGCGTGTTTCTCCCTAACGACTCGACCGATGATGGTGGAACTATCATGCAGGCAATGCGTGATGTAGAACCTTCTCTTCGGGCCTCTCACGCGTCTCGGTATATTGAACTAACCGAACGCGCATTCAATGGGCAGTCGGCGTCGTGCGGTGTCGTATGGGGAAAGAATACTTTGTGTGCAATGCACAGGGAACGCTCACTCCATGTTTCCATCGTGAGGACGTCGTCCTCGGAAACCTGTTCGAAGATCCTCTTGACGCAGTGCTGCAAGCGCTCGCGAGCAATGAGCTAACCGCGCACGATGTGCCGCCTTGCTTTGGTGGTCACTGTGCGTCTTTGTTTGACATTCCAAACTTCTGGAGAGAACGACCATGAAACTCATCGCAGTACCACACCAGTTCTACGGAGGCGAAGGTGAGTCCCTCATTCACTTCAATGAGGACACTCTCGCACTGACGGAGCTGGATCCAATCCATCGTGAACTTCTCGGCGACTTCGCCGAGGCGCGCACGGTTGACGAGGTTCTCGCCGCCCGTGAGGGTGACGAAGAAATCGCGGAGGTGATCGACGAGCTTGTTGAACTTGAGGTTGTCGCAGCCCAAATGCCGGCACCACCGGTCGCGGTGTTCAAGCTGCGGCCAAACGTTCGCGCGTTTCGGATTGTGCTGACTGAAAAGTGCAGTCTCCGTTGTGCCGAATGCTTCGTGGTCAAACACGCGGACAAGCTGCGGGTCATGGCACCGGAAACTCTCGAAAAGGTGATCTGGGCGACGATACCATACGGTGCAAAACGTCGTGTGACCTACCACTTCTTTGGTGGAGAACCGCTGCTTCGCTTTGACTATATCAAGCGAGCGGTGGAGATCGCTGAGGAAGCTGTCGCTAACGGCGACATAGTACGGCCGCTCTACACCATGACGACCAACCTGACGCTTCTGACGGACGAGATTATTTCGTTCTTCAAGGAGCATGATGTGAAGGTCGGTGTATCGGTCGACGGGCCTGAGGAGATCAACGATCAGCTGCGTATATACGCAAATGGTCGCGGGACGTTCAAGACGGTGCACGCCAACTACATGCGGCTTGTTGAAGCGGGGATCGATGCTCACGTTCTCATCACGCCAAATCCGGACTTTCTGGATGAGTTGCCGTACATTTTCAATAGCGTCCTCGATGCGTTTCCCATGAAGACCGTCACGGTCAACACTCCGCTGCACTTCGATACGGTTCAGTGGACCGTGCCAGGTGCGGAGTATGCCAAACTGCTCGTTCAGCTCACCGGCATGGCCCGTGAATACGGTGTAAGCGTCGATTCCGCCGCTTCGCCGCCGCTGGCAGCTCTTGCTGGCAACATGAAGCGCGAAGGGCCCTGTGCTCTCGTGTGCGACACGGTCATGGCTTCGGTCGGACCGGATGGAAGCATGTCATACTGCTCGCAGAAGTGGCATCCATTTCTCACCACACCTTTCGGAGGTGGGGAAACAACCTTGCAGACGCCGATTCATCGTGAAGACGAATGTCTCACATGCTCGGCACGAAACATCTGTGGGGGTCCGTGCCCGGCGTACCAGCGGATAGCAAGTGCGACACTTGATCGCAACAAGTGTGCGTTCATGCGCTCACTGCTCAAAGAAGTAACTGAAAACCTTGCTATCTTTGAATCTCTGTGACATCGTTTTTTGTACGAGATAACCCAGTCCGATTTTTCCATAGAAGGAATATTGACGGACTGGGTTTTTTATTATAGATTGAAATGTTAGTTTCTGTTCTTTAACAATCTAGTTTGGAGGTTAATCAATGATCTACGAACATGCGTTTTTTCCGACGAAAAAACCGGATGCAGCGAGCGATGGCTTTTCATTGCTCGAAGCTTCTGGATTCGTCAAGGTGATTTCACCTGGGTGTATTGCGCTGTTGCCATTTGGCGCGGCGCTACTGCACAAGGTATCCGAGGCAGTACGGACCATTGCTGCGGATCATGGATTCAGCGAAGTGTCTCTGCCACTTTTACAGAAATATGATTTGTGGGAAGAATCCGGTCGAGCTGCGAAGTATCCGGGTCTGCTCTGCGAAACAGTGATCGGTGACAAACGATTCGTCATCAATCCGACGCAAGAAGAAGCGGTGCTCGATCTCTTTCGGCAATCAAGCTTTCTTGCCAAAGATTTGCCGATTCGGGTCTTTCACCTCGGTGAAAGGGTTCGGAATGAGATACGTCCTGCACACGGACTGATCCGTTCACGCTCCTTCACACTCGTCGATCTATACGCGCTTACGCACAGCGCAGAAGAGAGCGAGTTGGCGGCACGTGACCTCGAATCCGTCATGGACGAGGTTACCAAGTGGGCTGGACTTTCGGCGCGTCGCGGGATGTATTTCCCGTCAACCATGGGCGTCCCGACGTATTCGTACTGGATACCGTCGGTGACCAAGCAGTGCATCGTTCCTGTGTGCCGCAACTGCGGTGCGTCATATCGGGTGCGAGAAGAACTGAAAACTTGTCCCTCGTGCGATCACACTGAGTTTGACTTGGTGGACGGCGCCGAGATAGGCGACGTCATGCGCAGTGGCAACAACTTGTCGTCTGTTATGCAGGCGACACCGGCAAACAGTGATGTCCCGGTGCATGTTGCTATGATGGGATTGGGGGTCAGTCGTCTGTTGCAGCTCATTGCTGAAAATCACCATGACGACAAAGGCCTTATGTTTCCGTACCATATCGCACCGTACCTGGTGCATATGGTTGCGGGTGATGCACGGGCTCATGAAGCACGTAAGCTGTACTACGCTCTGAAAAGGGCTGGGCACAGTGTGCTTCTCGACCTGCGGAAGCAGTCTCTCGGTCGGCGTCTTGTCGATACCGATCTCCTTGGTGCCCCGTTTCGTGTGGTTCTTGGAAACAAGACTGCCGCGGGGTTATACGAAGTTCGAAATCGTCTCACTGGCGAAAGTCAGGAGACAACAGACGAGTATCTTCACACATTCTTGATGGAGGTGAAACATGAAATCGAAGAGTAACCAGGCGCTTCCTGACCGCACGGCAGATATGTCGGCGTGGTATCAGGAAGTCATTGCTCGGGCGGAACTTGCTGAACATGCCCCGGTAAAGGGCTGTATGGTGATCCGTCCGTACGGGTATGCGATTTGGGAGTTCATCCAAAGCGCACTTGATGCACGCATCAAGGCACGAGGTGTATCCAACACCTGCTTCCCGATGTTCATCCCCGAGTCGTATCTGTCTCGGGAAAAAGACCACGTCGAGGGCTTCGCGCCTGAGGTTGCGGTAGTGACGTATGCTGGTGGCGAGGAGCTTCAAGAGCGCCTCATCGTTCGGCCGACGTCCGAGACCATTGTGCATGAAAGTATGGCACGGTGGATAAACTCGTATCGCGATCTGCCTCTGAGGATCAACCAATGGGGCAACGTGGTTCGCTGGGAAAAACGTCCTCGGCTCTTTCTGCGCAACACGGAGTTTCTCTGGCAGGAAGGGCACACCGCACACACAACTGAAGCCGAAGCTCGGCAAGAAGTTGCGGAAATGGTGGCGGTGTACCACGACTTCGTGTCTGAAGTACTCGCCATGCCGACCGTATGCGGTGTGAAATCGGAGAAGGAAAAATTTGCCGGCGCAGTCGAATCGCACAGCATTGAAGGGCTCATGCCTGACGGCAAGGGTCTGCAGATGGGAACGATTCACTACCTTGGGGAGAACTTCTCCCGCATGGCGAACGTGACCTTCCTCGACAAGGACGGCGAGCAGAAGTTCGTGCACATGACCTCTTGGGGAGTAAGTACCCGCCTCATAGGCGCACTTATTATGTGATCCATGGAGATGATCGTGGCATGGTGCTGCCTCCCGAGGTTGCACCGATTCAGGTTGTAATCGTGCCAGTTGCGGCCGAGAAAGAGCCTGAGCTGGTCATGTCTCGCGTCAGCGAGGTGGCACAACAGCTGCGTGGTCTCGAACTTCGTGTCCAGGTGGACGACCGCGACGGGATAAAACCTGGCGCCAAGTTCTATCAGCACGAAATGCGTGGCGTCCCTCTGCGTATCGAGATTGGCCCCCGCGACGCTGCGCAAAACACCCTCGTGCGCGCGTGGCGCTTTACTGGAGAGAAAGTGCATCTCTCTATGGACGCGTTGGAAACGCTTCCGGATCGTCTCTCCGAGATGCAACGTGCGATGCTCAAGAAATCTTCGGCTAACTTGGACGAGCGCACCATTTCGGTGCACAGTAAAGAGGAATTCATCGAACATCTGAATCGGCAAGACGGGTTCATTAGTGCGCGCTGGTGCGGAAGCCCGGCGTGTGAGAAAGCGATCAAGGAGGAGACCAGCGCAACAACTCGCAACATGCCGGAACATACGCATGAAGGTAATAAATGCATCTGGTGTGGTAATCAAGCATTAAAGACTGTCCTTTTCTCAAAGGCATACTAATCGTATGGTCTATTGAGAATATGGCGCCATGGAAACTCTATGGCGCCTTTTTCTTTGGTAAAATAAGAAACAACTGAGCATCTTTTTTATTTTTGAGACAGGGGCTGTCCTGTGTCTCATTTGTCTCATTTTATTCCCAAAAACCCGACCCGACCTCTCCAAATAGCAATTCTGTACAGAACCCCAAGAAAGCCTTATAATTCCCCATAGTTATGGGTTCCAGACCCGAGTAGCCCGCAGTAAATAAAAATAACACCAGGGTGGTGTTATTTTTATTTACTTGTGAAACAGGAGGGACTCGAAGGGTATTTCAAAAAAGTGAATTGCTTCACGTTTTTGATAACCCCGGTTTCGCAAGAGGAGCGAAGGCTCCGTTCGCAGAAGCGACCCTTTCGGATTGAAAAACCGCCAAAGAATCTGAAAAAATATCGGCTCAAACTTCATTTTGGGCCAAAAGCGGGCTTCCCTCATTTTTATCAAAACGGACTTTTAATATTTTTTAGTTTCGGATTGGTTACTTGTGTGTAGATTTGTGTTGTACGGATATTACTGTGTCCCAATAACTCTTGCACATAGCGAACATCAGTTCCATTTTCCAGCAAATGCGTGGCGAAAGAATGTCTAAGTGAATGAAAAGTGGCGTCTTTTTTTACACCCGAATCCGTGAGCGCATTTTCAAAAACTTTTTGTGCTGTTCGCGTTGTTAACTTTCCACCTCGCTCACTTGCAAAAACAAGATCGTTTCCTGTCTTCCCTGCAGTTAAGTTCTTCAAACTATCAGTTAAACTTCCTGGCATTACGCTTATCCGGTATTTTTGCCCCTTTGCCTGTTTAATATGCACGGCTAATTCTTCAAAATCAAAATCTTGTACTTTTAGGGATACAACTTCACTGACCCGTAGTCCTGCTCCATAGGCGAGTGACAACAGGAGTTTATGCTTTGCATTTTTGAGCGATTCTAAAATCCTGTTTATTTCACTTCGCGATAAAACAGTAGGTAAACTCTTTGGTTTTTTAACGGATTGAATTTCGATTTTTTGGTTATTCTTAAGCACATTACGGTAGTAAAACTTTATAGCATTCAAAAACAGGTTTCTGCTCTGAGGTGAAATGGACCTTTTCTCGCAATGTAGCAAAAAATTACGAATATCTTCCTGATCAAGCTTTGCAAAGTCGCTACCCTTAAAAGAAAAGTATTCTCGCAGGCCATAAAGGTAGCTTTTTATAGTTTTGGAGCTATAATTCTTAATTTTCAGTTCTCGTTCAGCTTTATCAATTTCTGTTTGCACAGATGTTTGAAATTTATTATAGTTTTTATACGATTTAAACTTATCATAACTTCGTATAACATACAATTTTATATTTAAATTGTGAAAATATATCGCATAAAAACGAATTATTTGAAACCTCGCTCGCTCGGTTCCAAATAATGCGAGGATAGACTTGGGCTCGCGTTATCACGGTTCCAAATAACACCGGATAGACGGCTGGTATACGTGCATAAAAAAGAGACGGTGCTGACACCCGCCCAAATCTTGAAAAATCCTTCGAAAAAAAGTGAAATGAATTTCACTTTTCCTCTCAGTCTTTTTCAAGACTTCGTCTATCCTCGCATTGTACGAAATTTTTTTAAATTTTTTATTACTTAACAAAAATCATTATGGATATAGAAATAGTAGGTCATATAGGTGCTGCAATCATCGCATCAGCCCTTGCTCCTCAAGTAATTAAATCTTGGAAAACTAAATCAACAGAAGATATTTCACTTGCTTGGAATACACTACTTTTAACAGGGCTGATTATTTTTGTAATTTATGGCTATGGCATAGGTAGTCATCCCATAATGATTTTTACCACTATCGAGGCTAGTTTAACTTTCTCGTTGTTAGTACTAAAATTAATCTATGGTAAAAAAACATAAAAAATTTAAAAAAAATCAAGGGGACGTTGCACTTTCTTTTTGGCACAAAATAAAGAATAAGGAAGCCAAAAAGAATCCTCACATAACACAGTATATCTGGATCACTCGTGCCCTCGCTCGACCCATATTTGCCAAAAAATAATTGATTTTAAAAGGAATTTTGGCAAACATCAGATATACTGAAACGTTGTGCGAAATTCCATTTTTTAAAGAAATAGTTTTTTTGTTCTTTTTGGCGAAAAAATAGGCGCCCCAATGATTGAGACGCCCAGCGTTGAATCCACCCAAGACAGTTCAATAAATTTTGCTCCTCAGCTGCATAAGCCTTGAACAGAATTCGTCCTCGGTCAGGATTGTTTCAAACGGATCCGATTTGCCAATTGAGTGGGTCAGCACCTCCTGCCCAGTTGCCAACAACGCTTTTCTGAATTCCTCGTTTTTGGCGAGTTCATCGTATGCCCTGTCGAGTAGTTCCTGGTACTTAGTACCTTGGCGGTCATATTTACGACCTTGCCAGAAAAGCGTTTGAGTTTTTTTCCAGGCGGTGTTGTGCTCATTGCCCAAGTTCTTAGCTTCGATGCCGACCAATTGGCAAATCTCTTTTTGAACGAGTAGGTTGTCAGCCTTAAGTGACTGAAGAAAACCCTCCATTGAAGCGCATTTTACACCGTCAATTTCGAAACAATACGGAGCAAAATTTGTGAGCGCCCCAGCCGGATAATCCAACTTTGACCTTATGTCCATCTGCCACCTCCTTTTGTGTTGTTGATAGACATTCCAGTTAATCATATTTTCGCCAAAATATCAAGGAGCATTGGTGAAGGGGATAAAAAAAGTGACCATAACCATTTTTTTGCAAAAAAGCGCGAAACACTTGATTTTCAAAGGAAAAAAGAGGATTATGAAAGTGAACAATAAAAAGAACTATGATCAAGGTAACTGTTTCAGAACCTGCCTACATGTCTCATGTCGAGCTGCAAATCTCAGAATTTTGAGCAAAAATTATGAGATTTTAGACGATAAATGTATTTTTTTTATACTTTTGGTGAGGTTGTAGACAGGTTCTCAGGCAACATTGTTTCAACAGATATGGTAGGCACGTTCTATGGAAATATTCAACACCCAGGCGGGATATATGCTGATCGGTATTGTGGCGACCATAAACATGGTGGCGTTTCTTGTTATGGCTCATGACAAACGCACAGCAGTGCGCGGGCACAATGCCAACCGCGCTCCAGAAGGTTTTATATTTTTTCTGGCAACCATGTTTGGTGGTATTGGGGTGTATCTCGGCATGTTGACATTTCGTCACAAGACAAAAAAATGGTATTTCCAAATCGGCATCCCTGTTCTTATTGTGCAAAATCTTGCCACTATATATGTAATCTGGGCGGTGATTCGTTCTTTCTAAGGAAGAGATCATAAAAGTGATAGTCGTGCGGTAAACAACAAAAAAACATCATGCACAAAACACCAAAAGACCTACAAGAAGTATTAAACAAAAATCCAGATGTTTTGGAGAAATGGAACAGTCTCACACCATTGGCAAAAAACGAATGGATTTGTTGGGTGACAATCGTGAAAAAGTCAGAAACCCGCAAAGAGCATCTCGTGCGACTTCAAGAAGATTTGCAAAAAGGGAGGCGTCGCCCATGTTGTTGGCCGGGGTGTCCGCATCGCAGACCCAGTGCGCAAAAATGGTTTAAATAAAAAATATTTCATGAAACAAAACATCACAGCATCAAAACTATACGATTATTTGCAATGTCCACACAGAGTGTGGAGGGATGTTTATGGTCCACAGGATGAAAAAATTCAAGAAGCAAATCCGTTCGTGGAATTATTGTGGAAAAGAGGGGTTGTGCACGAAGAAAGGATTGTGAAGAAAATGGGTGAATCTCTCGACCTAAGCAAAGGCTCACACGAGGACAGGTTTCAAAAAACAATGCAAGCAATCAAGAACCAAACACCTTTGATTTATCAAGGAGTTTTGAAACACGAGAACGATTTGGGAATTCCAGACCTTCTCCAGCGAATGCCAGATGGAAAATATCTGCCAATAGACATTAAATCAGGAAGTGCAATTGAGGGTGTCAGCCAAGATTCTGAAGAAGAGGGAAAACCAAAACCTCACTACGCTGTTCAGCTGTGTTTTTATATTGAATTGCTTCAAAAATTGGGCCTGCCAAACACCGGAACAGGAAAGATTATTGACATTCACAAAAACGAAGTTCAATACGAGTTGCATTCACCTATGGGGAAAAGAAACAAAATTACATGGTGGGAATTTTATGAACAATCAAAAAACAATGTTCAGGTGTTACTCAGTGGTGAGGAAAAAAACAAGCCAGCAATGAGTGGAGTGTGCAAACTGTGCCCATGGTATGGAAGTTGCAAAAAATGGTGCAAAGAAAACGAAGACCTTTCAAATATTTTTTATGTAGGGCGTTCTCAAAGGGATGTAATAAACCAAGATTTGGGAATTGAAAAAATGGCAGGAGTGACTGACTTGGATATTGATGAACTGATGAATCAAAAAAAGAAAGACAAGCAGTTTCTCAGAAAAATTGGAAAGAACACTTTGGAAAAAATCGTAAGACGGTCAACGATCCTAACAAAGACAAAAAAACCTGTTGTGTATAGAAAAATAGAATTTCCAAATGTGTCGCATGAATTGTTTTTCGACATTGAAGATGATCCAACACAGGAGTTTGTCTATATGCACGGAGTGTATGAAAGAAGTGCGGAATGCGAAAGATTCATCCACTTCACCGCAAAAGAGAAAACACAAGAAGCAGAACAAGAGGCTTTTGCAAATTTTTGGAAATACATAAGATCATTACCACAAGATGATTTCTCCGTATACTATTACTCTCATCACGAAAAGACAACATATCGAAAAATGCAAAAATTGTATCCCAGCGCAGTAACAGCAGAGGAAGTGGAATCATTTTTCAACAGTCCTCGTGTGATTGACCTCTATCAAATCGTGCAAAAAGACACGGACTGGCCAGTCTCAAGTTATTCTTTGAAAGAATTGGCACAATATTTGGGGTTTTCATGGAGAGATGAAACACCATCCGGAGCACTTTCCATCCAATGGTTCAATGAATATCTTGAAACGGGAGATGAAAAAATATTACAAAGAATACTCTTGTACAACGAAGACGATTGCAAAGCGACAATGGTTCTGAAAGACGGCATCGAAAAATTATCAATCAGTAAAAAGTGAAAGAAACCATAAGAACAGAATTTGCAGAAAAGTCCTGCAAAAAAATGCTTATCGCAAACTTTTTTCATTTTTTGCGTACAATTAAAACGCAAACAAAGGACAAGTCTTGTTGGGAGAGATAGGCTTATTTTTTTGGAAATCTATATTGGGGATTTTGTTAAAGAATCGTGTTTATGGAGAAAGTGCGCTAAGATGCAAACACATATTATTTTTTATTTATATACTATGAAGAATCTTATTGTTGTGGGGATTGTTGTGATTATTGGAATTGCAGGCTATTTCATAGGCACTGACTGGGGTGCAAAAGATGATACTACAAACTTAAACAAAAGCAGTGGAAGTGATGATCAAAGGACTACCAACCAAAGAAATATTGAAAACTTCAATCCAGATGTAAACATCAGGGGGCGTGTGATGAGTATCTCAGACACTCAAATTGTTGTGGGGACTTTTGCACAAAGACAAAACACTGCTGGTGGTTTTGATCGAACACAAATGGAAAACATGACAGACGAAGAACGCCAAGCACAGCGAGCACAAAGACAAGAAGAACGTGTGGCACAAGGTGAGCCTGAAATTACAGGAGAAAAAGTTATCACACTGACAGACGAAACAAAATTTGTAAAAGGATTCGGAGGATTTGGTGGTGGGCGTGGACAAGGAGTTGAAGGCGAAGATGTACAAGTTCAAGAGGTGATTGAGCGATCAGCAATTAAAGAAGGGGAAACAGTAACAGTAATTCTTAAAGAGGGCACGCAAGAGGCAGAAAGTGTTTCCTTGCAACAACAATAAATATGACAACAGTACGTGATTTTATCAAGAAGAACCTATGGATTGTCGCCATTATAATAATTATATTTGCAGGTTCTCTATACCTCGGAAAACAACAGACATCTGACACAACGAGCTCCACAGAAGTGACGTATGAATTTTCTGATGCGCGAATAGGAGATATTGATATTGTTGTGTCCGGAGTTGGACAAGTAGAATCATCTCAACAGGTGGAATTGAAAGCGGTGGCAGCAGGGGATGCAATTGATGTGACGGCTGTGTATGTCGAGAACAATCAAAAAGTAACAGAAGGGCAGTTGTTGTTTTCACTGGACAGTCGTGACGCAACACGCAGTGTCCAAAATGCTCAATTGGCACTAAGAAGTGCTCAGATTAAATTAAAACAAACAGAAGATGTTTACGAAAAACAGACAGTAGATGACAAGCGTGTGCGACAGTTGGATGAAATTAATGTGCAAGAACGCATGAATGCACTGACACAAGCACAGGAAAAGCTGGGTGATTATCAAATACGAGCGCCATTTGATGGTATTATTACGGACCTAGCAATCAGTAGTGGCGATAGTGTCACGCGTACAGATGTGCTCGCATCTGTCATTACTGATGAAAATATTGTTGTGGTAACACTTAATGAGGTTGATGCTTTGGGTGTGACGGAAGGTAATCCTGTAACACTTACATTTGATGCTCTTGAGGGAGTGGAAGTCACAGGAAAAGTTTCACGCGTTGACACAATTGGTGTGGCAGACCAAGGTGTTGTGGGTTATGGCGTAGAAATTTCCATAGACGAAAGTGAAACCAAACTCAGACCAGGTATGAGTGTAAATGCAGAGATCACAGCGCAAAGTGTAGACAACGTCTTAATCGTGCCAAACAGCGCTGTCAAAGGTTCAGGTAAAGAAGTGTATGTGGAACGGATGATAAATAACCAAGTCATAAAGACAACAGTGAAAACAGGGACATCAAACACATTTTACACTGAGATCACGAGTGGTTTGAGTGCTGGAGATACGGTGATAACAAATACTGTGCAAGCACAATCAAAAGAAGACGCGGAAACATCGAGTGGTTTGTTGGGGAACTTGAATCTTCCAGGAGTTGGTGGTGGTCCAGGTCGTTAAAATTCTAGCAAAAAAAGAAAAAGAATATGATCTCCTGTAGAAATCTGACAAAAATATATAACCCGGGGAAAAATGAAACGCTCGCATTGGATAATATAAGTTTCGATATTGCTGAAGGTGAGTTTGTTGCAATTATGGGCCCAAGTGGCAGTGGAAAATCAACATTGATGCATATTCTTGGTGCACTAGACAGTCCAACAGGTGGGCAATATTTTTTACGTGGGAAAGATCTTTCAAAGATGAGTGCAAGACAGCTGGCGTTTCTCAGGCGTGAAGAAATTGGTTTTGTGTTTCAGTCATTCAATCTCTTAAAAAGAACAAGTGTTTTGCGTAATGTCATGCTTCCGCTTGTCTATGCAGAGGTGCCAGTCAGTGAACGCAAAGCAAAGGCTCAAAAAGCGCTAAACGCAGTTCACATTGACCCAAAGAGGTGGAACCATCTCTCCAATCAAATCTCGGGAGGACAGATGCAACGTGTTGCAATTGCCAGAGCACTTATTAATGATCCAGCAATAATCCTCGCAGACGAACCAACAGGAAACCTTGACACCAAAACAGGACAATCGGTTCTCAAAATGTTCAAAGAACTTAACGAAAAAGAGGGGCACACAATCATTCTCATCACACACGAAGAAGATGTTGCTCAAAACGCAGAGCGCATCATCACAATTAGGGATGGAAAAATTTTGTCAGATGTAAAGACTTTGTAAAAAAATATGCTTACCAACGATCTCATTTCTGAAACATATACTGCAATCACCGTGAACAAAGCGCGGACTTTTTTGACGATTCTTGGGATTGTAATTGGAATTGGAAGTGTAATCACAATGACAGCTGTGGGGCGTGGTGCACAGAATGACATTGAGGAGCGTATCCAAGGGATTGGTGCAAACCTTCTCATGATCCGCGCTGGAGGAGGAGGTCGTGGTGGTTTTGGACCAACAAACACGGGAGGTAATCAAGATTCTTTGACAACGGAAGATGTTGACATGCTTAGGCAGGATTCGCAATATCTCAGTTATGTTGCGCCACAAGCATCTGGACGGTATCAAGTGATTGCGGGAGGGAACAACGTTAATACAACAGTTCTTGGGACAACAAGTGACTATGCTTCTGTTTATAACAGTAGTGTCGAAAGAGGTTCATTTTTGACACTGGCAGATGACAAGAAATTATCTCGCGTTGTTGTTCTGGGGTCACAAGCCGCACTCGATTTGTTTGGTGACGGGACGACACTTGAAAGTGATCCAGTGGGAGACAGCGTGAGGATTAATGGGGTGACATTCACGGTGATTGGCCTTCTTGCTCAAAAGGGTGACAATGATGATACAATCTACGCACCTCTTGGAACCGTTCAGCAATATCTTATTGGAGAAAAAACAGTATCAAGCATTGACGTTTCAGTTACGAATTCACAAAACATGACAGTGGCAGAAGAAGAATTAAATACAATGCTTCTAGAAGCGCATGGTATCACTGACGAGACCGAAGCTGACTTTCGTATTCGCAATCAGGCAGATATTATTGAGACAGCGTCATCCGTTACTGGCGCTCTGACAGCACTTCTTGCAGCAATTGCAAGTATCTCACTTTTGGTGGGAGGAATTGGTATTATGAACATGATGCTCACAAGTGTGACTGAAAGGACACGTGAAATTGGTTTGCGAAAAGCACTTGGTGCAACTGTTGGTGACATCCGCAGACAATTCCTCTTAGAGGCAGTTACACTTACATTTCTAGGTGGTCTTCTGGGTGTATTGTCTGGTATTGGTATTGCATGGTTTCTTGATTCAAACATTGGACTGAGTACTTCCGTGTCTCAATCATCAGTCGTTCTTGCATTCAGCGTGTCAGCTCTTATTGGAGTTATCTTTGGATTATATCCAGCATGGCGAGCATCAAAATTTGATCCAATGGAGGCATTGCGATATGAATAGAGTAAGAAATTCTTGTATTATTGGTACGAACTATATTAGTTAGAAATAAATCTTTTCTATACTGTTGTCATGAGCATATACATCGCATTTCTGCGGGGAATAAACGTTGGAGGGAAAAACAAAATCGAAATGGCGAGATTGAAAAAATGTTTCGAGTCGCTTGGTTATGAAAATGTTTCGACATACATCAACTCAGGAAATGTATTGTTTCAAACAAAAGAAAGTGACGGCAAAAAACTCGTTACAGAAATTGAAAAAGCCATTGAAAAAAAATTAAACTGGAGATTAAGGTGGTGTTGCGGGAAGGAAAAAACATAAAAAAGATCTGCAGAAAAATTCCTGATGACTGGAAGAATGATGCCGATAACACAACAGTTGTTTTAACTAACCA
>JAGQLW010000038.1 GCA_020428995.1 Candidatus Moraniibacteriota bacterium | reverse complement strand
GACTACTTACTTATACAATGAAAATTACAAAAAAGTCAAGAAAATGTCAGTCCACCATAAATAAATTGCACTTTCAAGATGAGTCAAAATTTGCAGACCCTAATGAAACGATAAACAGGGTATAAAGAACTATATAGAAAAAAATCATCTGGCTTGCAACACAAAAAGTACTCAGAAAAAGCTCATAAAGAAAAATGTTGGAGAAATAAGTTAAAAAACACCCGAGAGTTTCCCAGATGCTTCTTCTTTTGAAAAAAGTTTTTTTGTTTATTTTGCTGGTGGTAGACAACAAAGACCAGAACCACAAATGTTGTAAGCAGAAATTTCTTCCTCTCCACAGGTGCTTTTGCAAACACCACTCGTTTGTCTTGCGGAACAAGCTTCACCAGCTCCTGGTTTGGTTGTTGAATAGGTGCGTTCCGTGCTTTGATTAGAAACAAGATTTGTTTGATTATACAAATCATCAAACAGTGGACGTGGATCATTCACGCCAAATTCATCATACCAAAAACCACGATATTGAGACAATGATTTGGAAAGTTGTTGATCAAACTCACGTTGCAAGCTGTCAATTCCCTGATCAATCGCTTTCTTTGCATAGGCTGTTGTGAGTCCTGCCAAAACCTCTTGCCAATTTGTTGCCGCCTCAATGATTGATTGAACGGCTGTGTGAGCCTTAACGGCAATACCTTCAAGAATGGCTGCTGGTGTTTGAACCTTGCCACTAGAATCAACTTTGGGAATAAAACCGGAAGATGTTGCCATCACTGTCAGTGTCTTTTGTAAATTTTCTGCCTCAGCTTGAATTTCAGAAGCAATCACCGCAGATTCCTTCAATGGATGGGCATCAACAACAGTATTCAAACAGCGAAACGAATCAAGATTTTTCCAGTCATTGCAAACCGACTCCACACGAGTCCAGTCAGAAGGGCTGTTTTTCAAAAGTCCACGAACCTGGTTTTCAGCATATTCAGAAAAACTCTGAGGCAGATTGCGCAAATCATCATAAGCTGATTCAGCAGAAGCAACACCCTCATAAAGTGGATTGCTTTCATAGTTAGCACTCGATGCTGTTCCTCGATGTCGTTGGATAAGCTTTGCGCGAAGAGCAGCATCCTGAAACTCTGTGGTGTCAAGATAGTCTTGGAAATCCGTGATTACAAAATCACCAAGGAAACCATTCACAAGATTGTACACGGACTCAACGGCTGCTTGTTTTGCAGAAGCAAGAAGATATGCCTGAATCTCGTCATATGCCTCACGCCATGCTTCATGAATAAATTCAGCGCAAATTGCATCACTCCAAAAACACGCCTGTGCCCGGTGGGTAGGAAAAAAAGAAAGAGAAAAGACAGCCAGAAAGATGAAGAGAAAATAACGAATACGCACAAATAAAGAAAAAGAAAATTATAAACTTGTGCCACAACGAAGCAAAAGATGGCAGAAACAATTATCAAAAAAGACAAAAACAGACAAAGACTATTCCACAACGTCAGAATCAGAATCATCAACGCCAGAATCAACAGAGTCAGTAGTATCAGAAGAAATGGCCGTCCCAATAAAATTCGAAATAAGAGGACTGTCACTCGTCACACCCAAATCAGAAAGATGAGTCATCACATCAGTAAAAAAAACACTCGACAAGGAGATAAGGCTTTGTGCTTGTGAAAGTCCAGAAATCATTCGGAGGGGGTCATTGTCATCAGGGCGTACAGAATCACGAAGCTTAACGGCATATTGAGCAATTTGCATGCCACGAATGTGAATGTCAAGCATTTCTACAGGAACCTCAACTTGTTTCAACTGCTCAAGAACGCGTTCACCCTGCTCTCCCAATTCCACAAAATAAGAAATACTTCCCGGAGAGCCAAGACTGGAAAAATCATCAAACTTAGAAGAAACTTTCGTGCGCATGGACAAAAGACCTTCATAAGAACTGATATCTTGGGGGGAGTTGCTGGCAATAATATAAGAAACCGTTGTGAGGTAGGTCAAAATGTCTTCACGTTCACGCACGGCACGCTCCTCATCACTAAGTTTTTTGTAATCACGTTTGAGAACGATAATGTCATCCTCAGAAATCGGTGGAAGATCAGAATAATCCAAGGAAGCATCAAGTGCTCCATCAACAATATCTTGCAAAGATTCTTCAGAAAGTGGTTCGTCAGACTCTTGGGATGTCAGAAGCTCTGCGATTTGCAAAGAAACTTGCTCCGTAAGATTTTCACGATCTCCATTTGATGCAGAAGTGCTGGACGAAGAAACGTCAACATTCAATCGGTCGCCTGGTGCTGGAACTTTTGGGTCATAACCGCTTTCCACCTCAACACCATCGGAATAACTATCACCATCAGTGTCAGGATTCTTTGGGTCAGTGCCAAAAAGCACTTCCTCATCGTCACTCAAACCATCTTGATCACTATCAAGAAAAATATTGCCCTTATTATTGTCTGACGCAAAAGCAAAAACAGACCAGCTAAAGAGAAGTAGTCCAAAGAAAACTAAGTACACACGAGAATAAAAAGACGAACGAAGCGGCATAAAAACAAAGTGCGCCGATATTTATAGAGAACATATTCATTTTATCATTCACAAGAACCACATGCAAGGAAAAATCAAGATGGCAGAAGAAAAAAGAGACATAAAAAGCCAAACAGAAAGACATAAGAAAAAATATACCACGCAAGAGTGTAAAATGTTGGAGAAAAAAGTCGTGCAAATATTTTTTTATCAGAAGAAGAATGTTCTTTTGATGAGAGAACGGTCCAAAATGCCAAAGAACCAAAAAACAAAGATGGAAAAAAAAGTTTAGCCTCGTTAAGAAAAAAAACAGAAGACAAAAAAGACAAAAATACACCAGAACCAACAATCACCTTCCCCCACTCCAGACCAAAAAGCACTGGAATGGTATATACGCCATCGTGTCGGTCACCTGAAATATCGCGAAAATCTTTGATTGGAAGAGACAATGTATATGTTAAAAAGAGTAGCAAAAAAACTCTCCATGGAAAAAAACTTAAAGACTGATCAGGGTTTGCCAACAAGTAACCACAAAAAACAAACAACAAAGAGGAAAAAGCACTCACCGCTGTGGCAAGAAAAGGAGTGCGCTTAAGACGAAATGGGGGTGCGGAATAAAAAGTGGTGGCAATGTGAAACAACAAGAAGAGAAAGAAAAAAACAATATGCACAACCAAGGATCCCAAAAGTGAAAGAGTGACAAAAACAAAAATCCATTGTCGACAAGAATCTTCAGACATCACACCTGCCACCAACGGCCTGTGGGGATTGCTAATGCGATCAATCTTCTGATCAAACAAGTCATTGATCAACACCGAAGATGACCATGCACACACAGCACTAATCAAAAGCACCAAAAGAGCAAAAAGACCAAACACATCAAACAATGAAT
Organism: Candidatus Moraniibacteriota bacterium; assembly: GCA_020428995.1. Classification (GTDB taxonomy): domain Bacteria; phylum Patescibacteriota; class Minisyncoccia; order Moranbacterales; genus JAGQLW01. The sequence continues at coordinate 5,859 of JAGQLW010000038.1, read as the reverse complement.
ACGCAGGAGGGAAAATCACCAAACCAATAACAAGACCAATCAAAACAAGACCAGAGACAAAAAAGACCTGTGGAAGACGTAAGACATTTTTCCACAACAAAACAAAAAAACGACGGCTGTGGAAAAAAAACAAAATGTTCCCCAAAAGGAATATCAAAACAAAATAGACGATGTTGAATTTGTAACTCAAAGCAAGGCTGATGTTGTCAAAAGAGACACCAAAGAAAGATGTTGGTGATGCAACCAGTCCAACAACGTTTGCAAAGGTTACAGAGCTTGGCAAAATTCCGTCAGAGACAAGAAATGAAACAAGGCCAAACCATGACGGAAAGCTTGCCATCACAAAAAAGATTGTATAGACAACAGCAGTATTGATCAGAACTTTGAAAAGTGAACGTGTTTTGAAAAAAACCAAAAGACCGGTGAAAAAAATTCCAAAAAAAACAGAAATTTTTGTGCCGAAATAGACAACTGCCGGCGGAAGATGTCCAAAAAAAGTAATATAGTTTGCAAAGAGTCCACCAAGACCATCCAAAAGATAAATACTCCAATATGTCGATCCACCCGTCCATAAAACATCAATCGCAGGAGGAATAAACGCCAACCACGAACCCCACAAAAGAGTGTGAGAAAGTTGTGCAACACGAAGCGACAAAAAAGAAGACAGCCACAACCACAGCAAGAGAAGAAGTACACCAAAAAGAAAATAATCCTGCAAGAAGTATACAACCAAATCGTTGAAGCGATCACTGGGAAGTCCATGAGAAGCACTAATCACAAAAAAACGAAGTGCAATCACACCAGAAAAAACACTCACCCACACAATCGGTTGAGGTGGGTGTTTCTCCAGAGACAAAAAAACATGTTCAAAAAAAGAAGAACGACGAGAAAAAAAAGTCGCCATAAAAAACAAGAGTAAAAGATAGTAATCCAAAACAATCTACACAAGACGAGCTTGTTCCCACAAAAAAGAAAACTGCGAACGTGTTGTCTCGGCAAGCTCTTTGCTGTCCACAATGAAACCATCGTGTTCACCACGACACGAAAGATAGAGAACCTTTGATGCATAAACAATGTATCGCATTGTGTGTCCTGTGCCAAGTGGCAAACGACGAATTTGTGCCAAAGGTAACGAAGGATTATCCATAAAAAAACCATCGGACAGACCATTTTTTTCAGAAGGAAGAAGAACTCGCATGGAAATTTTGCGCTCCAGACGTTCGCGATGAAAACGAGCAATAGAAGAACCGTGCAAGGTGTCACGACGCCATGGTGATGGCCAGAAGCACAAGACCTCAGAAACATCATGAGAAAAAATGTCATCAATCAAATCCTTGGTGCGATCAGTTGAAGGAGAAAGAGAAAACTTCGGTGTATATGTCCGAGGAGTCTCCTCCATATAGGCAGCCGCAATAAGTTCCTTTTTGGCACGTTGAATGTCCTTGATTTTCTGGTCATAGAGCATAGCAATCTCTTTGAGCGGTCTGGCAAAATAAGTTGTTCCTCTTCTCTGCTCACTTTTTTCAATAAGGTTTTTCTCGCACAACGAGTCAACATGTCCATAAACAGTAGTACGTGGGAGATTCAATAGTTTGCTCAACGCCAAAACACTTGCACCAGAAGACTGCTTCAAAAGTGCAAGATACGTTTCACCCTCAGATTCTTGGCATCCAAGATGTACAAGTAGTCGAACAATGTCCATAATAAAAGTGTCGAATGTCGGCGACACTCGTAATATAGCAGACAGAACAGAAAAAGCAAGGAAAAATGACAAAAAAGAAACAAGAAAGTGTGATTGCAATGTTCCACGTGGAACATTGCAATCAAAATCGAAATCAACCAATTAAAAAAGTATTTCAAAAAACCAACAAGAAAACAAAGAGGTTCAAAAAAAATGTCCCACCTGCAACGCCGGCAGGCGGGTGTGGAACAATGACTGAAAAATATGAAAAAATGTTCCACGTGGAACAAAGTCAGTCAAAGACGCTGAAACTGTTTCTGTGAAAAAACAACCAAAAAACCAAAACACAAAAACAACAAGAATTGACCTTGGCGAATATCCCAGAAATAATGATCAAAAAACATAATGAAAAGGTATGCTAAAAGAAGCCCTCGAAAGATTACAGAGGGAGGAAAAACAAAATAATCTTCCATTGTTCCACGTGGAACAATGGTGGACGTGGGCACAAAAGACTTTTGTGATTGTTCCACACCCGCCTGCCGGCGTGGCAGATGGAACAGTGAAAACAAAAACAAAAGAAAAAACAATAATCCAACAAAGCCAGTTTCAGACAAAACAAGGAGAAAAAGAGTGTGTACTGGTTGAAATTGCCACGACTCTAGAGGAAAAACAGCAAAATTCTGCATAGACGAAACAAAATTCCCTAGACCAACACCAAAGAACCAGTTATTTTGAAGAAGAGAGAACGTGATATCAAGATAAAACCCTCGCTCAAAAAGACTTTTATCAAAAAAAGAAAAAACATCAACAGAAAGAAGGAAAGAAAAAACAAGAAGGAAAAAAGAACAAACAAACAATGAAACAATAAAACGCCCTCGCATTTGATGATAAACAACGGACAAGCGAGAAAAGATTGTTCCACGTGGAACAATTGATAAGCAATAGGTAAAAAGAACAAAGAGGCCGATAAGGGCAGATTTGGAAAATGTCAAAACAAGGGCAAAAGTTTGAAGAAAAAGAACAAAAAGATAATGATGTTCGAAAAAAGACAAAACAGGATTGAGAATTGTTCCACGCCCACACGGCAATGTTCCACGTGGAACAATCGACAATCGAACAAGAAAACAAAGTGTCAAAGTAGAAGCAATCGAAAAAAGCAAAAAACCTCCAAAGATATTTGGGTGAAGAAAAACGCCATAGGAACGAAGAAATGGCTCTCCACGAAAGATGATCTCAGCAACACCGGGAATATCAGTGCTCAAGACACTCTCGCCGAGAAAACGAAGACGAAGAGATGACTGAAAAAGAAATTGAAAAATCCCAACGAGAGAATGGAAAATACCAAAAAAAGAAACTAACAAAAAAACAATTAAAAAAAATGTTCCACGCCCGCCTTCCGTCGAGGCAGGTGGAACATTTCGAACAAAAGAAACCAAATACCAAAAAACAAAAGCAACAGAAACAAGCTGAAAAAAACGAAGCACAAAAACCAATTTTATATCATACCACAAAAAAGACAAGAGCGCAATAGCTAAAAAAACAGTCAAAAACCACCATTTAGCAAAAATTGACAAAAAAGACAACTTATATTTCCAAAGAAAAGCAGTAATAAAAAATAAGAGAAAAATGTCCGCAACAGTGACGTAAACACTGCTATATTCATTGAAAACCCCTCCTAGTGGTTCAAAAAACAATATTTTGCGAACAGAAAACGGAAAAACAGCAAGCAAAACCAAAAAAAGCCAATCAAGAATTGTCAGAGAGGAAAGATTTCTGCGAAGATCAGAAAAAAAAGAGATTCTGTCCATAAAATCAAGAAAAATCGTTGACGGAAAAGGTTTTTGCAGGAATATACCCCCCCAGTATAGCACTAACAAGCTTGTTTTTTAAACAATTGCAAAAAGCAAAAGAGAGAGGTAGTTTAGTAATGTTTCTGATGGCTTTGTTGGCAGGGATATAAGCAAAAAAGACTCTTTACCACAGCCTCATGGCGATATGCCAATCCGTCTGCAATCGAAACGAATTCGGAGGGTGGGGTGGAATAAAAAAAATGACAGACAAGCAAAAAGACTTAAGAGGGGTACAGAAAACGCTAGAGAGCAAAAAAAATAAAGAAACCAGAGTACTTATTAAAGACTATTGCATGAACACATGTAGTAGTCTTATTTTTTTGCAAGAAAAATGCTCAGATTCTTATAAAAAAAGGTAGATGAAAAGTGGCGTGAAGACATTTGTGCACAAAAACTGTGGATAAGTCGTGGAAAAGTGTAAGAATCATCAAGATTTTCACAAAAAAGAGGAAAAACGCACAAAAAACATTGACAAAAAAGTTTCCATGTAATACTATTGAAAGTCAGAAATTGGACGAAAAATTTGTAGCGCGTGTTACGAGTGGGGTATTCATTGGGGCAATGTCTATTGGATTTGCCGAAATTAATGAAAAGGCGAAGGCGAAAAATGAAAAAGCCGATCAATAAGGAGGTGCTAGGTTTGATTGCAATCGCCTTAGCTGTAACAATCATGATGTTCGAGAGTGATTTTGAAATTCGGATTCTAGTGCTGTCCACAACCTTTTCCCTTCTCACATCTGTCGCATTCGTTGGGCAGTTGTGGGGAAGTACTAAAAAGCAACAAGTGAGGTGAGTAATGAGCGGTGCTGTGGTGTCAACATTCCCATTCCTTTCAAGACGAGGTCGATATGAAAAGACATGTTAAGTCCGGGCAGGTCATTCTTTTTTGGACTCGTGATCGTCATGACATTCTCAATAGAGCGATGCCTCAAGACGCCGTGGTCCTTCGCGTATGTCGAGGTGTTCTTGTTGTTGCAGAGACGGAAAGCGGGGACGGTCTGGCAGAAATTATATGCTGTATGACCGGGGACCAAGACGGGACATACCGATACGAATACCGCAGTAAGAATAAAAAAGGTAAGTCCTTTGATGTGACTCGGCTGGAGGACGAAAATGGAGAACAAATAAAAGTGAACAGTTTCATTGAGGATTGACAGGATTGCAATTCATAGACTGCTACGCGCGTTCACGTAGCAGTTTTCTTTATGTTAAAAAAACAACTTTACCCAAAAAAGTGGATAACCCATGGAGAACTGCTTATTTTACACAAGTTATCCACAACTAAAGAGGAAAAGAAGGATAAGAAGGATAAGAAGAGTTAAACACACAAGACAGTCATAGAAGAAACTCTTACAAAAACCATGGTAAAAAGAAAATAAAAATCTCCTTGAAACATAATGAATCAAGGAGAAAGAGGGTAAAAAAAACAACGCAACCAACCATGTAAGAATTTTAGTCAGTGCAATTACGCTTTTTTTGCATGACACAAGACGGAGTGTTCAACAGAAAGATCCCAGCCTTTTCAGACTTGGTCAATTTTTTCTGAAAGACGAGCTCGTCGCGCGTGTTTTTGGCGCAGTGACGACTGAGCTTGTCGAACAATGGGCAGAAAAAAAGCAGAAGCACCATGAACATCATAAAAAGCAGGTTGCATACGTATGCATACATATAAACGTGGATTGAGCGATTTTCGGACATAGACAGGGACAACACCATCATCAGTGTGTTGGTGGAAAAGACCAACCAGATGATCCCAAGAAAGAGTTGTCACACGAAGGTGTCCCGAAGTAGATTGGGAAGGAGCTTTCTGAGAGGCAAAAGAGAGCGCGTCAGAAGGGGTGAAGAATTTTTTGTCAAAAAAGAGACGTCAAAAATCCGGTCGAATTTTCACACTACAATCCGGGGCAAGTAGGTTATCAGAAGGATGAATCACTAAATAAGAACAGGATTGTTGTGTCCAGAGAAAATCACGGGCAATTTTTTTGGCAATGTCTGAAGGTTCTGCGTCAAGACTCAAAAAGGTGCAACAAGTTGTTTGAACAGTATGACAAGGCCTCCTTCTCGCAGTGGTTCACAAAGGACAAATGAAAAACAAAGAACATACGCTTTATATATAACAATTAAACAAAAAAAGCAAGAAAAACAGGAACAACGCCAACGAAGAAGTGTGTGTCCAGAAATTGTCACCGCACTTCTCTAGGTTAATAACTCTTGACACAAAAGACCTGAGAAGGTAGTCTGGACCAGCAAAGAAGACGTTTCTTTTTGAGAGTGTCATCGCAAAGAGACCAGGAGAAAGAGAGATGAGTGAAGAAATGCAAAACACCA
>JAGQLW010000037.1 GCA_020428995.1 Candidatus Moraniibacteriota bacterium | reverse complement strand
CCAAACCATTGACAGCCGTCAAAAAATCTGCTTTAATTGATAGATTAGAGTTTATCTTTCAGAAAAACACATAACTCTCTAGTGCCTTAAGGTATTCAGAGAAGTTGAGGAAGGGTTGACTTTATTCGGGTGAAAAAGGCTTAATTAAAGCCATTAAAGTCACTCAGAAACCCTTATTTTCGAGCATTTTCTTGAAACGATTTATTGCCAAGAAGAAGTTCGACGAAGGCGGTAAATTAATATTAAGAAAAGGGCGCACGTGTTTGGATAAAATTCGACTCACTTCAACTTAAATTGAGGTGAGAAAACCTCGCTATGGCGGGGGCGACAAAGAAGTTTGCCAAAAACATAAGTCCTAGAAAAAGAAAATGTTTAGAAAAAATGACACAGGAGGCTTTCGTAAGAAAGGCTCATACAGTGGTGCGCGCTCACAAGAACGTGGTCCACAAAAAAGAAGTGGCGGATCAAAATATTCCACGGAAGGAAAAAGTGGATACTCACGTGATGCAAAAACCAGCGGTTATTCACGCGATGCAAAGAACAGTCGGCCAAATCGATTTGGTGGACAAAAACCTGCATACGCAACAAGTACAAAAACCAATGACAACCGAGGTGGTCGACCATCATCTGGAAACCGCAGTTATGGCAGTGACAATCGGCGCTCTGCAGATCAAGGCAAGTGCCAAGGAGGATTTGCATCAAAACGGTTTGGTGGCGGAGGTGGACGATCTTTTGGTTCACAAAACAGATCTGGTGGCGGATGGGGTGGAAATCGTGGCGGGGGTCGTGGTGGAAGAATGAGAACACCACACTATGATCACAATCAATTTATCAAGAAAGCAGAACTAAAGAAAAAAGAAGAAGTCTTTGTGACACAAAACACATTTGACGATTTTGCTATTAATGAAAAGTTGAAGAAGACAATCAAACTGCGGAAATACACAAGTCCAACACCAATTCAAGATGGCGCAATCAATCATATTTTGAAAGGTAGTGACCTGATTGGTTTGGCAAATACAGGAACAGGAAAAACAGGAGCATTTTTGATTCCATTGATTGACAAAGTCTGTCGCGACAGAAAACAAAGAGTATTAATCCTTGTTCCAACACGAGAGTTGGCACTTCAAATCAATGAAGAGTTCACGGCATTTTCTGTTGGACTTGGCATTCGTTCAACAATTTGTATTGGAGGATTGGATATGCGCAGACAAATGAGATTCTTGCGTGGTCACAATCAATTTGTGATTGGAACACCAGGGCGTGTTACAGATCTTGTGAAACGAAAGATGCTCAATCTTGCAGATGTGAATAATGTCGTCTTGGACGAAGTGGACCGCATGCTCGACATGGGATTCATCAAAGAAATCACCTATCTTCTGTCACTGACACAAAAAAATAAGCAGTCACTCTTTTTCTCCGCGACAATGGAAAAGAAGGCGAGAGAATTGGCATTGCAATTTTTGAACAATCCAATCACGGTGCAGATCAAGGCACGTCCAACATCAGAAAATGTGGAACAAGATGTTGTTTTCGTAAAGCGTGGAGAAAAGATGGAAGTGCTCCATGACTTGCTCACAAAAAAAGAATATGAAAAAGTGTTAATCTTTGGAAAGACAAAACACGGTGCGAAACGTCTAGGAAAAGATCTCGGAGACAGAGGTTTCAAAGCAGGAGCAATCCATGGGGACCTGACACAAGGACAGCGCCAGCGCGTTCTCAAAAACTTTAAAGAAAACCACCTCACGATTATGGTTGCAACAGACGTTGTTGCACGTGGTCTGGACATTGAAAATGTTACACACGTGATTAACTACGAACTGCCCGCAACATACGATGATTATATTCACCGCATCGGTCGCACAGGCCGTGGATCAAAGACTGGAAAGGCTCTGACATTCATTGAGAAGTAAATAGTGTAAGAAACAGTGATTTATCATCAGGTTTTCGGTCAAGCAATCATGACGAAAGCGTTCTGGGTACAACAAATCAAAGAAGTGTATCATGGCAAGAAGAAAAGGGCATATTAATGGTAAACAGGTTGGAGGAACGCACACGGCACTGATTGATGCTGCTGAAAAACCAGCTGGGATCGCAAGGAGATTACATGGAGTCACGAAGATTTCACCAGGGATAATCAAAAGCGGTCTCAAGGCGTCACAACAATCAGTCAAAATTATGGTGCAGGAGAAATGTATTGTGATGACTGTTCGTGGAACAACGAGTGTTCAAAAAATACACATTTATGGAGAGAATCTGGAATCTGTAGCAGAGGATCTAAGGAAAGCTTTGAACGCGGGAAGAATTACTGTTCGTTGATTTCAAGAACTTTGGAAACCAACAGTCCCAACGAGACAACATCTCCGCGGGACTTTTTTTATACTCAAATAGGACTTACGCGTTCGGCACATTTCTGTGTTACCCCGCACCTCGTGAGGTGCGGGGTGTTCTTGAGCTGTGATCAAACGCGCAAGTCCTATAAAAATACCCAACACGAGCGCAAAGTGATAAAATAAAAACACAAAAAAACTTTTTCAAAAAAACAAAATGAAAAGCACACTCACATTTGCTGGTGGGGCAGGAACAGTTACTGGCGCAAATTTTCTGCTCGACACGGGTGGAAAAAAAATTCTCATTGATTGTGGTCTCACGCACGGCAAACAATATTGCAATCGCGCCGACGAACAATTCTCCTACGATCCAAAAGCTGTGGATATGCTTATTGTGACACATGCGCATGCTGATCACATTGGAAAAATTCCAAAACTTGTGCGTGATGGATTCCGTGGAATAATCCTTTCTACTCCTGCAACGAAAGATCTGTCCGAAGTAATGCTTGCCGACGCACTCAACATCATGTCAATGGAAGCAAAAGAAGCTGGGTGCCTAGTGCTCTATTCTCAAAACGATGTTCACAAATCAATGGATTTGTGGAAGACACAAGAATACCATGAAAAAAAAGATCTTGGAGACGGGCTCACAATGAGGTTCTTGGATGCAGGACACATTCTTGGTTCGGTGATGGTGGAGATTGTCAGGCAGGGGAGAAAAATCATCTTCACGGGTGATTTGGGAAATTCTCCAGCACCACTCTTGCCCGACACAGAACCAGTTGCGGGCGCACATTATCTTCTCACAGAAAGTGTCTATGGCAATCGCAATCATGAAAACCGAGAAGAGCGCAGAAAAAAATTAAAAGAAGCATTGTTGTGGGTATACAAAAAGAAGAGCACCTTATTGATTCCATCATTTGCTCTTCAAAGAACGCAAATCATGCTCTATGAAATTAACAATCTTTTGGAAGATGGATTGATTCCAGAAATGCCCGTCTACCTTGATTCGCCACTGGCAACAAAAGTGACAGACATTTTTAAGAAATACACAAAAGACTTCAAAGAAGAAGTGCAAGAAGAAATCAAAAAAGGAGATGACATTTTTGCATTCCCATCGTTTGTGATTGTGGACAGTGCGCGTGAGTCACTCAAAATCACACACGCAAAGGAACCAAAAGTAATCATTGCTAGTTCAGGAATGTCTGTTGGTGGAAGGGTACGACTCCATGAGAAAAAATTGTTGGAACAAAAAAACAACATGATCCTCTTTGTGGGTTATCAAGCATCTGAAACGCTTGGATGCGATATTCAAGAAGGAAAGAAAGAAGTGACAATCGATGGTAAAAAAGTGAAAATTCATGCCCATGTTGAAGTGGTAAGGGGGTATTCTGGTCACAAAGACAGCAATAGTATTGTGAGATTGATCAGTGGAACAAAAGAAACGTTGGAAAAAGTATTCGTGGCAATGGGAGATCCTGAGTCGTCCGAGTTTTTGGCAAAACGACTTGAAACCGAACTCAATCTCAAGACAATCGTGCCAAAAAAAGATGACACACAAGAAATTGAATTATAGTAGAAACAAAATTGATGAAAGTGTAAATTCTATATTTTTTATAAAACACAAAAAGCATCAATTTCAGAGAAAAACCAGAACAAAGAAACTAAAGATGAAACACAGTCGGCTTTTCTTGGCAATTGCGACGTGAAAAATCTTTTGTCAGCCGTGTGAGGTAACGTTCGATTTTGCGCAACTCGGAAATCTTTTGGCGCGCAACACAAAGGTTTTGCTGCAAGTACGGTAGCATAGACTGGTGTCTGCACGGAGTCTGAGAAGTGTTCACCAAAATCTCACCAATTTCAGACAATGAAAAACCAAGGTCACGCGCACGTCGAACAAACAACACACGCTCACAGTCGGTTTCAGAATAAACAAGGTAATTGTTTGCACTGTTTCGTGTGGGAGCAACAAGACCCAAAGAAACATAATGACGGAGTGTGTCGCGTGACACTCCTGTTTTTTTGCGTAACTGAGTGCTGTACATAAAGGAAAAAATAAAAGACTTGACATGGGGGCTAGCCCCACACTTATACTAACAATCACAAAGTAATAACACAAGAAAAAAATATGAGTAAAAAAAAGAAACAAAAAGAGGGTGCAAAAAAAGTGACATATTATGTCAATGGTATGCACTGCGCGTCGTGTGAAGTATTAATTGAAAAAACAGTGCTGGAAAAAGATGGTGTGACATTCGTGGACGTGTCCACAGCAAGTGGTAAGGTGACAATTTTTGGAACAAAGTCACTTCCTGATGAAAAAGAGCTAAACAAAATCTTTATTAAAGACGGATACACATTTTTTCAAGACAAACAAAAAGACAAAACAAAAAAAGATTGGATGGGATATGTGATTGCTCTAACCACAGCGGTCGTGGTGTTAGTTTTATTTTCAAAAATGGGCGGTGAGACGCTGGCACGTTTTTCAAGTATAGACGCAACATCATCAGTGGCTGCTTTTTTTCTTCTGGGTGTTGTGGCAAGCGTCTCAAGTTGCGCGGCGCTTATTGGAGGTATTCTTCTGTCACTAACAAAACAATGGAATGAATTGCAAAAAAGTGATAAAGCAGACAGCACAACTGCAAAACACATAAATTTTCATGTGGGACGTGTGAGTGCTTTTGCTATTGGGGGTGGAATGTTGGGATTAATAGGAAATGCAGTATCACTTCAAAACATTACGGTCTATGCCATTCTGATTGGAATCGTATCGCTCATCATGTTGTTTACTGGATTGCAAATGTTAGACATTCCATTTTTGTCACATGTACGTATAGCAATGCCAAAATGGATTGTGAATAGTACACAGAAAATTAATAAGAATGAAAATGCGCCAGCACTTATTGGAGCGGGGACGTTTTTCTTGCCGTGTGGGTTCACGCTCATTGCGCAAGGAGCGGCACTTGCAACAGGGTCAGTCGGGAGTGGCATGCTTGTGATGGTGGCGTTTGCATTAGGGACGTTGCCAGTACTGGGAGCAATTAGTGTAGGGGGCGTGTCAGTGAGAAGACGACCACATATGGCAGCACGGTTTCAGCTCATTGCTGGTGCGCTTGTCGTCATGTTTGCATTATATAACATCAATGGTCAGTTGAACGTTCTGGGTTTTCCAAGCATGAATGATCTTAAGAAAAATCAATCGCAGACAGTCGTTACGCAAGAGATAAAGCAAGCAAAGAAAGAAAATCCAAAAGGAAACGAAAAGAAGGAGGAAAACCAAATTCTTGGTGTGACCGCACAAGGTTTTGAGTATATTCCAACAACAAAGACAACACTTTCTGCAGGTGTGCAAACAACACTTGTTGTTCAAAATGATGGCATTGTTGGCTGTGGGGCATTCATGGCAGCGCGTGGATTGTTCGATGGATGGATTGAGTTGAAACCAGGGGAAAACACAAAAATATTTATACCAAAAAAGGGGACATACAAACTGACTTGCACAATGGGTATGGTGCCACCAGTAATCATTACAGTGAAGTAAAAAAGATCAGCATGCAATGACTATGAGAATAAAAATAAAAACAATCACCATAAGAAAAATATGATAAAAAAATTCTATACAATCAATGGTATACACTGTGTATCATGCAAAACGCTCATTGAAAAAATTGTGAGAGGTATTGACGGCGTAAGTGTTGCAAATGTTAACTATGCAGCCGAGAAAATGGTTGTACAGTACGATGAAACAAAAGTAAAAGAAAAAGACATTCAAAAAGCGATTAAAAACGCAGGGAGTTATGCTGTTCAAGAAATTAGAAATAATGCACACAAAGGAGAAGAAGGCCAAAATGTACAAGATCGTCAAGACAAACAGCGTGAAAGACATTATCAAAAATTAAAAAAGACAGTAACGACCATAGCAATAGGCTCTATACCGTTTTTAGTCCTAATGATATGGATGACAATAGGAACACCATTTTTGGGATGGAAAATGGTGGAAAAAGTATTTGGAGAAGTTGCAATACCCATATTAAACACAAGACTATCTTTGTCTCATGTTATACAATTTCTCGTTGCAACACCAATTTTGTTTCTTGGGGGAAGAGAGATCTTCAAAAGCGCATTCTCGGCAGCAAAAGCAAAAGCAACAAACATGGATACGCTTATTGCAATCGGAACAACAACAGCATGGACATTTTCAACAATAGTAACATTTGCGCCAAAAATGTTTGGAGACATCGGACAAGAAGTATATTTTGAGGCGACTGTTTTTATTATATTGTTTATTATGATTGGACGAATGCTGGAGACGCGATCCAAAAGACGCACGGCAGGAGCAATCAAACAGTTGTTACGCTTGCAAGCGAAAGAAGCACGTGTGGTCCGTGACGAAAAAGAAATAATGATTCCTGTTGACGGCGTTGTTGTTGGGGACGTAATACGAATCAAACCGGGAGAAAAAATTCCTGTTGACGGCGTTGTTGTGGCAGGAAATTCAAGTGTTGACGAAGCGATGATTACAGGTGAATCATTGCCGGTAGAGAAAAAAAACGGCGATGAGGTAATTGGTGCGACAATGAATATCTCGGGCGTGATAATCATGAACGCAACAAAAATTGGCAAGAATACGATGCTCGCACAAATTGTGCAAATGGTGGAAGAAGCACAGGGAACCGAAGCTCCAATTCAACGACTGGCAGATAAAGTTTCAGCACTGTTTGTTCCGACCGTATTGGCAATTGCCACAACAGCAGGATTTTTCTGGTTGTTCATAGCGCCACAAATCAGTATGAGTGTAACTGTCGAAGCATACACATCAATGCAATTGGCAATTTATGTTGCCACAACAGTTCTTATTATTGCATGTCCGTGTGCTTTGGGGCTTGCAACACCAACGGCAATCATGGTGGCAACGGGGCGTGCTGCGTTTGAAGGCATCTTAATCAAAAATGCACAGGCACTGGAAACAGCAAACAAAATTGACACGATAATCTTTGACAAAACAGGAACCATCACAAGCGGAAAACCTGAAGTAGGATATATAAAACTTAAAAAAGAAGACGAGTTATTAGTATACGCACTAGAGAATAGTTCGCATCATCCATTAGCGCAGGCAGTGGTAAATTCTCTTAGAGAGTGTGAGAAGGATGCAGAATCTGTGAGAGTGGAAAACTTTCGAGACATACCAGGAAAAGGAATTGAAGCAGTGCTGAACGGTCAGAAGATGGCAATCGGAAACAATAAAATAATTCAAGAGCGGAACATTACAAAAAATCCATATGCACAAAAAGCACAAGAACTGCAACAAAAAGCGTATACAGTTTCGTATGTAATCAACAGCGATCGCATTGTGGGTTTAATTGCAATTACAGATGCAATCAAAAGTGATTCAAAAAAAGCAATCATGGAGCTCAAAAAAATGGGGATTAAGACTGTCATGGTTACGGGAGACAATCAAAAAACTGCCGAAGAAATATCAAAACAAGTGGGAATCGATGAAATTTTTGCAGAAGTGTTGCCACAAGACAAACAAGAGATTGTGAAAAAAATACGTAAAGAAAAAAATGGTCAAGCAGTGGTTGCAATGGTGGGTGATGGTATCAATGACGCGCCAGCGCTAGTGGGGGCGTCTATTGGTATTGCAATGGGAACAGGGACGGATGTGGCAATCGAGAGTGCGGATATTGTGTTGGTCAAAGGAACGCTCGACAAAGTCTTGGAAACAATTTACGTCTCGCAAAAAACAGTACGTATTATTAAGCAGAATCTTTTCTGGGCATTTGCATACAACACGATTGGTATTCCAGTTGCAGCAGGCGTCCTCTATCCATTTTTTGATATTCTTCTCTCACCAATTGTTGCAAGTGTTGCCATGGCAATGAGCTCAGTCAGTGTTGTGACAAACAGTCTTCGTCTGCGGAAATAGAAAAATAGGTAACAATCCTCAAAACAAAAAAAGACCCTCAATGCAAGAAGGCGTTTGGATCCCGCGAAAAAAGATATCGGAAAAAATAATTTTTCCCTGAAAATCCAGGTGGGTTCCATTTTTGTCGCACCTCTATTCTGAAGGTCTTTCGCTATTTAGTATACGCAGAAAAATAATGCGTGTAAATAACCAAAAGAATAAAAAATTGACACGAAACAAAAAGTATGCTCCACTAAGAATTAGTTCTTCAAAACAAATCCACAAGAGAGGAGAAGTCCATGAATGCAAGAAAAATGGAAGCAGAAATGATTCAATTAGTACTCGCTTGGGTTATGTCTAATCCTCAAAAAGAAGGATTGATGCGTCTCTGTGAGTATATTACACGACATGATATGGCAGATGGAATGATTATTCATCCAATCGTAAAAATAACATCAATACTGGACGCATTTTGGGATCCTGGCAATGTTGGGATGATGGAAACTTGGGTGAGGAGAAATGTGCTGGAACTAGCAAGGGTGGCAATGAAAGAAAGACCTGGTGCACAAAGATGGAACACAAATGATTTGTGGGACATTCTTCAAAGTCCACAGAAGTGTGGAATGCAAGGTGACCTAAATCAGATGCGAAACAACGCATACAGAGTTCTTTCCACTGTGCATCATGTGCCAGTGGATACGGACATTGTGTGCAACAGGGCATGCATCGCAGTCTTGCTATCACAAAGTGGTAACGCACAGAAGATGTCCGATGCATTAGAGTGGGCAGAAAGCGCATACATACTACGGTACACAAGGATGCAGATTGCCCTGGAACAATTGCAACAGGAGTGCGCCAGAATTTTGAAAAACTCACAAAACAGGGGGGGTGCAATTTCAAATTGTAACAATAGAGATGTAAACCTTGCTACAATGCGTGCAAGAAGTGCAAAGAAAGATAAGAACGTGAGACAGTGGGGATTAACGGGCGACAATAAAAACAGTCGCCCAATTTTTTTGAAAAAAATACAAGAGCGGATTTTAATACAAAATGTGTGTGAAGGCAGACATAGAGAATAGATAATCAATCAACAACGAACAAATAATATGCTAATCGATGAAGTAACAATCGATGTCAAAGCTGGTCATGGCGGAAACGGAGTTGTCCGGTTCACAAAGACAAAAATGAGCCAGGGACCAACTGGTGGAAACGGTGGCAGAGGAGGGAATGTCGTTGCGCATGCCGTGGCTGATCTTGGTGCACTCCGACAATTTCGCACAAAAAAAGAGGTCGAGGCCGAAGATGGAAAAGACGGTGGGCAAAACACCAAAACAGGTGCTGATGGAAAAACAGCAATATTTTTAGTGCCCGTTGGAACTATTCTGACAAACACAGAGACGGGAGAAAAAATTGACATGACACATCCCGGGCAAGAAGTAGTTGTGGCGCGTGGGGGAAACGGCGGTTTTGGTAACTATCATTTTCGCTCAAGCAGAAACACAACGCCAATGCGTGCAAATGATGGAAAACACGGAGAAGAAAAGTCTTTCACGCTTGAACTCAAAATGATTGCCGACGTTGGTTTTGTTGGACTTCCAAACATCGGAAAATCCAGTTTATTGAACGAGCTGACAAATGCTTCAAGCAAGGTGGCAAACTATCAATTCACCACACTTGAACCATCACTAGGAGTCTACTACGATCTCGTATTGGCGGATATTCCAGGGCTTATCGAGGGCGCATCGGAAGGAAAGGGATTGGGGTACAAATTTTTGCGCCACATTGAGCGCACGCGTGTTCTCTTTCATTTTGTGACAGCTGACACAAAGGATCCGTTGGGTGACTATCAAACAATTCGACAGGAATTGGAAAAATATAACCCAACTCTCGCACAAAAGCCAGAGTGGATCATCATCAGTCGCTCAGACGAAGTGGGGCAAGAACGTATTCAAGAAATAAGATCATTGTTTGCCAAAGAAAAAAGAGAAGTAACCGTACTGTCGTTGCTTGATGAAGAAAGTGTCAAAGAAGTGAAAAAACTATTGAACCACATCACCGAAGAATATGTCACTAAAAAAGACGAAGAAGACACTGAAAAAGAAGGCGGCAAAGAAATGACAAATGAAAAAACAATGGAGAAAACTAAAAAAGAAAAAGCACAAGAATAAATTTCAGAACCAAAAGTCAAAAGAAAACGGCGTGTGATCAAGGTCACACGCCGTTTGTATTGCAAAAATTGCTGAATCGTTCGAAATTACGGAACAATCCAGACAATGTCATTAACTCTCGTGACATTGTAGAGAAACCGTGCATCCTCTTTGCTCAGTCGGACACATCCATGTGAGTTTGGTCTCCCGGGAAGGTTGCCATGATGAAGGAAGTAATCCGTACCAGAAAGCTGTTGAGCATGGGGCATGTACGCATTGTCATACTTTTTTGAATAGTATTCGCGATATTTACCAGTCACAGCGAAGCGACGTGTCGGTGTTTTGTGTTTCTCGTCACCCGTAGACACCGGCCCCCAATGTTTCAGATGTCCACGTTCATAGTAACCAAAGAACTGATCTTCAAGAAAGACAATCACAGCACGATCGGCGCAGGCAATTGTCTTGTCGTTATAGAACACCGGCACAGGCATGTATTGTTGCGCAAGCGAAATTTGCTCCATGTCAGGAATGAGAATCTCTTGCCCAGCAGGCAAGTGAAATTCATCAATGCGATTGACTTTCAGGATTAAATCCCAATGGTCCATACGTGGAGTCAGGTCAGAAAGTGTTTCCCCCGATTGCACATACGTCCTCACAAAACCAGGCGGAGAAACAAGTTCGCGTGAATGTGCAAAAGTGACACAGCACAGCGAGAAGACCAAAACACATAAAGCAGGCACATGATGCATTCAGAGACCCACAAGGTCGGAGTAAAAAGAAAAAAGAATACAAACAAACCATTTTAAGTATAAGCGTAAAAAAAGAAAAAAAGCAACAGAAAGTGTGGAAGAGAAAAGCGGTATTGTTTACCAAAAGAAGAGGTCATAATCAGCTTATACAGAGTCTAATGTGCAGACAATGCACGCAAGACGCACAGAAAACACTTGACAAAGAACAGAAAATATGCTAGTATTATCCACACAGTTCTTCAAGATGTCTTTTTTTTCAAACCAAGCACGGGAGCAAGGACAATGGGATATGTAGTAATGTTTATCATTCTGTATTTGTGGGCGGTTGTCGCATTAGTTGTGACAACCGGGAGTGATATAAAAAAATTCTTCGGGAGAAAGGAGAAAGAACAGTCTATCAAAAACATGTTTTGCGATAGAATAAAGTTTTTTGATCGGAATGGAGAGTTGAGGTACATAACGAGCTCAATATATGGGGCAGTATGGTTAATATCATTTCCATTGGTTACAGGTTTGATGAATCTATTGGAATTGGAGACATCCGCCAATGCAACAACACAACAAGTAGTGGGTGATATTGTCTGCACCATAGTGTCTGTGGTATTAACAGTCACACTGAGAATTGCCTTGCTGTGTTTTGCGGGAACCTTTGGGGAGATGCTCAGAAGAGTCACCTCTCTAATCCTAAAAATGGAAAAAAAAATAGGAGTTTTAAAAAACTCAAAAACGAGCCTTCGACAGATTATTGTCGGAGGCTTTTTCACTGTTACTAATGGTTTGTGGCATGAAGATTTTTAGCAGAAAAAAAGCAAAAGAAAGTGTGAATAAAAAAAATTAGCTCTAGAGCTGGCTCTAGAGCTAAAAAAGAAATTAAAAAACTAAAATTCAAAAAAGGGTTAAGAGTGAGTCATGATGCGGAAAGGTTTCTTCAACAGGAGAACTATTTTCGTCCATGTACACCACCAAACCCATGTCCACCACCAAGACCAAGAGGGATATCAATACCATTGTCTTGTGCCCATTGGCTAAACTCTTCACGATGTTCTTTTTGTTTGTCTCGACGTTCTTGTGGAGATAGGTCGATCCAGCTGGAGTGTTCAGCGCGCATCTCATCTTGTTTGGCAATAATCATGTTCTTTTGCTCCTCAGTAATCCGACCCTCAGCAACATAGACAGAAAGTCGGTCATTCATAAGTTGTTTTTTTTCCTCAAAATAGTTGGCGCGTTCTTCTTCAACATACGTACGAACCTCATCTTTGTTCAGTCCAAAACGCTCGGCAAAACGTTCCCAACGCGGAGTAGAATCATCAGTGTCAGCAGACGCAACGGAAAAAGCACCACCAAGACCAATCAACGAAATAGCACTGAGCAAAAGAGACGGAGCAATGTATTTATTTTTCATAGTAAAATTTAATATCCAGACAAATTACAAAAAGTGTGAAATCTGCGCGCAAATTAACAAATTAAACAAGCCACAAACTCCTTACACAAATGCATACGAGAGAGAATCAGAAAGTTTGCATGCGTGTGACAAGGAAAATAAAACTATTTTCTCTGCGAGCAAACACCCGTGCGACGGCGAGAAGAAGAGAACTCTTCTTCAAAATCATCTTCAAGGCAGTCAGGCTCATGGTTTTGTCGTTGAAGCAAGGGGCGAACCATGTGTGCATGGAAGACATTGGTGGAAACTTGTTCTCCCAAAACGCCAACACGACGTCCTGGTAATGGGTCAAAACGTCCAATATATTGAGTGTCACCATCTACAGTAACGGTCCATATGATATTATCAGGCGAACGAAGAATAAACATGCCATTTGATGGGGCAACAGTCACGACACCACCCAAGACACCCTCAGACGGATGATACCAACGACCATGTTCAAGTGGTGTCACAGTACGCCAGCGTGGGACAGTGCGCGCGAAGAATTCATCAACGGAACGATTAAGGTGAAAAACATGCGCACCGACACCAAGAGAAAAAACAGAAAACGTGATAATGGAAGAAGCGAGAAGAAGATTATAGCGATAACCATGTCGCGTATTACGAAAAAGAAAAACACATAACACAAGAAAGAACAAAAACAAGAAACCCAAAACATACGGCAGTGTGAGAAAGGCAGTGTGCATAAAAGGTAGGAAGTGCATCTGGCGCGCAAGATCAAAACCAAGGTCAGAAACATTCAAGAGAATAAGCGAAAAGAAGATCACGCCCAAAGACGAGACACAAAAAAGAAGAAACCAAAAAACAAAGCGTCGCAAAAGACAGTTTGTGCGTGAGCGAGGAATAATATGTTCACGTTTAATGCGGTCAGTAATCTGTTCAGAGACATCGTGTTTCATAAGGGTGTGGTATTAAAAATAGTCAATAAACACGCAATCGTCGGGCTTCAGAAACAATTTGTTTGCGAGCACGGTTTAACAATGCAGCAACAGTTCCTTTTGGTTTTTGAATAATATCCATAATTTCTTCGTACGTTTTCTCTTCTAAATAGCGCAAAACCATCACTTCTTTATATTTGTAAGGCAGGGCTTGAATGAGTGACACAATCATGGCGAATGAATCTTTTTGAACGATCTTCTTGGAAATGTCTGTCTGTGAAAGGAACAAAGAAACTGCCTCCGTCTCTTCCAAATACACATCATGCGGACGAGCTTTTCGTGCGCGGATTGCGTCAAACACGGTGTTGCGAGCAATGCGGTAGAGCCATGTGGAAAACGCAAACGACTGGTCATAATCATTCAAGTAACGATAGACCTTCAAAAAAGTCTCTTGCACCAAATCTTCTGCATCTTCAGTATTAAAATACGAAATACGCCGAACATAAAAAAACAACCGTTCTTGCCAACGACGCACAAGTGGTGTGAAAAAATCGGGATTCGTTTTTGCTTTTTCAACAAGTTCAATGTCAGAAAAAGACTCAAATTCAGCGTCTGGCATGAAAAAAGAGAGCTAGCGCGAAGGAGGTGATTAAGCGAAATGATAAAATCATAGAAAAACCTCCATACTAGTATAGTATACGCCTTAAAACAAAAAAAATTGCAATTAATTCTTGAACTCAGCAAGAGAGAGCGTGAAAGGAAGAAAAACAAGAAGAAAAGAAAAAAAGTATGATATACTCAAAAAATAAGATCAATACAGCAAAAAGTCATCAATCAAGAATGGGGGAGGGGAGAAGTAAAGAAAGATTGGACAAGTAATAATGGAAAAAACGTGTGAAAAAGATTTTAGGAATATCTCAAATTGAAGATGAGTTTTATCTCTTTGAAAAAGACAGTAAGATCGACAATGCATTCACGATTTTCAAAAGTAAAAACGGTCACGAATTCTCCATAACGCAAGAAGACGCCAGGATTATTAAAATAAACGGACCGCGCGAAGATTTGAGTAAATGCGGTTTCATGAGCATTGCTAAAATTGCAAGTGAGTTCTGGTGCGTATATACAAAAAAAGAGGGTAAAAAGAAAACTCTTTGTTGGGCGCATTCACGCGATATGTACTCGTGGGAGTGGTGTGGAGAAATGGAACAGGGAACAACAAGTGGTGTTTTTGTTAGTGCGTCGAAAGAAGAACAAGTTTTTTATTACGAAAGAGAAGGTGTTCTTGCGCAAGGATGGATAGACGCAAAAGGACAATGCGTCCTGACAAAAAAAGATGTCTGGAAAGATGAGAGAAGAAAAAAACTTATTGTTTTGTGTGCAACGCAAAAATCAAAAGAAAATATTATAATGGTGTTATGTTGGAACAGCCAAGATGAACACAAAGAATTACGAGTGATTGCAACGAATCAGGCAAAGCCAGAAAAATTATTATGGCAGTCATCAGAAGGACGATGGACGTGGGAAGGAAATGTAGACAAAGGTGTGCCTGTTGGCGCGGGAATGCATCACAATCACATGGCAGTATATTGGAGTACAAAAGAAGGAGGATTGGAAATGGTGTCACATGTCTTGGCGGGAATGCACGAGAAAAGAAATAAGGGGGCATTCAAGTTGTCTCCAAGACTAAATCGTGATGAACAAAACAACCCACTAATGGGACCAGTCGAAGAAAACATGTGGGAATCAAAAGCGGTGTTCAACCCTGCAGTATTTGTGCGCAAAAAATGTGTGCACATGATATATCGTGCAATTGGTCACGGCGATGTGTCGGTGTTTGGGTGGGCAGTTGTAGAGCCCGGTGGAAAAGTTATTCATAGAGATTGTTTGCCGGCATATGTGCCACGAGAAGAATTTGAAGGAGTAAAAAGCCACAAGGAAAAATATCACCCAGAAGGCGTGTATGCCTCAGGGGGAGGGTGTTCTGGAGGGTGTGAAGATCCGAAAATAACAGTGATTGATGAAACAGTATATCTGACATATGTGGCATATGATGGATGGAGTCCTCCGCGAATTGCCATCACATCCATTGACATGAGAGATTTTCTTGCAAGGAAGTGGAGAAAATGGAAGAAGCCGGTCATTTTGTCGCCACCAGGAATCGTGGACAAAAGTGCTGCAATTTTGCCAAAAAAAATAGACGGTAAGTACGTAATTTTCCACAGAGTATTCCCAGATATCCTAATCGACTTTGTGGACAGTCTGGATTTTGATGGCAAGACATGGCTTAAAGGGGAATATAAAATCAGTCCACGACCAGACAAATGGGATAGTCGAAAACTATCTGTCGGTGCCCCGCCAATGGAGACGGAAAAAGGATGGTTGGTAATCTATCATGGTGTAGACGATAAAGAGGACAATAAATATCGTGTCGGAGCGATGTTGTTGGACAAAGATGATCCGCGAAAAGTTTTGGTGCGATCAGAGAAGCCGATCCTGAATCCGGAAACAGATTATGAAAACAATGGACACAAATTTGGAATTGTTTATCCATGTGGCGCGGCAATCATTGGAAAAACATTGTGGGTATATTACGGTGGGTCTGACAAATATGTTTGCGCAGCCCAAGCACACCTGGATACATTTTTGAACGATTTGATTAACACGGGAACTCCCGAATTGGTGTCCATTAGTAGAAATTACAAAAGAAAGTATGTAAAAATTCAGAAAAAGAAAACTAAAGAAAAAACATTTTAATACTATTTTTTAGTAAAGTGTTTTATTATTAAGTTACAGAGTGTTACTCAGACTCAAAGTATCTATTATCAAATGATATATCATTTAAAAAAATTTCTCTTTCTTTCAAGTATTTTGATGGGGGTATTGTTTTGTATTGTTCCACAAACGCATGCAATGGATCCTACTGTTGCTATCGATGGATATAATTCGGGTGTGGGATGGGAACTAGGGGTGGTGTACGATGCAACAGTGACAGCTTTTTTTGACGATGCTACAGGTACAGAAAAAAAAGTACACATAACGCTTCCAGAAGGAATGCGGTTTGTGAACTATCCTGTCAATCGCGCTCCAGTGACGAACACGCCAGAGTACGAACTTGATAGTGGAAGTTTGTTGAATAATTTTCTTGATTCTGTAATCACACCATCAAAACAAACATATTATCCGTCATACAATGGAACATTGACGTATGAGTTCACGCAAAACACCGTAAGTGCAGAAATTCCATTCAAACTTGCTGTTGATGAAAATGTCTATTATGGTCCAAAAATCTTTCCACAAGGGATTGTTGTAGAATCTGAAAAAAACGGAACATCCATTGCGACCATTTCTCATCAAGTGAATGCTGTTGGGGATGTTTCTATTGCGCTCCATCCTTCTGATGGTTGGTCACGAGATGTTCTTTCTAATACAACAAATGTTATAACAACAGGATCTCTTGGGCTACTTCGTTCCGGTGTTACTGGCAACAAGGTGATGTATAGAAAAAGTGTGGAGGTATATTTTTATTATCCAAAAGATTTTTTGGGTGTTGAATTTCTTTCGAATGGCGTGCCTGTTTCTTATGACACGCTTAATACTACTGAGGGGTATTTTTATAAGAAATATACAAATGATTTAAGTCGGCCCAGATATTCAATTCAGATTGCAAATCAAAACTTACCAGCGGGGACATATATTGCTGATGAACGTGTTTATGTAGATGTTACTTTGTATGATGATACTGTTATTCGCCGGGAGTATTCTCAGAAAGTAAGTATTGATGTTGTTGATGCTGTTGATAATAAATTAAATCTTAGTGCAACATCCTCGACATTTCCTTATTACGCATATACTTCTGATTATGAAATATCAGGACCAAGGCTAGCACTTGAAAATGATCAGGTTACAAAGAAAGAACATCAGTGGCTTGAGTATACGATTGATCCAAATTATGAAGTATCTCAGATCTCTTTTCCGTATGATCTTGACGATGTTACACAAGTCGAATATATGACAAATTTGAATCCTGCGATACAAGTTGCAACTGGCACAGACATCATCTCTGGTTCTAGTTATTCTGCTGATTCGCGCAGAATTAGCAAGGAATCTCTTGGGCTTAGTACGAATGAGTATTTTACATTTGCACGGGCGTATATTGGTGATTTTGAGAAGGGCTGGTCTAGCCACTCTAGTTCTAGTAGAAACGTCTTTCAGCAGGCGATGCAGATGTTGGGCAAGCTTAAAAATGGGATTAATACAGCAACAGTCACAACGAGAACATATGCCACTTTGCCAGATATGTCTGTTGAGCTAGGTACTGAGAATGTACAGGTAAGCACTGTTGAGAGGACTATTTCACCAGTAGTGTCTATCAATGCTAGTTCTAGCAATTTTGCGATATATGCTGGAGATCGAGAAGAAGTCAGTTTTGTGCTTGGAGGGTCACTTTATTATTATACTGATCAAGTGGGGACAATTAACCCTAATGTTTTCTTTCGTCTTCCTGACAATGTCGACATTGATCAGAGCACCGTACTGGCAGTAGATAATCATAATGGGAGTATTCCAGTTACAGTGACGGGACCATACATGTCCACAACAGGGGAACGATTTCTTAAATTTGCATTGACGGGAAGTGTTGGTGCTCTTTTCGGTAAAGAGATACATTCTATTAGTCTATCTTTTGATCTTGTAACAGATGTGTCCGCATTTGGGAACTATAATTGGAGTGATTATGTTTTTTTTCAAGATACTGTCTCAGGGCTTTCTCATCAGTATTATCTTCACCCTGCTCCAGTTTTGGATGTCTATGATGCAGATAATGATGGAGACCTTACAGAAACACTCCTCCCATTCTATAGTAATTTGCTCACAATACTTCCAAAAAAAGAACTCTTGATTACAACGGAAATTACTCCATCAGGGCAATCACCACGCCCGCCATATGATGGAACAGATGCGACAGTTACACGTTTTACTCCCGCAACAACGGCATCGTATTCAGTGGATATTTTTAACAATCGTGATGATATTGTTGACGAATTGCGAGCATATCTACCAGTTCCTAAAACAGGATATGATTTTGGAACAAATTTTCAACCAAGTCCATTTTCGTGGGGCATGATGTTGGGTGGAGCACCAAGTATTATTGTGTATGATGAGTATGATAATGATGTCACCTCTACGCGTGGAGCAAATTATCAGCTGGACTTTAGTCAAACAGCAAGCACGGAGGCGAATTATGAAGGCGCAACATACACTGCTGTTCCAAGTGCAAACACAACAATGATTCGTGTCATTAACACAGGAGGCATCCTTCCTCTTGAAAGAGCTGTCTTATCATTTGATTACGTTATTGATGAAACTTCAGCATCTATTGCGTTGAATCCTTCAAAACTTGATTCTATTAATGACTTCCGTCCTTACTATTTTTTTGATGCAGGAAGTTCTGGATTTCAAACAGGAACACGGGTCGGAGCAATGCTGGTCATTGGAGAAATTTCCGGAATCCTTTTTCGTGATGAAAATGCAAATGGTATTCTCGAGCCAAGTGATATACGTCTTTCTGGAGAAGATGTTGATCTCTATAAGGAGAACATGGGCGGAAGTTATGTTTTTGATTCGACAGCAACAACCAATGCAAGCGGTGTCTATACGTTTGAAGGTCTTTCTAACGGGAGGTATAGAGTAGACTTTACAAATGCAATTTCTTCCAACCAAGAGTTTACACTCAAAGATCAAGGCGCTGATGAAGCGGTTGATTCGGATGTTTTTTTTACTGGTTCTGAGAGTGGAACAGTGTCTGATCTTGATCCAACAGAACCAACATCAACACAACTGAATGCAGGTATTATTCCGTATGATGGATCAACACTTTCTGTGATGCTCAACAAGGACATGACAATAATGGGGGTTGTTGATACTGAACAGCTTGTAGAAACTATTGTTCCGATTTTCTTTTCTTCTATTCAAGATTCAGTCGATGGTATTGTATGGCAAAGCGATGATGTTGCTG
Source organism: Candidatus Moraniibacteriota bacterium (assembly GCA_020428995.1). Lineage (GTDB taxonomy): Bacteria > Patescibacteriota > Minisyncoccia > Moranbacterales > JAGQLW01. The sequence goes on along the minus strand of JAGQLW010000037.1, from coordinate 12,271 downwards.
TTGTCTCTGTTTCCAACGGGTTATTGCAGGCAAATGATGTTGGAATAGCAACAGTGACTGTTACTGTTAAAGACATGTATGGCAACATGGCATCAGATTCGGTTACTGTTACGACTATTGATGAAAATCCGGTGATTGTTGCGGAAGATCAAACCGTTGATATAAATACTTCATTTGACCCTCTTTCTGTTGCAATAGCGCAAGATATCGAAGATGGTGATATTACAGGTAGTATTATTGTACAGACAAATACAGTCGACATCACACAACTGGGAGACTATACTGTTGTCTATAGTGTTGCTGATAGTGCTGGAAATACAGCAACAACATCAATTACTGTCACAGTTGTTGATCTACAAGTACCAATATGTGGTTTTGCTGCACAAGAATATGATCACGATGAGAGTGAGTTTACACAGCCATTGTGCGCTCAAGGTACGGTAGTAACTCAACCATCATTCCCAGATCAAGGTGAGAGTGTTGAATGGGTGTGTGAAGCAACAACACCTCTCACATGTGTTGCATCAAGAAAAGAGAATGAACCAGAAGAGTGCTCACTTGATTCCATAAAATATATTACAGAAACAACAGTCACGCTTCGAGGGACGGTGGATCAAGAGTATGATGAGAAACAAACATTTCATGTTTCTATACGGGAAAGTGGAACAGATAGGAAACAAGAAGTTAAGGTAAAAGACACTCCTTCTGATAATGGAAGAGTTACATTATTGGTTGATGAACTGTTACCAGGAACAGCATATACTTTTACAATCGACCATAGAGAAGGTGGTGAATATGTTGATTGTGACGGATCTGAAGAGGGGGTAACTGTTGCTCTTCCTCCTGCAGCATCGTCTTATCCTATTGTTGATCCAGAACCAGAAATTGAATCAGAACCAGAATCAGAACCAAAACCGAAAAGTGAACAACAATCAGATGTACAACGAACATCAGCATTGCAACTGGAACAACGCGCAGAAGATCAAATAGAGAAAAGATACACAGCTTTTCTTACTCCTTCAATCTCACTCGGGTTGATATCTTTAACAGTGGCTGTGTCAGCATTTTTTTTCTTTTTATGGAGGCGAAAGAGAAGATTAGGATTTGTGTTTGATGTTAATACAAAGTATCCATTACCTCAGGCGTCAGTCTCTCTTAGAGACAAGGAAGGACGAGTGTTGGAGACAACCACGACAGATAGTAAGGGACGGTATAGATTTGTTACAAAAGAAGAGGGAGTAGCTCAATTGGATGTGACCAAAGAAGGGTATGAAAGAGTGAACATGGCGTATGATAAACATTATGGGAAACTTTACAAAGGAGGATTGTTTAAGACATTAAAAAATGGTATTGTCTCGATAAACATAGCAATGAGAAATCAGAGATTGTGATGAGTGGAAAGATAGACAATAGTTTAATATTTGTTATGTAAAATTACGGGGGGGTAACAAAATAAAGAGAAAACATTTTAATACTATTTTTTATTAAAAACAACCAAAAAATTTATGCCATTAAAAGTAATGCGATTTCCCAATAACCCAATCCTCGGACCAAACCCTGAAAATGAATGGGAGTCAGATTCTGTATTCAACGGTTCAGCAGTCAAGGAAGGTAATGTGACACACTTCGTCTATCGTGCAGTGTCACAAAAGAAATTCCACAACGGAGCCGAGATGCAGTTGTCCGTCATTGGATATACAAAAGATGGTGATGGTGTTTGTTATGATGAACGTTCTCCGCTTGTTGTGCCGTCTGAACCGTGGGATGCGTTTGGGTGTGAAGATCCGCGCATGATTAAGGTGGGGGACGAATATTGGATTTTTTACACAGCACTAGCAAATTTTCCACACACAGCAGAAGGAATCCGTGTTGGTCTGGCAATCACAAAAGATTTCAAGACAATCAAAGAAAAACACCTTGTGACACCATTTAATGCAAAGGCAATGGTGCTGTTTGAGACAGACGGTGGTTATTCAGCAATACTTACAGTAGACACGGACAGGCCTCCGTCAAAGGTTGCTGTTGCACATTTTTCAGATAAAAGTCAGGTGTGGTCACAAGAGTTTTGGAAAAAATGGTATGAAGAAGTTGGTAACCATACCATACCATTACAGCGACAAACAAAAGACCATGTCGAAGTGGGTGCTGCGCCAATAAAAACACCTGAAGGTTTGATTTTGGTATATTCATACATCAGGGACTATCGCACTGAACAACCAATTTTTGCAATAGAAGCGGTGTTGTTGGAGACAAATCAGCCGCAAAAAATTATTGGGTTTACGCCGAAGCCATTGCTGGTGCCAGAAGAAGAATACGAATTGGAAGGAAAGGTGCCAAACATTGTCTTTCCATCAAGCGTATTTGTGGAAGATGGTGACGTACACATTTTTTATGGAGGTGCAGACACTGTGTGTGCACGGGCGCAGGTGTCATTGGGTGAACTTGTGGCGTACATGATTGAAAACCCTCCACGCGTAATGTGTGAACGTTTTGAAAACAACCCACTGATTTCGCCAAGTCATAACAAGTGGGAGTCAAAATACACTTTCAATCCTGCTGCAATTGATTTGTGTGGAAAAGTTCATGTCCTTTACCGTGCAATGGGTGATGATGATACGTCAACAATTGGATATGCTGTTTCTGATGATGGTTTTCAGTTGACAGAGCGACTGCAAGAGCCAATCTATACACCACGAAAGAATTTTGAAAAGAAGAAAAAACCAGGATTTTCTGGGTGTGAAGATGCCAGACTGTCGCAAATTGGAGATCGAATATACATGTGTTACACAGCATATAACGCCGTTGACCCTGCGCGTGTTGCAATCACGTCAATTAGTGTAAAAAACTTTTGTAACAGAGAGTGGGTGTGGGATGAACCAAAAATCATTTCTCCTCCAGACGAGTTTGATAAAAATTCTTGTGTACTCTCAGAAAAAATAGGAAAAAAATATGTTTTCTTTCACCGCATGAAGCATTGTATTTGGGTAGACTATCGTGACACACTAGACATTCCCGAAGACAAACCATTGGGAGGATCAATCATTATGAACTATCGCCCAGACATGTGGGACAGTGAAAAAGTGGGGATTGCGGGACCACCAATGAAAATTAGTGAAACACAATGGTTACTCATCTATCACGGCGTGTCAAAATTTGATTGGAAATATCGACTTGGGGCAGCAATATTGGACATGAGCTCGCCAGGAAAAGAAACACACCGTCTGCCATACGCAATTTTGGAACCAGAGGAACCCTATGAAAACAGTGGGTATAGACCTGGAACAGTGTTTGCATGTGGATCGGTTGAGCGTGGAGAAAATATATTGGTCTACTACGGCGGTGCTGATCAGTATGTCTGCGGCGCATTCATCAACAAGAAAAAATTACTGGATGAATTGAAAAAATACCCAATCAAGTAATAAAAAAGGCGTTTATAAGTTTTGATGAAAAACAACAGCATCGCCATGAAGTGCTGTTGTATGATTCAAAAAAAATTGCAATTAATGAAGATTTAAGCATAAGATGAAAAAAGAAACAGTTTGTTCATTTCAGTGAGTCAAAATGAGGTGGTTCATGGAGAAAAAAAGCGAAATCATTGCTCTGGCAAGAAGTTTCACAAATCCAGAAGATCCGAGAAACAATGGTCTGCGAAAAAATGTTGTGCAAAGAGTGGTCTTGGAACAGTATGGAATTTCAGGAGATCGGCACTGCGGGATGACCAGAAAGAGTCAAAGAGACCCTGAGACGCAAAAATTCAATGACCGGCAAATCACCATCATGTCCCAAGAAGCAATCGACGAGGTAAACAGGAAACTCGGTTTGGATCTCATGCCAGGGGATCTTGGTGAAAACATCACCGTCAGGGGCCTTGGCGATCTGTCAGATGTGGCAGATGGGAAAATTGTTGTCATCAACCATGGGAGAGTATGCCTCAAAGTAACAAAACAAAACGATCCGTGTCGTAAGCTTTCGATCTATCACAAAAAGCTTGCAAAAGTGCTGATGGGCAAACGTGGATTATTGCTCACGGTAATGCGAGGGAAAGGGCAAGTTGTTTGTGTCGGGAGCCCCATCTTCATTGTGTAAAAACAAACAAATAAACCGGTTGACGCAAAAATGCAACAACCGGTTTTCCATATCTTGCAGGAAAAAAGACAAGAAAAAAGATGTATAGACGAAACATTAAGAATGGTTGTATTGTAAAAAAGTATAGTGTGTAACGTTAAACAAACAACAAAAAATACGGAATAAATACTAAGTAACTGTCTAAACTCTCGCATTGAGCTACAATTTTTGGAATTTTAGTCGACAAATGTACACACCTCTTCATTGTGGTGAAAATTCAGAAAGTTATTAAGAAAAATAATGTCACACACAAAACAGGCTGAACAGTCAAAGAAAAATCGTTGGTTGCCACAAGAGGTCTTTGTTGACAACGAAACAACGGAAAAGAAAGCGACATGGTTGGAATTATTTTTTGACCTTGCCTATGTTGCGGTGGTGGCGCAACTGACGTATTTTCTGGTGGAAAATCAAACACTGACGGATTTTGTTAAATTTGTGTTCTTGTTTCTGGTTGTCTTTTGGTCGTGGCTCAACCCAACAATTTTCAAAAATATTTATCACAAAGAGGATGCAATATACACAGCACTCACGCAAATACAAATGCTCTTTGTTCTGGTGATGGGAGTACATACAAAAGACGCTTTCAATGGCGGTGCAATTGGGTTTACCGTTGGTTACCTAGGCACACGCGTCATCCTTATTTATCTCTATCTTCGATACTACAAACAACATCCAGAAAAAGCGCCAAAGACAAAAAACATTGTCACGGGATACACGGTTGCCGCGTGTATGTGGTTGGCATCAATTTTCGTTCCAAACCCATTCACATTTTTAATCTGGGTTCTTGCATTCATTTTGGAAATTCTCACACCATACACGCGTGGAAAAGGAAACAAAATTGTCATGCTTAACATGCATCATCTTCCTGAGAGAATGGGGCTCTTCACGCTCTTGGTAATTGGTGAAAGTATGATTGTTTTGGCGCTGGTCAATAACGCAGCAGATCTGTCATTCACGTTGAACGGTGCCATAACTGGTATACTCGCGTTTATTTTAATGGTGTCAACATGGCGGCTCTATTTTAAATATACAGAGAGACACATTGCGGGAAAGCGGTTAAAGTCACTTTCCATGTTTCTCTACATGCATGCATTGTTTTTCATGGGGATCATGATGGTTGCAGCAGCAACAAAAGTGTTGCTGTCTGACCCAGCAAAAACAGCAGGGGTGGAGATGATGCATCTTGTTGGAGGTCTTGTGGCATGCATTGTGGGTTTTGACGGGATCAAGATTGCAACAAATCAAAAAATCGGTCCACAAATCCGCCACGGAATAGTCCCTTTGATAATAATGGTGATGGGCGTGGTGACATGGTCAATCAAACCACTAACCTCACTGATAGTGCTAACAACAGTATTTGTGATTTATGTTATTATAGAACATAGAACACGGTATGGGATACAATCATGGCGTGCCTTTTGCATAAATTGTGTTGCGCCGAGAGTCAAAAGTAAACGATAACCAAAGAATTTATGGGAATAGAAATGCCAACGCCAACAGAAGCAGGGGGTATAGAAAAAGATAGTCGAAAGAAGTTTGAACAAGAAACGCAAGAGAGGTTAATAAAAGGAGGTGTTTTGAAAGAAGAGATGTCTCAAAAATACAAAGAATGGCTGACAAGACAAGTGATTGAACGATTTGCATGGGCGGAAAACAGTGCCAGAGATCAGTTTAAAGAAAATGAAGCAGTGCTCGCATCGTATAAAGAAGGCTCTGATATGCGAAAAGTGCACGATTTTCAGATTTCTCAGACAGCAATTGAAGAAATAAAAGGGTTAATCGACACATTGACAGGATTGCCGAATCGCAGATGGCTCAATGCAGAGTTCGAAACATTTGACAATAAAAAAGTTGACGAGACTGGAGAGGAAAAAGAAGATGAGTCCATGACGGAGATTATTATAGACAGAAGAAATAAGACAAAAGAACAAGACAACGAACAAAAACCGGAAGAGAAGGGAAGAGGAAAATATGTAATGATAATAGATATCGACCATTTCAAGGAGGTGAATGATAAAAACGGACACACTGCAGGGGACAACGTTCTGGAAGAATTGGGGAGATTATTGCGAGAAAACATACGTGAAGATGATTTTGTGGCACGCTATGGCGGAGAGGAGTTCTGTGTGATTGCTGGTGGTGATGAAAAAGAAGTCGCCGACTTTGCTGAAAGAATCCGAAAAGTAGTTGAAAAATCGGAGTTTAATGTGAAGGGAAACAATGGTGAAACCACACTCAAGCTGACCATAAGTATTGGTTTTAGTCGACATGAAGAAGGAGACAGTCCAGAAAAGACAAAAAGAAATGCCGACGCTGCTTTGTATGTTGCAAAAAAAGCGGGAGGAAGAAATAATGCAACTTTAATGGAAAAAAAAGAGAGTAAAAGCAGAAGGCTTGTGATACAACAACAAGAAGCAGCGTGAACAACTAAAGAATAATCAGTTAAAAGTATGACAATACTTACAGACAAAACAAAACAAGAACTAATTCAAACAGCCAAAGCACTCACAGCATCTGGAAAAGGTATTCTTGCCGCAGACGAAAGCACAACAACAATTCAAAAACGCTTTGACGCAATTGGTGTGGAGTCCTCCCAAGAATCACGCCAAGCATACCGTGAAATGTTGTTCACCGCACCAGGGATGGAGCAATTTATCAGCGGTGTGATCATGTTTGATGAAACAATCAGACAAAAGACAAGCGACGGAGCATTATTTTCAAAACATCTTGCGTCAAAAGGAGTGCTTACTGGAATCAAAGTGGATGCAGGTGCAAAACCATTAGCACTTTCTGATGAGCGCGAAAAAATTACTGAAGGGTTGGATGGGTTGCGCGAACGATTGGCTCAATACAAATCGCTTGGAGCAAGTTTTGCAAAGTGGCGCGCCGTGATCATGATTGGAGACACAATCCCTAGCAAACAGGCAATCAACACAAACGCTCATGCATTGGCACGGTATGCCGCACTTTGTCAGGAGGCGGGAATTGTTCCAATTATAGAACCAGAAGTGTTGATGGACGGTAGTCACACAATTCAAAGATGTGAAGAAGTCACAACAAAAGTATTGAAAGAAGTGTTCGAAGAACTGGAAGAGCAAAATGTATTTTTGCAAGGCATCATCCTCAAACCAAACATGGTCATTGCTGGAAGTGAATGTGAAAAACAATCCACGTCCGAAGAGGTGGCAGAAGCATCACTGAGATGTTTCAACAAAACTGTTCCATCCGATGTGCCGGGAATTGCATTTCTCTCTGGTGGGCAAAGTGACGAAGAAGCAACAAAAAACCTCAAAGCAATCAACACACAAAAAGCCGATGCTCCATGGGTGCTGACATTTTCATATGGTCGAGCACTGCAACAAGCCACACAGAAAGCATGGGCAGGCAAAAACGAAGAAGTGGCGAAAGCACAGGAAGTTTTCCTCAAACATGCAAAAGAAAATAGCGAGGCAACGAGAGGGTAAGATGAAGATGCAAAACTTGTGACAAAAAACATCACACAAATAAATCGCCCAACAGAACAAATAGTAGAAGACATCATTACACAAATAGAAAAACAAGCAAAATAATCAAGTGTTTGATCGAATCAGCGATCCTTGCACAAAAGACCAAAAAACCCTATACTAAAGAGTACAAAACCAAAAGAAACCATTAAATTATGACCGTACGTACATACACGATCGGACTGTTATTGTGTGCCGTTTTGGTCTTTGCCGCGGGCATTGCCGGAATAATCACAATCAACCCAACAACTGCGGGAGTTGGCGAATATGTATTTGTCTATGGCGTATTTTTGACTGGTTTTTCATGTCTATTTTCCGCAATCATGGTGTCCATAAACACACGAGGAATATCTCAAAGTGATCGTGAGGAAATGGCTACACATGTGCGCATTGCATGTAGGCAAGGATTTTTGTTGGGGCTGATGTGTGTCTTGTTGGCTCTAATGCAACAATATCGTCTATTGATTTGGTGGAGTGGGCTGTTGCTGGTTGTTGCGGTGTGTTTGGTGGAATTGTGGATTTTATGGAAACAATCCAAATGAGCTCTCAGGCAAGTAACAAAAAATAAAGAAAAGAGAAAATTCTAAAAGAATCAAATAATTCTAGACAACTATTCGGTATGGTAGAAAAAAAGAAAAAAGCATCATATGACGCATCATCCATCCAAGTGTTGGAAGGTCTGGAGCCAGTCAGAAAGCGTCCTGGAATGTATATTGGTGGAACATCAACGGAAGGACTGCATCATCTGGTTTGGGAAGTTGTGGACAACACAATTGACGAAGCAATGGCAGGTTATTGTGACACTGTGCGCATAATTTTGGAAAAAGACGACATCGTTCGAGTGCAAGACAACGGTCGTGGAATTCCAGTAGAAATTCACCCAAAGACAAAAAAATCAACACTGGAAACGGTTCTCACAGTTCTTCATGCTGGTGGAAAATTTGGCGGAGAAGAATCGGGATACAAAGTCTCTGGTGGTCTTCATGGTGTCGGTGTTTCTGTCGTCAACGCTCTTTCAGAGTGGGTGCACGTGGAAGTGTGTCGTGATGGAAAAAAATGGGTGCAAGAATATAAACGTGGAAAGCCAACAGGACAGGTCAAGGCGATCGGAAAAGCAAAAAACACCGGAACAACAATCACGTTCAAACCAGACAAAGACATTTTTCCCGACACAAGTTTTTCTTATAAAAAGATTATCAACCACTTGCGTCAGCAGGCATATCTCACAAAAGGAATAAAGATTCTCATTGAGGATTATCGTGATGTCGAAAGTGATAAAGAGTCCTATAAAATCAAGCGGTACGCGTTCCAATTCGATGCTGGAATTATTTCATTTGTAAAATTTCTCAACCGAGGAAAAGTTGTGAGAAACATTGCGCCAGTTTATGTAGAAAAGACAATTGATAATGTTGATGTTGAAGTGTCATTGCAGTATACCGATTCATACAAAGAACATCTCTATGCATTTGCAAACAATGTCTACAACCCCGAAGGAGGAATGCACGTCACGGGGTTCCGCACAGCACTGACACGAGTGCTCAATGATTACGCAAAAAAGAACAACCTCATCAAAGAAAAAGAGGGTGGCCTCACTGCGGAAGACATGCGTGAAGGACTCACTGCAGTAATCAGCATCAAACTCCCAGAGCCACAATTTGAAGGTCAGACAAAAGCAAAGTTGGGAAACTCAGAAGCCAGAGGGATTGTCTCGGCAGCAACGGCTGAAGGGGTTAATGAATATTTAGAGAAAAATCCAAAAGACGCGCGTGCAATTTTGGACAAATGTTTGCTCACGGTGCGAGCTCGCATTGCTGCCCGTGCTGCAAAGGATGCTGTTTTGCGAAAAGGAGCACTCGAAGGAATGACTTTGCCAGGGAAACTTGCTGACTGTACAACCAGAAAGGCTGAAGAATCAGAAGTCTATATTGTTGAGGGAGATTCTGCTGGTGGTAGTGCTAAACAAGGGCGCGATCGTCAATTTCAAGCAATTTTGCCAATCAGAGGAAAATTGGTGAACGTTGAAAAAACAGGATTGGACAAGATTATTAAATCAGAGACATTGAAACCAATCATCATTGCGCTTGGCGCAGGAATTGGGGAAACACTCGACCTGTCAAAACTCAGATATCACAAGATTATCATCATGGCCGATGCTGACGTTGACGGTTCCCACATCCGCACATTGCTTCTGACATTCTTCTATCGATATTTTGAAAAAATGGTGACAGACGGACATGTTTATATTGCACAACCGCCATTGTTTCAGGTCAAGAAAGGTAAGCAAGTTTACTATGTCTATACGGAAGAAGAAAAGAACAAACTCGTAGCAAAACTCACGGGCAAAAAAGTTGAACAAGTAAAAGAAATTGGAAGTGAAGAGGAAAAAGAAGAGAAGTTTGCTGGAATCAGTTTGCAACGATACAAAGGTCTTGGCGAAATGAATCCAGAGCAACTTTGGGACACGACAATGAATCCAGAAACGAGAAAAATGCTTCAAGTCACCATCGAAGATGCTGAAGCCGCAGACAGAATTTTTGACATTCTGATGGGCTCAGATGTTGCACCGCGCCGACATTTCATTCAAACTCACGCCAAAGACGTCGCAAACCTAGACGTGTAGAGAGAGCCTGTGCGCTCGGCAAATTTCTTTGTTACCCCGCACCCAACGCGGTGTAGGATGCTATCGTTGGGTACGGAGTGCCCTCGACTCGATTCGCGAGTCGAAGCGGGTTGAACTGTACTCAAACGCAACAGTCACAGAACGAAAATTTATGGTTTAAAATTTTGTAGAAAAATACTCCTTTTTGTGTTAATATAAACAAAAGGAGTCTTTTTGTGTGCAAAAAATGAAGAAGAAATTAAAAAATATCAAAAGAATACATCTGGTACTGTGGACAAGTTTTGTCGTCGTCCTTTTGTGTGCAACAACGGGAATGACACAAACCCAAGCACAAAGCACAAATCAAACACAAGGCGGATATGTTGTGAATCTCTCATGGACTCAAAAACAAAACGGATCCGATAGTGTGAGAATCGAACGACGTCAAGAAGGTGGGCTGTGGGAAATAATTGCAACACTGCCAAACACGAGAATGTCACACGCAGACACAACTGCAGATCCAAGAAAGTCATATGAATATCGTGTTGTTCCCGTGGGAGTAGACAACAATGAAGAAGACCAAAAAACACAAGAGTCGTCCACAAAAAATGTGGTGGACAGTTTTATCAGTGGGCTACCTGCGCCAATACGTTTTGCCGAAGAAGTTGCTGAAGACATAATGCCAATTGCTGGAGTGACAGCCTCAGTTGGATCTGTTGTTGTCTCCACCGGAATGACATTGTTTCTTTTGGAACCTTTCACGCTCTCAGGGATTATCTCAAAGTTCTTTTCCTTGCTGGGACTCGCGAGTTTCTTTGCCAGAAAAAAACGCAACTGGGGAATAGTCTTTGATGCGCAAACAAGAAGGCCACTTCCATTTGTGCGTGTGGAATTGGTTGAAGATGGACACAAGATTGTGGACGCAACAACAACAGACAAAGATGGACGGTTTGGATTTCTGACAAAAGGTGGCACATACACACTGCGTTTTGCCAAAGAAGAGTATGCATTTTTACCAAGGAAAATTCAGGACACTCTCTACGGTGAGATTTATGACGGAACCAAAATCACCGTGAGGCCCGAACAAATCCTTTCTGTGAATGTTGCCATGGAAGGTTCTGGGATAAACTGGAAAGATTTTGCACAAAAACGCGCAAAAACATATCGCGGTCTGCCATTGAAAATCGTGAATGTTCTGCTCGAAGTAGGGTTTTTTGGAGGAATGTTTTTCACGGCAATCGCAACACTGCGAGACGCAAACCCCATTAACATCGGCATCATGATTTTTTATTTAACCGTGGTGACAACAAGACTTGCCACAAGAAAAAAAGATTACGGAGAAATTGTCACAAAAGACAAAAAACCAGTGCCATTTGCAACCGTGGGGCTATATGAAAAAAATGACGCAAACAGACGAGTGAACTTTGCCGTCTCAGACACAATCGGACGATTTTTGCTTCTTGCCGATGACGGGGGGGAATACAACGTAAAAGTCAAAGGCCAACCAGTCTCAGGCGTGGACTTTGAAAAAATATTTTCCAAAAAAATTTCAAACGGTGGGGTGCGCGATCGCATCGTCGTATGATAAGAAAAGACTATCTTTGTGGCACAGACCTGTGCCACATGCGTGAGAACCTGTCCGGATTTTCCTGCTCATTGAGAAAAATAGATGCCTCTATTTTTTTGTCCCTCTTCGTAGTCCGACTCCGGTTCATGGAGTGTCTTTGTTCTGTGATATAATGAAAACTGATTATCTCTGTCACACAAAGAAAAACCCACAGTTTTGAGTAAAGTCCGTGATATATAACCAAAGAACAAGGCGAACTTGCACCGTTTGAATAGAAAAAAAGATAATAAATTCTCATTTTTGAGTAAAGTCCGCGAAACGACTGAGTAGCAAAGCGAAATGTATATGTCATACACGGAGCGAGCAACGGAAGAAGTGACAAAGGAATTTGCCAAAAATGTGGATTTTAAGAAAAAAGAAAATGATAAAGATTTTTGAGAATCATGTAATAATGCAACTCCTTGCAATCACGGCAGT
>JAGQLW010000036.1 GCA_020428995.1 Candidatus Moraniibacteriota bacterium | reverse complement strand
TATTCTATCATTTTATCTTGTCATGAGAATTTTCTTCAGTTTTTCAAGCGGTAAATAACCCCAATCAAAAAACTCCTTCCCAAGGATTTTGGTGGAGTGTGTTTTTTATTGTTTTAGAGATTTGTTTTTAGTGAACCAACTATTTTTTCTGTGTCTTTGAATGCTTTACGGACTTTTTGAGCTTCTTCTCCTTTTTGTGTCCAAGCAATGATTCCGCAGCCCTTTTCTGTATTGTATCGATCGGAACCTTGACATTCGAATCTTTCAAGCTCCTGAGCTTCTGGAGTATTGGCGTGAGGTGAGTAGCTTGTGTATGCCCAAAATAGTTTTTGACCCTCTTTGCCTATATAAGCGGGTCCTTGTATGCTTGTGCCGATGGTAGTGCTGAGTATTGGTTTGTGAAGAATTGTTTTTTCTTCATTGTCTGTCAAAATCTCGTATCCATCTGTAGCTTCTATTTCTATTTTTGCTATTTCTATTTTGTTTCCTGTGTTATTACAAATGATTTCTGGTATGTTTTCTTTTTTGCGATCGAGTAAGAATATTTCTGCTTGTATAGGAGCTTCTGAGAATTCAATTTTATTCGTAAACATTTCCCATGCATACTGTTTGTCGTTTATGTAGATCTGTCCGATCGGTTCTTTGCAGGGTGGTGTTGTTGTTTCCGATATATTACTGGTTGAGACGATGACTTCTCCCCATTGTTTTGGATATTTGAACGTGATTTCTAATTTGTCATCCATGAATGTTTCCCATTCTTCTGCTGTTTCTGTAACTGGTGGTTGTGGAATGGGTACTATTGTTTGTTGCTGTGCTTGCAATTGAAAACTTGCAAGTGCAATTGTCGCAATGGCGATTGTGCCGATTCCCAAAGCAATGATAAGGTTTGTGTCAGGTTTCATTTGTTTTTTTATAGGGACTAGCATGTTTGATGTATTTCTTTGTTATCCCACCATGGCGGGATGTCTTGAACTGTACTCAAACGTGCAAGTCCTATTTTTATTTGTTTTTGTGTTTTTAATTGTAGCATGATTTTTCGTCCTTCTTTTGCTTGTGTGGTATTATAATTAGGAAATGTTATAAATATTCTGTTTTTGGTTTATGAGTGAAGAACGGACGGTGTTTGATCGAATCATTGCGAAAGAAATTCCGGCGGATATTGTATTTGAAGACAGTGACATTTTGGCGTTTAAGGATATTCATCCGCTTGCACCTGTGCATGTTTTGGTTATTCCAAAGAGGCGTATTGCGACGATTAACGATCTGGAGGATGCTGATGCATTGTTGGTTGGGAAGATGATTTTGGTTGCGCGAGATGTTGCGCGAGAGATGGGGATTTCTGAAAAAGGCTATAAGTTATTGTTTCGTGTTGGGGTTCATGGTGGGCAAGAAGTCCCTCATATTCACCTTCATGTGATTGGCGGAGCACGTCTTTCGGAGAATATTGGCCCAGTTTCGTGAGGTCTTGCCATTTTTTGTTTTTTGGTATATGATTGGAAGTCGTATTACCCTTGGCTTTTTTTTAAGGTCTTTTTGTGGGTTTTACGCGTTTATTTACCAGAACCTATCTCAAAAGTAATTTTGGTTACGAGTGATTTTTTCGTAATGTAAAAAAATATTTTTGAGATAGGTTCTAGGATCTATAGGAAAGGAGGTTCGTTATGATACAGGTACGCAGAAAAGAAAAAGAGACACCGGAAAATATGGTTCGCCGTTTTACACGTCGTGTGCAGCAAAGCGGTGTGCTTTTGCGTGCGCGTCGCACACGTTTTCGTGTTGAGGAAAAGAGCAAAACGATGCGTCGTCGCGAAGCGCTTTATAAGATTCGTATTCGTCGTGAGATTGACCGCTTGAAAAAGATGGGCAAGTTTGACGATGATGCTTTGAAAGATTTGAAGCGAAAAATGAATTAGGATTTTTTTGAGACTTGCGTTTTGAATGAACGGGTGCGTGGTGATAGAATTAACGTGATGCTTTTGCTTTCGTGTTTGATTCTGTTATCCCCATGGCGTTTTGTTCAAACACGTGAGTCTCAATTTGTTTTTTATCATTATAATTAAATTTTTTTATGAGTTTGTATAATAAAGTTGTCTCGGATATTCGTACTGCGATGAAAAGTGGAGATACTCAGCGTCGTGATACACTTCGTTTGTTTGATAGTGCTGTGAAGAACGAATGTATTGATAAAAAAATTTCTGCTTCTGAAGTTTCTGATGATGTTGTTGAGTCTGTTGCACGTCGATTGGTCAAACAGCGTCGGGATAGCATTTCACAATATGGATCGGCTGGGCGTGATGATTTGGTTTCTGTCGAACAAGCAGAGTTGGATGTTTTACTTTCGTATTTACCTGTCGAGCTTGATGAAGCTGGTGTGCGATTGTTGGTGGAAGAACTCATTGCGTCTTTTGATGGTGAGCTTCATCATGGTAAGTTGATTGGTGCTGTGATGCAACGTGCTGCTGGACGTGCTGACGGTGCGCTTGTGAAACGTGTTGTTGAGGAGATGCTTTCCACATAAGATTTGTCTGTTTTTTCTCTTTTTTACTGATTTTTTGGTGAAGTGTTTTTGTTTGTGATTTTGGATGGTTTGAATTGTTCTTGGGTATGAATTTTTTTATGGTATTTTCTTTTTTTGTCTTATGTCATTGATTGTGAAGCTTACAATCTCCGGGCGGTATTCTCAGAAGATTTTTTCGCCTGATTTTTTTCATGAGGTGTGTCGTGATACACTGGAGTGTAGTGGTGAGAAATTTTCTTCTGACATTCCTGTTTCTGTTGATGTTGTTTTTTTGTCTTCACCAATGATGCGTGTTCTTAATCGAGAACGTCGAGGGAAAGATTCTGTGACCGATGTTTTGTCTTTTTCTCATCATTCGGTTAATGCTAATTCCGGAGTACGTTTTTGGATTGATGAGAAGGGGAATAGGCAATGTTTTTTGGGTCAGATTTTTTTGTGTTCTTCGTATATTCGTGATGCTGCTGTTGCTGACGGTGTGACCTTTCCTAAAGAAATGGTGTATATTTTCTCGCATGGTGTTTTGCATCTCTTGGGTTTTTATCACGGTCCTGAGATGTTTGGTATTCAAGACAAGGTTTGTGATCGTTTTTTGAAAAGGGTTGAATAAGTTTTGTTTTTGTATTTTTTTTATGGAAATATTTTTGCATCTCTGGTGGCGGTTTCGTCGTAGTGTCCGTTTTGCCATTCGTGGTCTTCGTCATGTTTTTCGTCGCGAACGTAATTTTCAAATTGAATTGTTTGTTGGTATTGTGGTTTTGTTTACTGTTTTTCTTTTGCCATTTACTTTTTTTGAACGAGCTTTTTTGGTCTTTGTTGCTGGTTTTGTTTTGACACTTGAAATCGTGAACACTGCACTTGAGCGACTTGTTGATTTGATACGTCCGAGCATTCATCCTTATGCTGAGGTTGTGAAAGATTTGATGGCTTCCGCTGTTTTATTATCGAGCCTTGTTGCTGTTTTTGTTGCTGTGTTGGTTGTAATTGGGCGTTTTTTTTGATTTTTTGCTAAATGTTTTTTTATTGTGCAACATCGACGTTTTGTTCGATGTTTTTTGTTTGTTTTTTTCTTGTTTGTATTTGTTCTTTGCGATAAAAAAGATTTTGTTTTATAATTGTCTTTAGAGCTTTATTTCTTTGATTCTTTCTTGTCTTTTTTCTTATGACAAAAGAACGTATTGTTACCGGCATTGATGTTGGTTCTTTTTCTGTTCGTACGATCATTGCTCGTGTTGCGCATAATGATGATGTTTTGCGTGTTTTGGGTGTGGGCAGTGTTCCTTCTTTGGGTATGCGACGTGGTTTTGTTGTGGATGTTCCTGATACAGCATCGGCGATTGCTTCTTCTGTTGAGTTGGCTGAAAAAATGGCGGGCGTGTCTGTTGGTCATGGTGTGGTTGGTATTGGTGGAGTCGGTATTTCTGTTGAGAGCTCTAAGGGTGTTGTTGCTGTCGGAAAAGCTGATGGTGAAGTGACTGAGGATGATGTTTCGCGGGTGTTATCTGCGGCGCAGGCAATTTCTGTTCCTATGAATAAGGAAATTGTGCATGTCGTACCTCGTTCATATCGACTTGATGATCAGTCTGGTATTTCTGATCCGTTGGGGATGCGTGGAGTGCGTCTGGAGGTGGATGCGTTGATTGTTGAATCACCAGTCTCTCATGTGCGCAATTTGGCACAAAGTGTTTCTCAGGCACGTATTGATGTTGAGGAGATGGTCTTTGGTCCATTAGCAGCTTCTTTTTCTGTTTTGGACAAACGTCAGAAGGAGTTGGGTGTTGCTATTGTTGATTTGGGTGCGACAACTACGTCCATTGCTATTTTTGAGGAGGGAGAAGTGGTGCATGTTGCTGTTTTGCCTGTTGGTGCGGGGCATGTGACAAATGATATTGCAATTGGTTTGCGCACTTCTGTTGATGTTGCTGAGAAAGTAAAACTTTTGTGCGGGAGTGTGTTGCCACATACAATTGATTCTCAGGCAGAAGTAGATCTTTCTTCTATTGATTCACATGAGTCTGGTTCTGTTCAACATCGTCATGTTGCAGATATTATTCACGCACGACTTGAAGAAATTT
The DNA here is from genome assembly GCA_020428995.1 of Candidatus Moraniibacteriota bacterium. Taxonomy (GTDB): domain Bacteria; phylum Patescibacteriota; class Minisyncoccia; order Moranbacterales; genus JAGQLW01. The sequence goes on along the minus strand of JAGQLW010000036.1, from coordinate 2,476 downwards.
TTGATTTGATCCATAAAGAACTTGCGTCTGTTGGTAAGGCAGGGCTTTTGCCGGCTGGTGTTGTTTTGGTTGGTGGTGGTGCACACATGCCACACATTGTTGAATTTTCAAAGGATCGTTTGGGTCTTCCTATTCAAATTGGTTATCCTCAAAAATTGGGAGGAGTTTTGGACAAGGTTGATGATCCTGCTTTTGCTACTGTTGTTGGTTTGGTTTTGTGGTCTGAGGAGCATGCGCAGACCGGCTCATTTTTGTCAGGAAATGGTTTTTTTCATTCTTTGTCGGGAGGTTTCGGTGGAGGTGCGTCTCGTATTCGTGGCTGGTTTGAGAAGTTCTTGCCATAACCGCATTTTTGTTTGGTTGACACACACTTTTTACGTGTGTTAAATTTGTGTACTAGCAGGGTGTTATTTTTTTAAGTCTCTTTTTGTTGTTTTTTACTGCATTTTTGGTTTTTCTTTGAATGTGTTTGGTTGTTTTTTTGTCTTATTGTTTGTTCCACATTTTTTTGTGTGAATACAATCAATAGTGATCCATTTTTTTGCAAATATTTACTTTTATGGCCGAGATTAAGCCCGATATTGAAACCTTTGCCCGCATTAAAGTTGTTGGTGTTGGTGGTTCTGGAAGCAATGCTATTTCTCGCATGTTTGATGCGAATCTTAAAGGTGTTGAATATGTCGCAATTAACACTGATTCTCAAGCATTGCATCATTCAAAAGCTGCTGAGAAGGTGCATATTGGCAAGAATCTTACCAAAGGTCTTGGTGCTGGTATGAATCCGGAAGTTGGACGACAGGCAGCTGAAGAAAATCGTGATGAGATTCAGGAGGTTCTTAAAGGAGCGGACATGGTTTTTGTGACGTGTGGTATGGGTGGTGGTACTGGAACGGGAGCTGCTCCCATTGTGGCTGAGACAGCAAAAGAACTTGGTGCTCTTACTGTGGGTATTGTGACAAAGCCGTTTTCATTTGAAGGGGCTCAGCGTCGACGTCTTGCTGACGAAGGCTTGGCGCAGTTGAAGGATCGTGTTGATACACTCATTACAATTCATAACGATCGTTTGCTTACCATTATTGATCGCAAGACAACGTTGATTAATGCGTTTCGTATTGTGGATGATGTTCTTCGCCAGGGTGTGCAGGGCATTTCTGATTTGATTACTAAGCCAGGTATTGTGAATGTTGACTTTGCGGATGTTCGTGCGGTGATGGAGGATAGTGGCTCTGCTTTGATGGGAATTGGTGTTGCTAGTGGTGAGAATCGTGCGTTAGAAGCCGCGCGAGCAGCGATTAATAGTCCTCTTTTGGAGCTTTCCATTGATGGGGCCAGAGGTGTTTTGTTTAATGTGACAGGGAGTAGTGATGTGACGATGTTGGAAATTAACGAAGCAGCTAATATAATTACTGAGTTGATTGATCCAAATGCGAAGGTGATTTTTGGTGCTGTTTCTGATGATCAGGTGCGTAAGGGTGAGATTTGTATTACAGTTGTTGCTACTGGTTTTGATTCTGGGCGATCTATGGAGACAACGGAACAAATGTTGTCTCGTGTTGCTCTTTCTTCTGATCGCGATCGTTCCTCTGACAATCGCTCTTCTGATAGCAATCGTTCTTCCGCAGATTCTTCTTCGTCTTTTGATGATCGTCCTGTTGTTTCTGCGTCGCGTGCATCTTCTGTTGATTCTCATAGAGACAATGATCGTGTTTCTTCTCGTGATACAGTTTCTTTTCCTGCACGCAAAATTGATACTCATATGTTGGTTGAGGAAAAAATACCTCCACAGAAGCTATCTTCTGATGACATGGATTCTTTTCCTGAATTGGAAGAGGATGACGAGCTTGAGATTCCCGCTTTTATTCGTCGTAAAATGAAGAAGTAGACAGGCACATTCTTTTAATTACGGTTGGATTTTCTTGAAAGAGTGGCTTTGTTAGTGCCACTCTTTTCTGTTTTCTTATTTTTAAGTATTAACAGCGTTGTTTACAAAAATTGATTGAGCGGATACGATTAAAAATTAAAAATTTTTGTACACAATATGGTAATCCACAAGAAAACACGATTAACACCACTACAAAGAGGGGGGGGTGTACGTAGACTTCCATGTTCACCATATAAGGAAGTGCGAATTGATCCGAAAGTACGATGTTTCTCGTCCAACAATCGATAAGATTCTTAATCGTGGCAGAAAGAATGATTTCAGTGTTCATTGAGGAGAGGCTCAAGAAACAAGCAAAGCGCCACAACAAGAAGTATCTCGGAGAAATGATGCATGTTGATACCAAGAGACTTCCGTTGATTGATGGGCAAAGCACAAAAGATGCCAGAGAACACCTTTTTATCGGCATTGGTGATTATTCTCGTGAACTCTATGCGGCAATTCTTCCTGATAAGACACAGTACTCTTCTGAAAAATTTCTTGTCCAGATGATCACTGAGTGTCCTTACACAATTGAGCAGATCTACTCAGATAATG
>JAGQLW010000035.1 GCA_020428995.1 Candidatus Moraniibacteriota bacterium | reverse complement strand
CTCAAGATCAACAACAAAAAGACCAAGCAACTTTTTTATAACCACTGTCTTTCCAATATAAGCAATACGACCATTCTCTGTCTCAACAACATCAATCTTTTCAAAATCCTCACCCAAACCAGCGTTACGGACAATATCAAAAATTCCCTGGGGAAAGATTTTCAAAGAAAAACGTTCGGCCTCACTGTTTTCAAAAAAAATCTCCCCAGTAGTATCATCAATAAAAAGAGGTAATAGCGTGCGCACTTCTTGCCCGCCCAATGTAAGCGTAAACTTATTATTCAAAGAACCAATCATAACATCAACATCCGAAGGAATTTCAACAACAATTTTTTTCTGTTCATAATAAAAACGAGTTCTTGGCGCGCCAATTTGCGGATTAATAATCTGAACAAACTTTCCATCATTTGTCTCAATAAAATCCCCCGACATTACATTGCCATCAAAATCAAAATAATCAATCGAAAAATTCTCAACTCCATCAGCATCACGCACAAAATTAATGTGTCGGACTTTGTGATCAGAACCATCATAAAAATCTTCTGCAACAACAATCACACCATTTGCAGTGCTCACAGTGCGCTCAATACGTGTACCATCATCATTAATGATAGTCTCATCACTTTTCTGACCATCGCCCTCCAGCGCACCAACACCCTCAACAATCGTCGCAACATCCAAAACAGCAGAAGACTCCACAACAACAGGAACCCCCACTTCTTCATAAACAACCTCATACTCCTCCTCTGCAGACCTATTTGAGTCATCATCTTCATATTCATCCTCCTCATCTTCATCATCTTTTTCATCTTCGTGATCACCAGCAAAAACAACATAAACACCACCATCAGATTCAGTCAAAAAAACATGAGCAACCAAAAAAAAGACAACAACACTAATCAAACAAAGTATTATTTTTTCCACCTTAAAGCGATTATAATCCATAAACAAAACATATTTTATCAAAATTGACACACCGCTAATCCAAGTATACCAAAAATCGAGACAAAAAAAACCAACACTCTTTCCTCCTGCCTTGCCAAAACCTCAAAATGCTCAATAAGCAAAAAACGTCTAAAAAAAACAAGAAGGAATGATGGATAAAATCTCATCATTCCAAAAAACATACTCCTAACAAAAATTTTTATTCAATCACACCAACTCCACACAACAAAAAACAACCATCACGAACGAACAGAAAAACTCTCACGAAGCTCCGACAACAAACTCACATGAACGATCATCGTTTTATGATCCCGATAATATTTTATCGTGGATAAGACAGGTCTATAAACAACCCACCCCAAAGTCACATCATCCGAGTTCACGGGCCTAAGAAAAACATACCCAAGCATCTGAGAAATGCCAATAACCGGAGTAGAATCCCAAGGTGTCTCCCATGAAGGAGGCAGAATCAGACAAGCCACTTCGCGCTTCCAAAGACGTGCCGCCCAAATACCAATACTTCCACCATCAATAGACACCCCCTTGAAAAGATTTATAACTTGTTAAGATGCCCTGCCATATTTAGCCTCTCTAACTCACAACAACACATACTGATCACGAGTTGATCTGTGTAAAGAATGGTCACCGTCCAACCTTTCAACAACATCCATATCTGTGATTCTCCACACGAGTGAGGATTGTGGACGATAACCAAAAATTTCACGACTATTCACATCGCCAATATACGCCGCCACCACGGAACCACTCAAAACAAGTGCAACCATGGAACCAACACCATACGATTGTCTTCTGATATGCGCCTTGGTCCCATCAAGAGGATCAATCGTGAAATATGCATTCACCCCATCATCAGACGGGATCAAGAGTGAATCTTCCTCTCCAATAATACCAAAACCAGGAAAACATTCTCGCAACAACTTCACATAAGACTCTTGTGCCCTCGTATCTATCGACGTAAAAATATCATCCGTGTTTCCTTCATATCCAGCCTTCTGACTATAGATTCAAATATCAACACGCCCTTACGAGCAATGACGAGAACCCTCCGTACAAGCTCTCTCAGCACAATTCCAACAACAGGACCATTAACATCTTCATGGCACAACATCACACACCCCCTTCTCTGGATTGAAAAATAACTACGTACTTTACACCTTAAAACAAATTAGAAAAAAAGCCACTACCAAACCAAAACTTGCACCACCTAAAAACCATCCAATAAATAAAACTAGAATCCTCAGAAAATCCAACGTCTCTCTCCTCACTCAGCCCACACCTTTCCTAAAGTTTTTTTTCAAACAAAGATCCTATACGAAACTCAAACAATCGCACAGAATTAATCAACGGCAAAAAATCTGTCACAAGATTATAAAGCGCCGCCAACACCGGATCAAGAACACCGGCAATCACAAGAGCAAAACCCAAAAGATTTGTCACAACCCAAATAGCAATATTCCACCGAATTACAGAAAGCGTTTTTCGTCCTAACTGAATCAAAAACGGCAATCGACTCAAGTCATCCTCCAACACAACAATATTTGCAGACTCAACAGCAACAGCCGTCCCCCGTCCACCCATGGCAATACCCACATCAGCGCGCGACAACACTGGTGCATCATTAATACCGTCTCCAACCATCGCCACAGGACCATCATGTGTATATCGTTCCAACGCAGTCACCTTATCTTCTGGTAACAAAGACGCTTGAAAATCCGTAATCCCCATTTGCAAAGCCAAGTCACGTGCAGAATGTTCATTATCCCCAGTCAGCATCACAACACGCCCAATACCACGCTCTCGCAAAGATTGAATACTTTGTCGTGCCTCAACTTTTGGCATGTCAGAAACAGTAATCACACCGCAAAAAGTTTTATCAATATAAACCAAAAAAGTTGTCTGTCCATGATCATTTTTCTCTCGTTCATATTCCTGCACTACTTCCTGTGTCATTTCCACACCAATCACATCCACAATACCATCATCACCAATCGCCACATCACGCCCATCCACCCACGCAGTAACCCCCGTGCCAGCATGCACAACAAAATCTTTCGCCTCCGGAACAACATCCACCTTCTTCACCGCATGATGATACACAGCCTTGGCAATAGGATGCGCAGAAAAATGTTCTGCAGACGCAACCATTATCCAAAAGAAATCTTCATCAACATCTTTCGCAATGTGCACATCACGGACACCAAATTCACCATATGTCAGCGTCCCTGTTTTGTCCAAAATAACAGTCTTCACACGCGCCAACACCTCCAACCATTTTCCACCCTTAACAATCACACCTCTTCTGGATGCACGCCCAAGTGCAGCAGTCACAGCAAGAGGAATAGAAACAGCAATATCATCCGCGCACGCAACAAGAAAAAACGCAATCACCATGGAAATATCACGAAACAAAACAAAAACCACCAAGCCACCAACCAAAACTCCTGGCAAAAAAAATCCTGCGAAACGATCAGCGATTCGATGTGTGTGCGACTTATTTTTTTCCGCCTCCCGAATAAGTGTTGCCATGCGCTCAACAGTTGAGTCTTTGCCAACATGCGTCGCACGTATACGAATATGGCCCAAAAGAACAACGGTAATACTCAAAACTTCTTCTCCGGAAACCTTCTCACGCAAAGCAGATTCTCCTGTCACCGATGACTCATCAATACTAGCCACACCAGAGACAATCACACCATCGACAGGAACACGCTCTCCTTCTTTCACAATCAAAACATCCCCTTCGCGCACCGCATCCGTCGCAATCTCTTCCACAACACCATCACGTTCACGAACAGCACGATGCGGTTTGAGACGCAAAAGCTCTTCTATGGCACGTTGAGATTTTGTTTTTGTTTTCCACTCCAAAATACTAGCACTTTGTAACATCAACACAATAAAACCAGCCGATGATGATTCCTGTGTCGAATATGCTGCCACAAGAGCAAAAGCATTAAACGTATCAATAGAAATGCGCCCCTCTTTAATAAGCGATGACAAACCAGCCCACAACGTCGGCAAACCACCAATAAAAGCAAAAAGCAAAAGCACCATCCCATCCTCCGGGAAAAAATACTGCCACACAAATCCAATCCCAACCAAAACAATCAACCCTATCTGTTGCCATGGTGACACAAACAAAAAAGTGACAACAGTCCGCAACACACTTTTGTCTTTCATGTAACTAACGATATCAAAAAAATTATATGTACTCATTATAGCAAAAAATACCTCAACAGACCCACACACAAAACAAAAAAAACCGCTCACAAAAGAACGGTTTTCTTAATTTGCTCCCAGGACAGGACAATCTTAGAACGTTTAGACAAGACAACCCTATCAAATGATCAGTCTACTTCCAATTAGTATCGTTTCTCATATAGCCAACAGCGCAACAAAGAGCATCTTGGAAAGCTTGAACACGGCTATACATACCATTTGTAATAACACCATTTGACGCAAGTTCATCAATCTTTTGAGTGAGTTCAGACGGATAGAGGTCTTTGACAATATGACTTAACTCCTCATTGTTTGTAACGTTTTTTGCGATGAACTCAGGCACCCGCACCTTAGCACTACAACCAACACTTGGCCTCGATGGAAAATCATAACACTCTATCATAGCCCAACCACAAATAAACATACCATATGTATTCGTCGAAATAATACCTTCAAGAGCAATATAAATATCCGCCCCAGGTCGCAATTTCTTTATTTGCTCCATTCGATTTTGACACCCTCGAATACCTTCATCATCAGATGTGGGCGTATTAGAAACACCTGATTCAACAGAAAGACCCTCTAACTCAATATCACCTCCAAAAAGGTTTTCTAAAGACTTTTTAACAGCCGTGTTCTTTGCTTTGTTTTGAGACGCAACAACGGCAACAATCTTTTTTCCCATAGAATTAACTTACTTGTATTATAAAATCATTCTACACCTCTCCATCAAACGACGAAACTATCTTCTGGTTCTTCTCAAAAATATTTTTATCATCAACAGTAGTA
>JAGQLW010000034.1 GCA_020428995.1 Candidatus Moraniibacteriota bacterium | reverse complement strand
GGATCATACGATACATTTCCGGTGATATCCTGTTTCTCCAGCCCACCCAAACGATGCTCCAAACCAGCCGTTCCTGGGATTGCCCAATGACGTGCGAGCGTTTCAGGGTTTCGTTTGTAAGGCTCGTATTCATCCGTGGATTTTGCAAATTTTATTTCAATTTTAGGCAAAAAGATCGTCATTTTTCAGGATAAAAACCAAAAACAAGAACTAGAGGTTGAAAAAGGCATTATAAAGGCACGACAAAACAGAGTACAAATATTTTTAGGTATAGAAACGCTTGGAAAAAGTGAAACACAGGTATTTCAAAATGAGGCAACAAAGGCGGCAGGAGTATTAAACAATGAAGCTCAAGTACAAAAATCTTAATGAGCCTTCTGTGGGATTCGAACCCGCGACCTGCTGTTTACAAAACAGCTGCTCTACCAACTGAGCTAAAATGGCTTAATCGAGTACCTAACCACCACCATACACTACCTTCTTATTCTTTTCAATACTCTTGGAAACCACACGTTTGGCATACTTCTTTGTTAGAACCTTAAAAAATTGACGCCGTATTTCACACACATATGCCTTACAATTTTTTCGCGGTCCTGCCTCGAATTATACTCAAACGTGTGATTTCCAACCTTTCCTTTAACTGAGGATTTTTTCCAACTTCTTCATTTGAATCTTGGCATACCGATGCACCGGAGAGAGTCTGAGAACCTGTTTGTAACACTCTTTTGCATCCATGTACACCTCTTGTTCCATGTAATATTCTCCCAATCGTTCGTACGCTTCAATGTCTTTTGGGTTTGTTGCAATGCGCTCAATGAGCAAATCTTCCATTTTCCCTTTTTTGGGTGTTTGTACCTCAATTGCCACAACCTGCTCTTGCGAGGCTTTCTTCACCTTGTTTTGTCTTCGAGTCATTTTTGGCAATGCATCTGCCATCATTGTTGCTTTTTCTCGATATGACCGTCTGACAAATTGTGTTACCCCTTCCAAACTTGCACGCACTTGGCTTGTGACTTTTTCCGTTGTGTGTGCCACAGAATGATCTTGAGACTCTTGATTGTCTGGAACATTCGCCTCACCTGGATTTTTCTTTGTCTCAAAAAAATTGGTCGGCATCTTTGGCAAATGTTTTGGCATTTTGTCTTTCCACAGATTCTTCGCACTTTCACCCGTTCTTTCCATTATGCTCTTTGCTTTCCCTCCCTCTCCAGACACTGCATAACCGCCTGTTTGATCTGGTGTATTTTTTGATGCAGAAAAACTTTGGCGTGCCTTGTGAACGGTCGCTGTTATTTTCTGTCGAAATCCTTTGTCTTTTTGTTGTGAATCTACCTGTCCTTTTGTTATTTTCTCTAAACGCACTTCAATGTCTTTGGATCGGCGTGCGATATAATACAATAACGCTGCCACAATGAGGACAATAATAATGGGCGGGACGATCAAATGTAGCATAAAATGTGGTTTGTATCTCTTTAATCGTTCTTTACTACCAGTCTTCTTTTTTGCACTTCTTGCTCCTAGAACGATTATAATTCGTATCTCACAAATTCGCTAATACTAATTTTCTCCCCTATTACACCAATTTTTTCGGCAACTAATTCTTCAATCGTAATTTCTGGATTCTTCACAAATGCCTGAGACAACAATGCTGACTCTCCGCGAAACTTTTGCTCTTTTCCTTCGAGAATCTTTTTCATGATTTCTTCTGACTTGCCTTCAGATGCCAGCTGTTCTGTCCAGATTTCTCGCTCCTTTGCAACAATCTCTTCACTCACTTCCTCTGGTGTGACGACTGTTGGACTCATTGCTGTTACATGCATTGCAATGTCTTGTGCCAATATCTGAAAGTCAATGTTACGTGCAACAAAGTCTGTTTCGCAACAAAGTTTAACCATTGCTCCAATTTTTTTGTTGGCGTGAATATACACTCCAATAACTCCCTCTTTTGTTTCACGATCAGATTTTTTGATTGCCTTGTCCTTTCCTTTCTTGCGAAGAATCTCAATGGCCTTTTCTTCTTGACCACCAGCTTCTTCCAACGCTTTTTTTACATCCACAATACCAGCACCGGTTTTTTCTCTTAGTGCTTTAATGTCTTCTAATGTTGCCATATGTCTATTTTGTGTTTTTAAGGATTTTAGAACTTCTTCACACCTTCGTTTTTGTCAGTGTGATTATCTCTGAGAGGGGTTTATGCTTCTTTTTTTACTCCCTTTTCTTTCTTGTCGGATTCTTTTTTGTCATCTTTTTTTACCTCTTTCTTTACCTCCGCTTCTTTCTTTGTATATTTCTCCAAAACTGTTTCAGGAGCTGTTGCTGCTGTCAAAACACATTCCAAGAAAAACTCCAATGATGAGACAGCGTCGTCGTTTGCTGGCACAACATAATCACAATGTCGCGGATCTGTGTTTGTGTCAGCGATTGCCACAACTGGGATTCCCATTTTTTGTGCTTCAGCGATTGCCAAGTGATCTTCTTTGATTCCTGTTACAACAATTGCCCCTGGCATTTCTGTCACTTCTTTGATTCCACCCATTTTCTTTTCGAGGCGATCAAGCTCTTCTTGCTTTTTCATGCGCTCGAACTTCGTGTATTTTTTAAATTCTCCCTTCTCCATCATCTCTTGTCCTTCTGTAAGAAATTTCGTACGTGCTCTAATTACTGAAAAGTTTGTAAATGTTCCTCCAAGCCAGCGCTCCACAACATATGGAAGGCCACCCTTTTTTGCTGCGGACAAAATCAATGCTCGTGCCTGTCGTTTTGTTCCAACCAAAACAATCTTTTTGTTACTTTTTGCGACTTTTGCCAAAAACACCATTGCGTCCTTAAGCATTTCTACTGTCTTTTCCAAATCAATAATGCTCACACCATTTCTGGTTGTCCAGATAAATGGATTCATTGCTGGATGTCTTTTTGACTTCAAGTGTCCAAAATGAGCACCTTTGTTTAATAAGTTTTCCATTGTTACGACCGTTTGAGCTGGGTCGAACTTTTCAAACGGATCTTTCGTGGCAATTTTTTGATCCTTTACCACTGCTACTTTCTTTTCTTCAGACATATATTTTTTTCCTTATTGTTTACGCCACCGCAACAATGCTTCTGCCGTGCTCACACACCCCTCTGACTCATGCGAAACACGCTCTTGACCAATGCTATATATTGTTGTTAAATCTAGCAGGAAGGGACAAGAACACTTGGGTGATAAATGTGCTTTGGAGTATATCAGAACTTCCGCTCTTGTCAATTCAATTTTCCTATGCTATTGTCAGATTCGAATGGAATGGACTGATTTTCCGTGTTTTTTGTTGTTTTTTTATCCCCTTCTCTTTCGTTTTCGTAATGTTGTGTCGCTCTGATATTTCTGATCTATAATGATAGGATTTCTTTCTTTAGATTTTCTTTATCTAGTTTTTTTTGAATATCTTTTATTTTCGGTTTTTATTTATAATTTAAGTGTGTATTATTTTTGATTTTCTTTATGAAAAAAGCTATCCACCCAAATTATCATGACGTTGTCTTCCAGGATGCTTCCACAGGTTCCATCCTTGTAACGCGCTCAACTGCCACATCCAAAGAAACCATTACTGTTGAGGGTAAAACTTATCCATTGATTATTGTTGAAGTTTCCAGTCAGTCACATCCACTCTACACTGGAAAACGTAAAGTTATGGATTCTACTGGTCGTGTTGATCGTTTTGCTCGCATTTCCAAAAAAGCTGCTGACACAAAAGCTGCTCGCAAGTCGGTGAAGTCCAAAGAAGAGAAAGCAAAATTGCGTCGCGAGAAGGCAACAAAGGCTCAAAAGGAAGTGAAATCCAAAAAGAAGATTGTCATTTCATAGTGATTCTTTTGCTTTTGCCAGAAATATTTGTTATAAACAAAAGCCGATGTGGGCAGTATTTTTATGCTCGTCATTGGCTTTTTTCTTGATTAGTCTTTTTTATGCAATAATAAGACCTGAATAGGCTTTGATTACTTTCATTTTACTTTGCACTTCAATTCTATTTATATGTTGGACAACACTGTCTTTAATCGTTATGTCGATGATGTTAAACGTGAATTTTCTGAGGTCTCTTCTTCTCTTGAAGATCCAGATGTTTCTCATAACCCTCAACGCTTAGCGCAATTAGGACGAAGCAAGGCACGTCTTGATGTTTTGATGGAAAAAATTTCCGAACTTGAATCGACTCGCAAACAGATGGCGAACAATGCTTCGATGATCAACAACGATGATGATGCTGAGATTCGTGCGATGGCACTTGAAGAAAACACTCTTTTGTCTAAACGTGAAGAGCAGTTGCTCAATGAATTGCATCCGCTGTTGCTCCCCCCTGACCCAGATGATGATCGTGATATCATTCTTGAAATTCGTGCTGGGGCTGGAGGCGACGAGTCTGCACTATTTGCTGGTGAACTTTTGCGTATGTACACCCGTCTTTGTGAACGCTCTGGATGGCGGATGGAAATTTTGGACTCACACACAACGGGAATTGGTGGGTATAAAGAGGTGGTGTGTCAGGTTATTTCTGTTGGTTCTGCTCCTGGTGTTTTTGGTTTGATGAAATTTGAGTCCGGTGTTCATCGTGTGCAACGCATTCCGGAGACGGAAAAATCTGGACGTGTACACACGTCCACCGTCACTGTTGCGGTTTTGCCTCAAGCTGAGGATGTTGATGTGTCCATTGATGCAAAAGACTTGCGCATTGACACCTTTGCGTCGTCTGGTCCTGGTGGACAGAGCGTGAACACAACAAACAGCGCTGTTCGCATCACACACATGCCCAGTGGCTTGGTTGTCTCATGTCAGGATGAAAAGTCACAACACAAGAACAAAGATCGTGCCATGACTGTCTTGCGGTCTCGTTTGCTTGATATTGAGCGCGACCGTATTGCACAAGAACGAGGAGACGCACGACGTGATCAAATTGGAACAGGAGATCGTAGTGAGAAAATTCGCACATATAACTTTCCTCAAGATCGTGTTACTGACCATCGTGTAAAAATGAACTGGAGCAACATCCCTGGAATCTTGGATGGTGAAATTGAAAAAATTCTCCCCTCACTTGCTGAAGCTGATGCTGCCGCACGCCTTTCTAAGGCAGCGGAAAACAAAGGAACACTTTGATTCTGAATTCTTTTTTTGTTTAAAAAAAATAAAAAACAGCATGTTTTTGGTCATGTTGTTTTTTCAGACGTTTCTTAACGCAAGGAACTTTTTCTTTACTTTTCAGACCAGATGGGTCCAAGAATTGAAATCTGTGCCCACCTGGGAAAGAAAAGATGTCTTTTGAAATTTCTCCACCAACTTTTTCTACATTTTCTTTGTCTCTTTGGTGTTTTAATGATAGACAACAACAAGTGTTCCATTTGTAATTTCTTCATTTGTTCTTTCAAACCCGCCGTTAATTCCACTGTCTTTTTGTGAAAATGCTGTGTATGGTCGTTGAATTTTCTCTCCCGTCATGTCTTTTGGCACTTTGTGATAGAGGAAGTGTTCCATAAATTGCTGCAAGTCTTTATGCTATGATTTCTACTTACATCATATCTTTTCATTGCTTATTCACCAAACGTTTGCCATGCTAAGATGTTTTTGAATATATTATTTCTCATGTCGACAAAAAATACCATTTCATCACTTTTGTGCGAACTGCGCCAGACACCTGACTGTGAACAGATTGTTGCTCATGTTCTTGATGTTTCGCACGTGTTTTTGATTGCGCATCCAGAGAAAAATGTTTCTTCAGGAGATGTACAAAGAATTTTTGATTTGTGCCAAAGACGTCTTCGTGGTGAGCCGCTTGCCTATCTTGTTGGTAGCAAAGAATTTTTTGGACGCGATTTTTTTGTGAACAGTTCTGTTTTGATTCCACGGCCAGACACCGAAGTCCTTGTTGAGCGTGTTTTGGATGATCTTGGTAAGACTAACAACACCCAATCAATTCTGATTGCTGATGTTGGCACTGGTTCTGGTGCCATTGGCGTGACACTCGCTTGTGAGACGTCAGAAAAATTTTCTGATAGAACTATTTCTTTTCTTGCTAGTGACATTAGTCATGAGGCTTTGCTTGTTGCACAACAGAACGCACAGCAACACAACGTCTTTGATCATATTGATTTTTCTCACGGTGACCTTCTTGCTCCGCTGGTTACACACATTTCTTCTGGCAACAATTCTTTTGACACACTTTTGATTGTGGCGAACTTGCCGTATGTGGACAATGTTTCTCGCGAGACACTTCTGGCAAAAAAAGAATCTCAAGCACTTTCTTTTGAGCCTGGTCTTGCGCTGTGGAGCGAGGAAAAAGGTTTGGCACATTATCGACGTTTCTTTTTGCAATTATCATCGTTGCCCTCTTTTTTTCATGCACATACCATTGTTTGTTACTGCGAGATTTCACCAGAACAAGAAATGGACTTTTCTGCATTTGTTGCTTCATTTTTCCCAAATGTCACAACAATGTTTGTCTCTGATTACTCTGGGCGCACACGTGTCGGTGTTGTTGTGTATAGATAACTTCTTTTTTCGACACCTAACCTGATAATTTCTCTTTTTGTTCCAAATCTTTGAACAACAATTCAAAGTGGTGCGAATTATATTTCTTTCAAAACTTTTTT
>JAGQLW010000033.1 GCA_020428995.1 Candidatus Moraniibacteriota bacterium | reverse complement strand
AAACTAGGGACAGGGTTATATATCATCGCATTAGCAATAACACTTGCCTTTCAAAAAACAAATCGAAAGAAAAAAACAACTCTAACAGAAAAACTCGACTTCAAAACACAACAAACAATCCCAACAAAAACCGCATGGGCGATCACAGGAATCATCACAATTCTTTTTCTCACAATCAGTATCACAAATCTTGGTAAACAAACAGTTGTGGACGAGCCGCTATGGCTCTTTGAACGCATTGATCGTTATTGGTCAAACATCAATGAACGCGATTGGCAAGGAACAAACATCAGTGACAAACCAGGCATCACCATAGCCCTCACATCCGGCATTGGACTACTCTGGCACACACCAGACAAATATGAAGATGTTTACTCCGACAATCAAGAAAACTTTCTTGCAACAATGAGACTCCCTATTATACTGCTTATCACCGCATGGTTACCCCTGCTATTTTTTCTCACACAAAAATTGTTAGGAACTACAATAGCACTCTTGGGAACAGCATCAATTGGACTATCCCCTGTCATGATTGGCATTGCGCGCATCGTCAATCCTGATGCACTGCTGTGGGTTTTTCTCACAACAACCTTCCTCTGTTACTTACTTTATCAAAAAACCAACAATCAAAATTATCTCATTGCAACCGGCCTAACACTTGGAGGGGCACTGCTCACAAAATATGTTGCAAATATCTTTGTAATATTCATGATTGCAATGATCGTTGGTGACAGTTTATTTATAGAAAAGAAGAACCTCACACAAAAGTGGATCAAAGAAAAACTCACCGATTTTCTCAAAATTATCATCTTATCCCTGACAGTGTTCTATATTTTCTTTCCAGCCGTCTGGATCAAACCAGAAAAAATCCTCGATGCCACAATCCTCTCTCAAGCATTCGACACAACACGCCCACTTTTTTATACACTCTTTGGAATGGTTCTTCTCGACACCATCATACTAAAAAACAAAATCACAACATCATTACTTACTTGGACACATAAACACAGTCAAAAAATTATAAGTACAATTGTAATAATCACACTTGCGTCCATTATTTTTATGCTCACAAACACATGGTTAGGTATGCCATGGTTTGATCATCAAAATGATCTTGGATCACCAAAATCAGCAGCCAGAGACAGTGGGATTTTTGCGCTTTATGTCGCAAACTACTACCCTCTCATTTTCGGCCTTATCCCACTCCTATCAATTGCTTTCATAGGAAGCATTACAACACTTCTAAAAAAAACACGGATCGGAAAAATCAAGGACATGCAATATGTCATATTTGCCAGCATTATGTTTATAACGCTTTACCATCTTGGATCAACCGCAAGCCTCGTCGGCGCAACACTCAGATATCAAATCTCACTCTTTCCTATTGCAATGATCATGACTGCAATCGGCATTGTCATGTTCATAAACAAAATCATAGACAAATACACTCTCACAAAACAAACATCTCTGTGGCTCAAACAGCTTTCTGTAACAACAGTTATTATTACAAGTCTTACCGCCACATTCACAATCGCGCCATACTACTTCAGCTATGCTAATGCCTTGCTTCCAAAACAATTCATTCTCAATCTCAAAGATATGGGCGACGGATCATATCAAATTGCACAACACCTCAACACACTACCCAATGCACAAAACCTCACAATCTGGTCAGACAAAAGTGGTGTGTGCACATTCTTCAAAGGAAAATGTGAGTCAAGTGTAAACCACAAAAAGTACATCCAAGAAGAAACCATTTTTGATTATTACGTTGTCTCACGCACACGACAATCCAGAACAACAGGACTAGTCACAACACGTGCACAAAGTAACCCAAAATATCTCCTACGCTTTGATAAACTCTACACATTCAAAGACTATGAATACGAAATACTCCCAGGAGGAAGAACACAAAACTTCATCCGTATTATTGATGGCAAAAAAGCAAACGATCTGGTATGTGAATATATGAATACAAAAAATCAATAACTTCTCAACCATGTCATCACAAAAAATCTTCTGGACAATCAACTTGTCGATCGTCACACTTTTCCTCGCCTTCGGCATGCACAACATCGGAAAATTTGAGACAACAGATGAACACTTCTGGAAATATGACCGCATCGAAAAATACTGGAATGGCATCAAAGAACAAAACTGGAAAAAAACACGCGTCAATGACAAACCAGGCATCACCATCGCACTTCTTTCTGGTATAAGACTTCCTTTTGCGCCAGACCCTGACACACACAGAAACACACAAAAAGAAAAAGAATCCGACAAACAATTTCGCTTTTTCAACGAAAAAGACACGGTCTCAATCAACACAGCACTAAGACTCCCAATCCTTACAGCAAGCGCGTTGATGCTCATTCTCATTGCGTATCTCATCCAACGTATCACCAGAAACATTTTCATAACGTCAGTTGGAATTGTCGCAATCGGTCTCTCACCTGTTCTTTTGGGAATCTCACAAATCATAAACCCCGACGCGCTCTTGTGGTCAACAGTAACCATTGCGCTCCTTGCCCACATTGCATTTCTTAAAACAAGTGAAAAAAAATTCGTCATACTTTCTGGAATTTTTACAGGCTTTGCCCTCCTGTCCAAATATACAGCAAGTCTTCTCTTGCCATTCATGATGCTCATTGTGCTTACCGAACCCTTGTTCCGCACTCACCAACACAAAAACCTAACAAGATGGTTCCGCAAACAAATCCTCGCACTCACCACAATCACAGCAATTGGGTACGTAGTATTCGCCATTCTCATGCCAGCAGTATTTCTGAAACCCGAACACTTTTTCTATGGCACATTACTCTCACCAGCACTCAAGCCAATCATCATTCCACTTTTATTGCTTATAATCACCGTCATCCTGGATACATGGTTAAACAAAGCGCACATCCTCAGTTTTTTCTATCAAGAAACACAAAAACATAGTACAAAAATCGCAGCTTTCTTTGCAGCAATAGTTCTGATCATTTTCTCACTATCGCTTTGGAACGCGTGGACACATGAATCACTGTTTCCATTGAACAACATCAAAGAAGAGAGTCGACAAAGTGACGTGCTCACCTTCCAGCAATTGGGAGATGTTAGTAGCGTCGAAAGAACAATCAAAGGCTTCCTCATCCTCACACAGAACTTTGTTTTCTCACTCATGCCACTGACAGTGCTCTTCGTGCTCTTTGCATGCGTAAAAGTCTTAATAGGAAAAGCAGGCAAATCAACACAACACGCGACAACAATCATCACAATCATCTCGCTTGTTTTTTTCACTGGTGGACTTGTTGCAAACATTTTCGTTAACGCACGATATGTCATCGTGCTATACCCTCTCTTTGGGCTACTCGCTGCACTTGGCGCCTGGGAAGGATATTACACAACAAAAAACATCTGGCCCACAATTAACAAAGACATCAAAACAAAGACACTGTGTGGAGCAATAACTGTCGGAGCAGTAACATTGTGTGGCATTATCAGTTTGTGGAATAGTAAACCGCACTATTTCAATTATCAAAGCCCACTCCTTCCAAAAAAATATAATGTCACCGATTCATGGGGTTATGGATCATATGAGGCGAGCCAATTCATCAACAATCTTCCAGACAGCGAAGAAATCATCACATGGACAGATCATGAAGCACCGTGCCAATTCCTCACCGGTAAATGTGTGCACGACGCAAAAATTGATTATCAAAAAGTCCGCCCAGATTATCTCATCATCACCCGTCGTGGTTCCATCACACGCAGACTCAAAATAAAAAACACTCCAGAGAACGTGAACACCGAAGATTTCTACAGCTCAAACGCACAAGAAATATGGCGACTAAACATCGCAAGCCGACCAGAAAATTTTGTCAGAGTTGTAAAGACAGACTTTCCACAAGAATAACCATATTTGTGAAAAAAAATTACACAAAATCAACACGCCTTCACTAGCACAGCATCTTACTACTCGAACCTTGCTCATCTCACATATTTTGCAAACAAGATTTTACCCTCACCCAAGAAGTTCCTACTAAATTAAAAAACACCGCCAAAAACACGACGAATTTTTTTACGCCCACGCGACAAGATCAACTTGACTGCATTCTCACTCTTACCACAAGAAACAGCAACCGCAGAAACACTTTCCCCATTAACATAACGTGCACGAAAGATAGACTTCTCTTTGTCAGAAAGTGGTTCAAAAATAGCATCGGACAAAGACTTGTCAAAAGATAATGTGTCCGAAGAACCAGAAACAATGAGATTATCAGCAAAAGACATCTCCACAACACGAGCATTATGTCGACCAGAATCACGATAATGATTCACAAGAAGATTGTGCGCAATACGCAAAAGATATGTATGGTAAGAAGCATTCAAAAGACGATAAGACGAAAGTGAACGAAATGCACGCACAAAAACTTCTTGCGCCAGATCATCACTAACAAAATGGTCCCCCGTACGCACAAGGAAGTAACGACGAATAACTCCAGAATATTTCTCAAAAATTTCAGAAAATGCTTGCGGGTTCGTTTGAGCAGCTTCAACCAACAAACGATCATCAAAACGACCACGAAAAGAATCGCTAATTGGCCCATCAAAAACAGACCGCAAAAAAACAGCCGGATCAGAAGAAGTGACAACAGGAGTGCGTGAACGATCAAAAGAAAACCAGCGACGCATCCACGAAGACAAATCATCAGCGCGATACGATTGTGTTGAAAAAAATGAACGAAATGACGTGTGAAACAATGAAGAAAAATTTTCCCCAGAAGAAACACCTAAACGCGAAGCAAAAAGATAATATGCAATGTCGTGATTATGATCAATCACGGGAGCAATAGACAATGCCTCCTCATATGGTGACCCGTGCTTCGTTTTATTTGTCACAACACCAAAAAACGGCATGCGTTCATCGCGCACACGTTGCCACAAACCATCATAAAAAGACCTCTTCATCTGACCACCCCACAACTCTCCCGGCTTTTTCCCCACAGCTTCAGCCAATGAAAAACCTGTACGATCAAGAAGTGTATGATTCACATAAGAAATCACACCTTTTGCATCGGTTAATAAAAACGAGCCTGACGGCACAAGATGGTTACAAAGAAAATGATCGTGCGTATGTGTCATAAAAGGAAGAAATGGCAAAAACAATACACATCAATCTCCAGTATAACACATCAAAAACAGTCAAAAAAAACGCAACCATTACTAAGTCTTTTTTGCACGAGTAAAAAGAGTATAGACAATACAAACAATAAAAAATATAATCGCCAATATTGTCAAATAATAAAAAAGAGTAGAAATCTGAGCCTCAAAAGTCTTTTCTCCATATAAAGGCATGAAAGAACCACTTATATAAATAAAAGTAACGATAGTAAAAACATGCAGAAAAACACGCTTAGGTGTAATAAGCAAAAATTTTCGCACAACATCGTATGGTTAAAAAAATAATAATTCAATCATATCACACATCATCAATGACCACGATCATCCCACCCAAACAAGTGCAAAACAAAAAGAAGGCACAAAGAAGCAAAAGAAAAAAAACGAGTCAAAAGACGAGAGAAGAAGTGACGCACACGACGCAAAAATCTCATAGTCATGATTGGGTTAAAATTTCAGTCCCTGTTGAAGTCACCAAAACAGTATGTTCCCACTGCGCCGAACGTGCACCATCAACAGTGCGTGCCGTCCACCCATCACGCGCATCAACAACAACTCGCCACTCTTGAGTCATATTAATCATCGGCTCCACTGTAAATATCATACCCTCACGAATAAGAGCCCTAGAAAAACCAGCATCATAATGAAGAACATTTGGTGGTTCATGAAAAACACGCCCAATACCATGTCCAGCAAAGTCTCGCACAATTCCATAGCCAAATTGCTTCACAAATGCGGAAATTGCCACACCAATATCATTAAAATGTACACCCGGTTTCACAACATCAATCCCCAACATCATCGCGTCATGTGTGCGCTGGACAAGAAGCCGCGACTTCTCATCAACGTCCCCAACCAAAAACATGCGTGACGTATCCCCATGAAACCCATCAACAATAACCGTAATATCAATATTCACAACATCTCCATCACAAAGCACTTCCTGACCTGACGGAATACCATGACACACAACATTGTTCACTGATGTGCAAATACTTTTTGGAAAACCATGATAATGAAGTGGTGCAGGAACCCAACCACGAGACACAATAAAATCATGACACAATGCATTTAATTTTTCAGTTGAAACACCAGGAACGACATGAGGTGTCACAAAATCCAAAACAGACGCAGCAGCTCTTCCAGCAACACGCATCTTCTCAATTTCTTCAAATGTTTTGATCACAATTCCACTCATAGAAAAAAGAAAATAATAGCCAATCCACTCAGTTCTCAACTATAACAACAAAACAAGAAAAAACGCAAGAAAATTCGGACATCCTTTTTTGTAATTGAAAAAATCCCTGCAAGACAATTGTCTCACAGGAATCAATTTTCCTCCAAATAAACAAAAAAGAACAAAACAAACTCAGAGACATCCATGTCTCAACATATCCACAAACCGCAAAATTACGGTCGTGAAACTCGACTCATCCAATAGTTATCCGTCCGAAGATCATTTTCTCCCGTCATGGAATGAAACATGCGCATACGCACAGTTCCAGAAGGTGTGACAAAAACAAAAGGAGCTTCTTGCCACACTGATGGACTAGAAGGAACACTGCCAATCATCACAAAAGACGTGTTTCCTTGACTGTCCTCCAACTCGACCATCATAGACGTGCCACTCTCAGCTTGGTAAAAATCACTCAGATAATACCGAGTATTTTCTTCCACATCCGACCATTCTGGCAACCAGCCAACATTCTCCGCTGATGCACGAGTGACATAGACCCAAAAATGATAAACACCATCCTGTGAGCCATACCGCTCATGTCGAAAACGTACCCCAGACCCACCAACATCAAACCAACCAAGTGGGGAGATTCCACTTCTTTCTTCCCCAGAAGGATTCATGACCAAATTTTCCACAGACGGTGCTTCCACAAACTCCTGCCACTGCTGACAGTCATTGCTCGCATCCGCATCAGCAGGATGAGCACAGACAAAAAAGTCTTCCATGCCACCACCAAGCAGTGCTGTGGCGTCAATCATGCACGTCACACGACGCTCCTCAAATGCCACCAAATTGGCAACAACAAGGCTACCATTGGCACTGCCCAACCCGCACGTCACAGAGAGCTCCGCCACATCCATCAAACCATTGAAAATGGTCATGCTTGAGGGCAAAAACGTCCCGGCAACATTTGCTTCCAACTCGCCATATCCTGTCGACAGATCAAACGGCGCAGGTTGCTCATCCACAAACGTCGTTCCACCATCCGTGTTGTTCGTTGTGTCCCCATCATCCAAAAGATTCTGAGGATCAGCTGTGAAAGAAAACGCGACTGTACCCGTCACAGTAAGCTCCGAAAGAGCGACGAAACACGAAACATTATTCCGTTCCTCCAATGCAAGAAGATTCGACATTATCGTCGACCCTGTTGCATCTCCAAGCGAACACTCCACTGCCAAAGACGACACATCCGCGTCTCCATTCCAAACCGTTGCCGTCACTTCCACAGTGTCTTGCAACCAATCAACTGGCACAATCACCGCATTGCCAACACTCACATCAAACCCCGGTTCAGGCTCCGGTGGCGCAGTCACAGAAACTGCTCCAACTTTCCGATTATTCTCTCGTGTTGTCTCGTGAACAAGCGCGCGAGGATCAGAAAGTCCAACAACTTCAAAGCTTCCTGCTTCAGTTGGTGCCGCAAGCGTGAACGACTTCGTGACAGTTTGTCCCGGTGCCAAAACACCAAGATCAACACGTTCCTTGTACCCCAAAAACCACACGTCCAATTCCACGTTTTCCTGCGTGGCATCCAAGTGATTTTTCACAACGACACTTGCCGAAAATGTGTCTCCACCACCAACAGAAGACGGCACCGAAACAGCCGTCACTTCCGTGTCAAACTTCCGGTGGAGAACATCGATCTTCACATACTCTTCCTCAGTCGTCCTGCTCG
>JAGQLW010000032.1 GCA_020428995.1 Candidatus Moraniibacteriota bacterium | reverse complement strand
CCGCACAAAGCCCGAAGTATCGAGAGACCCCCACACTCCTAAAGTGCTCGAAATAAAGCCGTTTTGTGATGGTTTTTTTATTTAATATTTAAAGAAATGTCTAGAAATAGTAAAGTTTTTAGATTCGCTTTTGGGACAAGAGAGGTGCCTGGTACTTCAACTTGGCGGATAGTTTCGGATCAAAATGGCAACATTTATATAAATAATGCCGCTCAGTTTGGCAATGAGATACATATCGCTCTCCATGCGTCAGGTGAATTCAGTGTGAAGTTAGGATTAAAAGAGAAAGGCGGAAAGAGATATCCTTTAGAACCTCCCTTTATACAAAAAAACTCCGAATTAATTCACGGTCCCTTTATGTTTTTCCTTAGACAAAAACGCAATTTACCTCCAGCACCTGCAACAGGTTCAATAAAAAAAATAAATTGGCTAGGATGGCCAAAAGAAGGGCATATGTTTATTCTTGCATTTTCCTATTGCCCACTTAAAAGGAAAATCGAACTTAGATCAAATGAAAAAATCTTATACGGACCAATAAATGTCAAGCTCTTTCATGAAGATAAGAACTTTTATTTAACTTCTTTGGAAAGAAAGATAGAGCCTCAAGAGGTACCAGATCCTCAAGATCCTAATAGGAAGCTAGAATTTAAAGAAAGTCTGCCAGACACAATAGATATGATTAGAATTGCAAAGACACCACAAGGACCTTCTGCTATTATTATAGAGGGATTCAACGCTTTAATAAAAGCTACCTAAAAAATTAAATTACCCATTGGTTGCCAACTGTCCCGAAAACCTGACCCGGACACCTCAATTTACTATACTCCCTATATACCCAACTAATGCCCTAAAGGCTTGATTTCTCTAGGTTCCAGACCCGAGTAGCCAGCCAAGTTTTACATTTTGTATTACGGGCACGAAAAGAAGTTTTCTGTAAAATGTAGGATTCGAAGGGCATGTCAAAAAGGTGAACTGCTTCACGTTTTTGATAACCACGATTTCGCAAGAGTAGCAAAGGCTCCGTCCGTAGCGACGTGGGAAAAAAATCCCACCCTCTGTGCAAAGAACAAAGTGAACAAGGAAGAGGAGCAAGCAACATACGCAAATAATAAGTTAGACCACCACCAGTGCAATGCTAGTGGTGATTTATTTTAAGACTTTCCCCCTAAACCTTTCAAAAAACACTACACCTGCCTAAAGAAAACAAGAAAGAGATCCTCCGAAACACGCACAGTACCAAAACAATCAAAAACCACCAGAAAAATCCTGATGGTTTTTTTATACAAACAAAGACACTCAATTATATTTACCTCAAAAAAAACACTTACTCCAAAGACAACTCTTCAAGACCTAACCGAACGCCATCCATAACCACGCGAAAATCATCAAAAGCAGAGTGCACAGAATCACGACGGACATCTGCCAAAAGACGAATGTTTTCACCAATATCATCAACACTTTCACGTGCTTGACGAAAATCATCACGAGCATCTGAAAGAGTCTCTTGAAGTGTCAAACGAACATTAACAAAATCTTCAGAACCGCACAAAGAAGAAGCATCTTCAACAGCAGCAGAAACAGCAGCGGAATAATTTTCAACAGCCTCATCAACTGCCGTCTTTCGCAAAGACAAAAGATCAAGGACACCAGAACGATAAGAAGAAAGTGCTTCATCGACAGCACTGTGTCGCACAGAAACAGCATTCTGAACCGTTTGTTGAAAAGCAAGAACTTGATCACGCTGTTCATCCGTCAATTCTCCACTCAAAATGTGAGAAAACAACTCTGAACGTTTCTCTTCCGCCTGTTCCCGACGATTGGCTAACCGCGCATCTTGCTGATCAAATTGTGCTTCCAGTTTGTCCAAACGATTGTCATAATTTTGTTCAAAACGCAAAACGCGACCAATCATGTTTTCAGACAAACGCGACTGCATTTGAGAAAAACGTTCACAAAAACGCTCGGACAAATCAGCTTGTCGCTCATCACGCACCTGTTCACGCACAGCCTTTCGTTCCTCTTGAGCTTCCTGACGTGCCTGCGCACGTTCCTCCTGCACACCACGCCGTTCTTCCGAAGTCAAAGGTGCCGCAAAAACATGACCACCAAAACAAAAAAACAAAACACCAGCAAAAAACAATCGAAAAAACATAAAAAAGTAATCTTTAAAAAACAATATCAACCAAAGTATATCACAACACGAAGACATAAAAAAACAGCATCAAATAAAGACGCTGTTCTTGTTTACTGCGGATTTATCCGCCGTAGTCCAGCGCATGCGGGACAAAGGTGGAAGGAGTAGGATTCTTTCTCCCACGTCACTACGGACGGAGCCTTCGCTACTCTTACGAAACCGAGGTTATCAAAAACGTGAAGCAGTTCACCTTTTTGACATACCCTTCGAACCCCTTCTTGTGTCACAAGATAATAAAAATAACACCGCCGTGGTGTTATTTTTATTTACTGCGGTGATGTATTAACCTTTGTGCGAACTCATTTTGAACAAAAGGACTGACGCGCGCCTCGTCCGCTCCATTCGGTCGCGGTACAAGACCAAAAATTTTCCTTCCTTTCTTAGATTTTCGGCGGGGGGTGTGAGGGGAGCCGGCAAAAAAATGGAAAGGAAATCTTTGGTTTTGATTCGCCGCTACAGAATACGAAAAGAGCAGTATTTGTATTTTAGCACTTTTGGTTGCTCTTTTCTCCGTCTTTACGGCGAGACGAGGCGCTTCCAATTCGGTTGCGCTGTAGCGCATCAAATCTTATTGTACTTGCCTCGCCCGCCCAGTGCGCGCACAAATCCCCGCCGTTTTGATGGAGATATTATAAAACAGCGGAGATTGCTCCCTTTAATTCTGAAATAGAAAAGGGCTCCGAGCAGATTGTGGTCTGCAAGGAGCCATTGATCGCGAACTTCGTTTGCGGCTTACGCCGCGGCGATGAGTCGTTCAGCGACGGCAGCAGGTTTGTGGATGAACATGCTCATGCCGAAACCTGCATAGAACGGACGAGAGCTGTTCTGCCTCATCCAACTGGACAGATTCTTACACCGAGCCGCCATGTCCTGGATGATCTCCTCCTGCGAGGGGACGTATGGCGCTTTCCAGCCACGGAATTCCCGGCACCACCTCGCGAGGCGATTCCTCATCGAGTGTTCCCGGACCACCTCGTCGTGACGCTGCTGATACACCTCGAGGATGTCAACAGCTGCTCCACGGAAGATGGGAACAATCTCGTCGACGCCCAGCGTCTTCCACTCCTACCCTCCCCAAAGGGGGACATCCTGGAAAAACGCATTGAAGCGCTCGATTCTAGATTCCGGCTTCCGGTTGGGGTCCATGTCGGTATCTTTCACAACAACAGTCCCCGCGTCTGTCTTTACGTACTGAATGCGTCTCATCTGAACCTCCACGGTTTGAGTTTGAAATGTGCGGTCTTTGAGCCACAATAGCCCAATGAACCCTGTTCTATCTTAACATATTTATAGCTATCTGTCAATAGCTGGAAAATGGCTCTACTTAAGCCTAAATTTAAACTTATTTTCGTACTGATAATTATGTAGTTTTTCAATGAAATTTGGCTTCTCATTATAAAACTTACGAGGTGTAAAAAATTCTTTTATCTTGGCACTGAGCAAAATTGAAATTTTTTCGCAAAACGAAAGTAGTAAGAAAAAGGCGCGAAAATTAGTATAGACATTTTTGACAAAAAGACAGTGTTGGAATCCTCATATAGCGAAGCCTCTACTCAAAAAATACCAACTGCAAGAGAAAAAATTGAAGCCGAAACTCATTACATTGCAATGTTCTCTGGTGAATTAAAAACTAACATATATCCAAATACCCTTAGCTTTTTTGGATCCACATTTACCGACAATAAAACAGTCGGTAAATATGTAGAGACGATTGAATTTAACCCGAGCCAAAACTAGTAAACATAAAACTTCAGCAATAAACTTAAAACCGCCATTTTATTGGCGGTTTTAAGTTGCTCCTGAGCGAAGACCCTGGGTCTACTCTAGCTCATGAGCTTTGTGCAGTGAGATACTCACCTTTGCGCGAACCCACCTCTAACGATCTAACGCGCCTCGGGGCGCCACTTCGTCCTCCTAAAGCTCCGAAAGGTCGCAAAGTATCCATTGCATTGCTCCCAATCCTCGCTTTCTCCGTCCTCGTGGCGGCCCGAGGCGCTCCCACAGCCGCGTTTGGTGATTATTCTAGCGTCCACTCACACCTCGCCGCACCTCGCACTGGCCGCTCGCATTCGCTCGCGATGCCTGCTCGGTGCGGCTTTGTGTTCGCTCGGCGGCTTCGGTCGAGCTTGCGACACTCAAACAGCCCATTTTACTCGTTTGTTGTTGCCAGTGCATATTTTATGAAGTCAAAGACCTTCTTAAAGTTATTTTTAGTAGCATCTGAAAAATCTGTTGCCTTAAAACTAGCAAAAGCAAACATTTTCCAAAAAATAACTTTGTTATTCTTGCCAATATATGCAACATTATCTTTCTTTTTAGGTTTTTGAGAAAGTTTAAAACCTGTTTTGCTTGCAATCTTTTCTATATCCTCAACAGAGAACATGTCTTCAAGATCTTTGACTCCTTCCAAAAGGTATACTTGTTTTTTCGTGTCTTCCTCATTGTCACCGAATACCTCTTCTTTTATGGTATTAAACTTGCTCTTAGTTCCTCCGTCATCTGGATCGGAATTGTCTTCGTCACTATCCATGACAAGGCACCATTTCAAACCGTATCCTACACATAGACCAATGAGAGGGTTTAATTTATCTCCCACGGTTCCGATTCCTGGCAAGTAGTGATATTTCTCCTGTTTAAGAATGTTTCCCATCATTTGGTACGCAAACATATCGGACAAACCTTCTACTATCACATTACGTTCGTCGAAAATTGCATTGTTTTTAGATACCGAACAACCGATAGCGTGTAATACCGGCAATAAGGCGTCTTCCTTACTTTTCGTGTCTATATTCCCAGCAGAGATTTCCGACATACTCACTCCTTCTTCTTTGTCGTTGTAAACGAGCTTTACTCGATGCAACCTATCCGTGGGGATCAGAAATGGCGAATGAGTTACATATACGATCTGGTGACCATAGCTTTTAGCTATTTCCTCAAGCACATTTAATAAATCGGCCTGCGCGTTGACATGTAAACTATTATCTGGTTCGTCAATCAGTATGACTCTGTTTTCGTCCTTCATAGATTCAAGAACAAGCCAGAATGACAAAAACCAAACCAGCCCCTTGCTTCTCAGCCTCAAAGGTAACGACTCTCCATCACTAGTTTGTACGGAGAAGAATATAAATTCTTCTCCGATATCTTCATCATCTTCAGTTTTACCCAAATCCTTTGCTTTTCTCTTGGATAAGGTATCAATTTCATACGAAATAAAAACCTCACTCTCGTTGTGCACTTTCTGCTTGAAAACTTCAGAGAAATTCGCGGACAGCTTCTTGTTGTGCCCCTCTATGACCGTTCTTCTTTGTAGAGTATCTGTTTGGGCAATACCTGAAAATGAAACTCCGAAAATAGTTTCTAGATTTTTAACCGCAGTCTTTCCATCACCCTTGTTGGCAATATAATCACTCAGTTTTATATTATCTGGCAAAAGATCACATTTTGAATCAGAAAACAGAATAAAACTCGGCGCTATGCGATACAGCACTAAAACAACATCGCTCGCGTGATCTTCTTTGACAAGATCGTTAGCCTCTTCCTTCCCGTCGTCTTCTTCCATGCTAGCATTTTCGGCATCTGTTTCTTCCACAACATCACCTGCTTCTTCTGACTCTTGTGAATTCACATAATCTCGATACTTCGCATTTATAAAACCACTAATTTTTGCGAAATCATTATCATCAATGTACGCTCCGGATTCTTCTTCGCCACTTACGAGGAATTTAATCTTTTTCAGCACAGTAGAGCCCTTGAATTCCTCTTTGAGAGAATCCCAGAAAGTAACATCAGCGGCAACAGACCCCGCAAGCAGATCGCAAAAAACATCAATATCTTTGTCGTCAACAGAAAAGACAAACTCGGCTACTTGTTTTCCTTTATTATCTTATTTGAGTAAAAACACCGAGTCACCCGAAAAACCTTCTTGATAAAAAGATTCCAGCGCCTCCAATATGGAGCTTTTACCTGATTCATTCTGGCCAGCAAGCACGAAAATGTTGTCGCTAATTTTTGTAAAATCTAGCTCCAGATTTTTTATGCGACGAAAATCATTTACGGTAAACTTTTCCAATTTCATAACAAATTAATCGATGATTACTGTCGCCTTTTCATACAACGTCGGCAGAGCATCTTGGCGCATACGGAACTTCGTTCCGTGATTGTGTCCGGTTCGCGCGTCAAAGTCTACGAGGATTTTCCCTTCCTCCAATGCCTTCAAAAATCCTTCAAAACTGAATTTCTGTAGCATCATCACTTTCGTGTAATGATAATATTCTTTACCACATTCCTTTTTAACTTCCGCCTGCACATAAAACGCATTAAGCAACTTGGTGCCGGCCTTGTGTTCTAAATCGTCAAAGCCCCAATACGGTTGCGGATCAAGCTCAGCGAGACCGGCTTACTTTTTCACGGCCACAAGCCATGCTTTGTGTCGAACATCGACACTGCCTGCATCAAACGAAATGAGTATCTTGCGCTCCTTGCGATCAATCACAACCTTGAAACCGCGATCGCTGCGCGACTGACCGTGTATCGTCTGACGGAAACTCATTTCACCTTTCGGGTATTTTTTGCCGCTTTTTTGGTGTGCCCAACCGTACTTCGGCAATAGCACTTGCGGTACAAAACGAATTGCGCGCGGTGACGGCTCGGTGTGAAAAAGCGTCGTAAGCGAGGTAGTCTCGGCGCGTTGCGCTTTCAGCTCCCACTCCGCAGCGTTCGGAATAGGGAGATTGTTTTCTTCAATTCCGAGCAAATCCTCAAGTGTGTTTCCAATGCCACCATGATTGCCTTTCCGCGCGTTCGGCACAAAACCCATAGCCGATATTTCTTTCAGCTTGGCGATAAGTTCCGGCTTTGTATATGTCTTGAGTTTTTGTGTCATAGGCTAAGGGCTAGTTTTTCTTGCATGGTGTGCTGCTTGATTCGTTTCTCTGCCATCTCACAATACTCCGGTGATATATCGATGCCAATATAGTGGCGATTGTGGTTGATTGCAGACAGGGCAGTTGTCCCCGAACCCATAAACGGGTCCAAAACGACTTTCGCTTTTGTTGATCCAACAATTCGATCAATCAGCTTGACCGGGAACGGCGCAGAGTGCCCATTTTTCATTTCTTGCGTAAACTCCCACACATCACCGTGCGCGTTTGCTTTTTCTTTCAGTCTAAATCCTGGCTTGGCGATAAGGTAAATGACTTCGTATGTCGGCAAGAAATAACCCGGGTTGAAATTGAGGCCCCCGCTCCGGCGCCAGATGATGATTTGACGCACGGGGAAGCCGCTCACAATGTCTTGCCGATCTTGTAGTAGTCCACCCTGCACGCGCCACTTGTGATTATAGAAAATCGCACCGTCTTCTGGCAAAAGTCGAAACATTTCCGTCAGACACTCGCGCTGCCACTTCACATATTCATCGTGAGGCATATTGTCTCCGTGATAGCTGTATCCTTTCTGCAATGCTGCGCTAGCCCACTTGCCACCGCGCCCATCTTTCATGCCGTTCCCAGTGGAGTTTTTGAGATTATAGGGCGGTGACGTGACGATAAGATCAACCGATCCATCCGGCATTTCTTTCATCACATCAACGGCACTCCCGCAGATAATTTTATTGAGGTACTTTTTTTCAAAATCTTTTGTCATACTCATTTCAAAAGTTGATCCAGCGACGTATTGAGGGCTTTTGCAATCTTTTCCATCGTGTTTATGGTCAGATTTTGCTTTCCGTTCTCAATGTTGCTTATGTACACGGGATCAAGGTTGAGGGCGCGACAAATATCCCCTTGTGACATTCCTTTTTCAAGACGAATGTCTCGCATATTTTTTCCAAATCGTTGTGCTGATGTTTTCGACATACCTAACGCGATGTTTTCAACACTGACAGTATAGCATGTCTCTTGTATTGTAGCACAAACTTGAATTATAAGACAAAGGCAAGAACGCATCCTTGCACTGTTCTTTTAGCTTCGCATCCGCGCCGTTTCCTTTTCCATCATTTTGCCTTTCGGCGGAGAGGTAGGGGGAGGAGCCGCACAAAAATGCAAAGGAAACGGCGCAGGGCTGCGGCGACCGAGGTGAGCGGAGGCGTCTCGCTAGAGCGCCGGAGCAAGCCGAGGGCGCCCCGAGGCGCGTTAGATCGTTAGAAGAAGTTTCAATCTGCGGAAGGAGTGGGATTCGAACCCACGGTACTGTTTCCAGCACACTTGCACTCCAAGCAAGCGCCTTCGACCACTCGGCCATCCTTCCAAAAAAACACAAACTACACACACCCATTCAACAATACACCTTTTAATTCATCCGCACATACGCCAGACACCTCGCAAATACCAGGACAAACCAACGATACTGTTTCCAGCACACTTGCACTCCAACCCGCCAGTGGCGGGCTATCGACCACTTTTACCCCGCAAATGTCGGGGCGACCATCCTTCCAAAACACAAAAAATCCAAACCATTTTAAACACTATTTTTGAGTAAAGTTCAAGGCAAGACTGAGCATAAGAGTGAAATATATGCAAGATACTTTGAACGAACAGTACAGGTCCTTAACGCACGTGCCCTCCAAAACCTTGGCGTAGAAGGAGAAATTCACCAAAAATCACAATACAAACAAGAGTACACAAAAATAGAAAATAAGTCCAGAAAACAAAATACTTGTCACAAAATAGAGGCATCTATAGATGCCTCTATTTAACACCTCTTACTCAACAACTTGCACCCCCACAAGTCGAAGCGAACCAACACCCGGAAGTGCACCAAGGACAATAACAGCACTATCGCCCACTTTCAAACGGTCTTCCTTTTTCAGACGATCAATAAGACCAACAATAGCCTTATACGGATCCTCAGTACGCTCTGTCACATAAGAACGCACACCCCAAACGAGAGCCAACTGTCGCGCAGTTAAAACTTCATCTGTAGCAACATACAATCGCTCCTGCGGACGAAAATGCGACATGAGTCGCGCGGTGAAACCACTATGAGAAAAAAGCAAAATCGCACGAGCTTGAGAATGTCGTGCCAAATCATATGCCCCACGCAAAACAGAAACATAATCCGAATCAACTGTTGTCTCCAAAGCTTCCAACACATCATCAAATGGAGACTCTTCTGTGTCTCGAATAATTGCAGACATGGTGGACACTGTTTCAAATGGATACGCGCCACCAGCAGTTTCACCAGAAAGCATGACGGCATCAGCATGATCAATCACAGCATTAGAAACATCACTAACCTCTGCACGCGTTGGACGAGGATTGCGAATCATACTATCAAGCATCTGAGTCGCAACAATCACTGGTCGCGCCGCCTTCAAACACTGTGCAATAATTTCCTTTTGAAAAATTGTCACGCGACTTGGTTGTGCCTCAATCCCCAAGTCTCCACGCGCAACCATAACCACATCAGTCTCTCGCAAAATCTCAGGCAATGCCAACAGCGCTTCTTTTCGCTCAACTTTAGAAACAATCTGTGGAACAGCTTCAGCACGATCACCAAGATGAGAAAGAATGCGAGCTCGCAAATCACGCACATCAGCACCGCGACGAACAAAAGACAAAGCAACAAAATCAACACCCTCATCAAGAACAAAAGCCAAATCAGACAAATCCTTTTCCGTAAGAGAAGCAAGAGGAACATCAGTGTCTGGAACATTAATCCCTTTATGATTCTTCACCACTCCTCCATCAATAACAACGGCTTCAACACGATCAGTCCCAGAAGAAACAACACGAAGACGCATCAAACCATCTTCAATCAAAATTTCATGCCCTTCAACAAAATTTGCCACAACTCTAGGACAATCCAAACCAATCGACAACTCATCACCTCCCGATGGCATCCCTCCAACCACAACAACACGTTGGTCTGACTCCAAAACGATTTCATCTGACACAAGTGTGCGAATACGTGGACCCTGAAGATCAGCCAAGACACCAACATGAACACCAAGCCTGTCAGAGACAGAACGAATGCGCCCAATAGCATCAGAATGCCATTCATGCGAACCGTGAGAAAAGTTAAGACGACAAACATTCACACCAGCAGAAAAAAGACGTTCAAGCATTTCCTCCGACTCAGACGCAGGACCAATAGTTGCGACAATTTTTGTTGCTTTCATAAAGAAAATATAAACCTAAAAAAACACCTACATTCATTATAGAGGGATGTGAGAAAAAACAAAAACGAGCCGTAAAAAAACGACCCGTCTTCCAAAAGATGCTACAACCAAACAAGAAACTAAATCTTGAACTTATCAGCCAAATCTCCAATAAATGGCAACTTCCACGATTGACCCATGAGAGTCTTCACCAAGGCTATAACATTAACCACGACAAGAGCAAGCCACAACAACTGTCCAATGACTGGAACCCACACAACAAACATTGAACCCATAAAAACGATCAAAAGAACCAAACCCTGTCGCGCATGAAATTGCACAAAAGGACTGTCGCGCTTTGCCAAAAGAGGCACCAAAACCAAAAGACCCAAATAACTCAATGCGGCAATCACTTTGTTCTCTTCAACATCCTTGGAATCAAAAGCTGGTGCAGATGAAGCGCCATCTGACGAACCTCCAACCGGCTCAACAGGCACTTCGGGAATATTCTGCTCAGACACAGGTTTTTTTTGTTCATCCATAATGCACACCTCCCTTCTATAAAAAAGTCACACAATATGTACCTATTTACGAGAGTACTCTCTATAAAGAAAAAAATCAACAAAAACAAAATGTTGCGTACATGAATGCAAAAGAAAAAATAAACAAAAACGAGACTTACGCGTTTGAATATAAAAAGAAAAATAAAAGATAGAAATCTCGCGTTTGAGCGCAGCTCAAGGCATCCCACACCTTGCGTCCTGCGGGGTGCGGGATAACGATGAAGTACGCCAGCAGCAAAACATAAGCGTTTGAGTAAGGTTCAAGGAAAACGCGAAGGGCGCAACAAGATGTATATGGAAATACACCGGTGAGCACTAGAGCGTTTGACACAGAAATTTACCAAAAGCGTATGTTCTAAAAATCAACGCCCATCCATTTGGCGAAGTGCAGCAACACGTTCAGAAACAGGAGGGTGTGTCATGAAAAATCGTGAAAATGAACGCTTTTTCAAAGGATCAGAAATAAAAAGATGTGCTGTTGCGCGATCAGCCGAAGACAAAGGGCGCGAACTGGATGAAATTTTTTCCAACGCACTCGCCAATCCTTCAGGATAACGTGTGAGCAACACCCCCGAAGCATCAGCCAAAAGTTCACGCTTTCTGGAAATTGCCAATTGCATCAAAACCGCCGCAATGGGCGCAAGAATTGAAAAAACAAGAGCAATCACCAAAAAAATCACCTGCACCTGCCCACCTTCTCGTGATGGACGACGATTTCCTCCAAAAAACATCCATCGACGAAAAAAATCTGCCAAAATTGTCACAAATCCAACCATAACAACAACAACCGTACTCAACAAAATATCCCTATTTCCAATATGAGATAATTCATGCGCAGCAACACCTTCCAACTCTGGCTTTGTCAAAACATGCAAAAGCCCTGTCGTAAAAACAATCACGGCATGCTCCGGATCACGTCCGGTTGCAAAAGCATTAAGCGCCTCATCATCAATCACAAAAATACGTGGAACGGGAAGACCGGCAGTTATTGCCAAATTCTCAACAATCACAAAAATCTCTGGAGCGCTCTGACGAGTCACCTCCTTGGCACCAGTCATGGACAACACAACTTTATCGCTCCACCAATATGAACCAAAGCTCGCAAAGACAGCAAAAAGAACTGCAACAAACAACATACCAGGACTATCCAACGCAATCGAAAAAACATATCCAACGCCAATCACAAAAACAAAAAACAGCGTGAGATAAATCCACGTCCGCACAATATTTGAAGTAGAATGAGTGTAAGCAGTAGCCATAGAAGAACAAGAAAAAAAAGAGAAACCGCACAATAAAATATGACAGAAAACGAAAGAAAGTCTACGTGCTGAGTACTCACCCCACCCACTACAACGTTTAACTTTCTCCCCCTAGGCGGGGAAAGTTAAACAAAGAAGGAGAAGTGTGCCAAAAAAACACAAGCCCTACAAAAAAATCAGCACTTACGCGTTTGAGTACAGTCCAAGGCGAAATCGAGGAGTACAATAAGCTGTATGTGCTATACAGCGTTGAGCACCAAAGCTTTTAACGATGAAATGTGCCAAAAGCATAAGTGCTAAATACTAAAATTCCGCTTTAGCAGGTTCTTTCTCTGCCTCACTGCCCAACTCAAAGAAATCACGTGCAGAAAAACCAAACGATCCTGCAACAACATTAGTTGGAAAAACCTGAAGTTTTGTATTGAAGTCCCGCACATTACCATTGTAAAAACGTCTCGACGCCTGAATCTTGTTCTCCGTATCAGTCAATTCTTTCTGAAGTTCCAAAAAGTTTTGATTTGCTTTCAAGTCAGGATAATTTTCCGAAACAGCAAACAAACTTTTCAATGTTTCAGAAAGAAAATTTTCAGCCTTGGAATGCTCAGCAGGTGTTTGTGCCTGCATTGCCTGTGACCGAGCCTTCGTCACATTCTCAAAGGTTTCTTTCTCGTGTGATGCATACCCTTTCACTGTGTTCACAAGATTTGGAATCAAGTCATAACGACGCTTGAGCTGAACATCAATGTCACTCCATGCCTCAGCAACACGATTACGCATCGTCACAAGCCCATTGTACACAAAGACAAGCCAACCACCCACAACAACCAACAATCCCAAAAGAATAAAAAAAGAAGACATAAAAAACAAAATTTAAAACATGCTTACAAAATAATCATGACACAAAAACAAAAAACACACAACACTCATTATTTTTGAGTTCCCACAATAAACCACGAAAAACGAATATCACGACCAGCACCACCTCCAACAGAAACTGTGAAACCACTGCCATCATCAATGGAAGAAACAGAAAGTGAAACAGGTTCTCCGTTTGGTGTCACAAAAATCTGTCCATCAGAAGATGCCAATTCCGTCTCCACAAACACTTCACTCTCACCCGCAAGAATGGTTGCTGTTCCTACCGTTGGTGCGTTCTCATCATTCTTCACGGAATATGCTCCCGCAACAATCTGATTGGCAAAAACTGTTTCTGCTTCAATGTCCCCAACAACAACATGGACACCATCGAGAGAAAAAACATTATTCACAATTCGCGGCACACCACCAAGCTCAAGATTGTCATAAAAATCCATCAAAGCTGTCACTTGTTCACCCAAAAGATCCACTTGAGAAGAAAGTGCCGAAACATCAGACGAACCTTGTTGAGAAACACTGCCGCTACCCAATGATACAAGACGTGTTTCATGTTCTTTCAAAACTTCCAAAAGATACATTGGAATACGGTCGTACTTAATAGCATCAGGAACACCATCCTTATAAATCACAAGATGATTGAGCCCTGCCTCATCAAGTTCTTCAGCAATCAAACCAATTTCTTCTTCAGAACTACTGCGATCAGTATAGGATTTTACAGACAAACCAAGAATTTTTGAAAAATCTTCTGAAAAATCTCCAATATTATCTTTATAACGCGCAGAGGAAGAATCGTAATAGAAATCTCCTGTTGCAGTGTTCACACGCACAAGATTATAGGACGATGTTCCAGTGAGACCAGAAACAGCAAGAGCTGTGCCGGGAGAAGAGTTGTGAATACCTAAACGAGGATTTTGCACCCCCCCAGATCCATCTGCCTCACCATAAACAGTGAGAATATCCGCCCCATCAATCGCCGCAGAATAACTCTGCACCGTACCAGCAGTTGGACCAGAAGAAATTGGCAAATCAAGCCACGAAACAACTCCAGCATCTGTTGCAAACACTTGCGAACCGACTTGCAAATTAGCAATAGAAACCAAACCTGAAGCATCCATCGTAAATTCATCCGTGTCTCCAACACCCATTCCAGAATAAATCTTAAATTCATCATCATTAGCATCCACTCCAGCAGAAAATTTCACTGTTGGTGTGCCATCCGTGCGAAATTGAATTTGTGGATCGTAGTCAGTATTATGACCACCCGTAATGGAAAAAATTGGATTAGTCGTGGAAGAAAATAACTCAAATTGAGAAAAAGGACTACTCGTCCCAATTCCAACAT
>JAGQLW010000031.1 GCA_020428995.1 Candidatus Moraniibacteriota bacterium | reverse complement strand
TTAAAATCTCGAAAAATCGACACAATATAACATATATTCCTTACGATTTTTCTCAGTTTTGCCTTGAAACGCACTCAAATGAGACACCTCTGAAGACGTGAAGTGTCTTTTTCTTCTGTGCCTGTCTTTTCTCGCTATTCATTCTTTCTTAGATCCTGTTGAAGCACAAAAGTCCTAGGTTTTAATGTTTTTGTTTTTTTAAATAAGTATTCTTTTATTAATAATATATGTCGAAATTTCCAGAACAACGTGTTGGTATGCTCGTTGATTTGCAGAATTTGTATTACAGCGCACGTGTTCTTCACAGCAAGAAGGTGAATTTCAAAAATGTTTTGGCCGATGTCACGGCTGGACGCAAGATGATTCGCGCCGTCGCCTATGGTATTAGCACAGCTGAAGGTATGGAGGAGAAATTTTTTGAGTTTTTGGAGACAACTGGTTTTGAAGTGAAAACCAAGGATCTTCAGGTTTTTCCTGATGGTGCGCGTAAGGGGGATTGGGATGTTGGTATTGCGGTTGACGCAATCAAAATGTCGAAGTCGTTGGATGTAATTATCTTGGCTTCAGGGGATGGAGATTACATTCCTTTGGTTGAATATATTCGTGCAACAAGTGGTTGTCGTGTTGAGTTGGTGGCATTTCATGAATCATCCAGTTCCAAACTTCTGGAAGTAGTGGATGACTTTTTGGATCTCTCTAAAGAGAAGCGCAAATATTTGATTTAAGTTTGTTTTTGTATTATTCTCTGTTTAAGACCATGAAGCAGGTATTTTTTTCCACAATTTTTTCTTGGTGGCACACTTTCTCTTCGTGAGCGGGTGATTTTTCCTGTTTTGTTTCAAAAAACAATCAAAACCACCCTCTTGCGAGGGATGGTTTTTTTTGTGCTTGTTCTTTCTTTTGTTCTTTTTTTAACCATTGACCAAGGATTTCTGTCATGACTGCTGACGATGTTTTGACCCCACCTTCTTTTGAAGAATTTTGTGGGAAGTTTCAGTTTCGTCCTGAACATTCTGGCGAGATTGGCATTGAGCAAGAAAGTCTTGTTCTTCAAAATGGTCTTGTCACACCACAGGCAAAACATGTTCTTGATCATTTGTATAGCAATGGCTGTTGTTCTGCATATTTTGGTCCTGAACTGTCTGCGTGCCAGATTGAGGATCGTGTTGGACCTGTTTCTCTTGCTGATTTGAACAACCATCTTTCTTATAACGAGATGGTTCTTTCACACTGTGTTGCCAACCTTGGTCTTTCGCTTCAAAGAGATGGTGTTGGACCAAAGAGTATGCCACTGGATGTTTCCTCTGGAGCGCGCTATCAGTCCATTGCCAAGACTCTTTCACCGGAACAGCTGTCTGTCGCATGTCGATTAATTGGTACACATGTGCATGTTGGCATGCCAAATATACACTCAGCTGTTTGTGCATATAACATGGCGGTTTCGTGTTTTGATGATCTGGTTTTTCTTTCGGGAGAAAAAAACCTTGAACGTTTGCAACTTTATGGATTGATGGGCCCGAACACAAGACCTGCCACATTCTCCACTTTGCATGATTTCTATTTCCATGCCTGTTGTCATGGGCATGCTCATGACCCGCGAAAAAATTATGCACTCATCCGCATCAGTCCGCACGGCACTGTTGAGTTTCGCGTGTTTGGCGCAACAAGTAACGTTCTTTTGGTTGAGAAGTGGGCGCGGTCTTGTCTTTCTCTGTGCCAACCCTTTGTTACTTCTTCCGCCTCCGTGTGAAGCTGTTTTCCTTAGCCTGCACCACATTATCTCTTTGTGCTTTTGACAAACCGATCTTTGTGGTGCATGGCTTTGTTTGACAGTATTTCTAATGGTGGTATAGTTTCATTTGTTCGTGTAGTTCTTTTTTCACAACAATCCGCAGGCAACGACCTGCGAGGAGGAAAGTGGTGGTAGATGTTACCAGAAGTGATGTTACGCGCATTAAGCAACAGGTCTTAGGTCCTCATTGTGGATCACATCCTGGACTGCGCCATTGTCCAGTCGTCGCCATAAAAAATCCCAATGCTTTCCCTAATGGCCGTGAGTATACCACTCTCGCAGTCGTTAGTCAGTGGAGTGCACCAGGAACGCCTCCTGACAAGTAAAATAACAGGTAAAAAATATCTGTCGTAGTTTTTCCAAAAGAATTCTCCTTATACCGGTGCCAAAAGTGCCGGTTTTTTTTATAGAAGTCTAAGTAACTATCTAAATTTTCACCAATTTTGTTAAAAAATATTCTTGTCGTAAAAAACCCATAATTTTGGTTGCCGACAGGCGGGTTCGCCTGCACTTAGTCGAAGCGGGCAAATTGCTTAAAATT
This sequence comes from Candidatus Moraniibacteriota bacterium, assembly GCA_020428995.1. Taxonomy (GTDB): domain Bacteria; phylum Patescibacteriota; class Minisyncoccia; order Moranbacterales; genus JAGQLW01. The sequence continues at coordinate 12,552 of JAGQLW010000031.1, read as the reverse complement.
CTGAAATTTATAGCTCGACATGAGAATTTAGACGGGTTCTTACGGTTTTTCTCAATTTTTCCTTGCGCTGTCTTTCTGCCGATAGGCGGGTACTCAAATGCGACAAGACCTGTTTCGTGTTGTTCCACATCTAATTCTTGACAACATCTTTTTGCTTGTGTAATAATTCTTTGCAGAATTTGATTTCTCTTTATTTATGCAAAAAGGCTGGCTATTTCTTTTCATGGCGATGGTTACACTCTTTCCCAACAGGGAAGGTCGGCTTGTTTTTGCGGAAAAGTAAGAGAAATCCACAACTTATCCACAAAAAGAAATCGGTCTTCCTGAAAAAAGAGACCGATTTCTTTGTTCTTTGATATTTTTTGCACCACAATCAGAGGCATTGCTGATGTATATCAAAAATGATTGTTCTGACAATACCGGTCTCTTTTTGAATAATCGTCCTGTCAGGGTTTTTCTTGGAAAAATTACTGTTTCCGATCCCGAGCGCAAACAAATGATTGATTTGTGCCAAAAAATCTGGAATGACATTTTTTCACGCTGTCGTAATCCAGATTTTTTTGGACTTGTCAGGTTTGATTTGGTTCCACATCTCTCTGGATTGCCTGAAGGTTCTTTTGTTGGAGATTTGTCGTTTTCCGGCATCTACGAGGTTAACTGTCATAGCCCGGAAGATCTTGCTGCTTTTTGCGCCATTTCAGAAACATTTTCCGCTTTGGATTCTGTCAATCCTGTTCGGATTCTTGTTGAGAGATTGCGCACTTGGTCTGATGATAAAAAAATCGGCTTTCTTTCTGGGTCGTGTTTGGTTAAGGATTCTTGGCGAGATTCTTATGTTGTGGCGTTGCGCTCTCACGGTCTCGACCTCTGTCTTCTTGATCCATGCAATCCCAAGACATTCTTGTGGAATGGTCCGGTTTATCGTTGGGGGGACTATCGTGAAACGGGTTGCACACAATATCCAAAAGATTCTGATTTTCGTCGTTGGCTCTTGAACCTCTCTGAAAAAGGCTTGGTTGCCAACCCCGTTTTTCCTTCGCATTATGATCCATCCAACAAGTTTTTTTTGCTTGGCTCTTCTGAGTCTGAGATGGGGCGCTTCTTGGGCAACAATCGTCAACTTCTTTCGAGGGAGGACTTTGACTGGTCGCTTGATCATGTTCATGGTCAGCATCGTTATTGTGGTCTTGTTCTCAAGCCCGACAATGGTGCGTCTGGGGATGGTGTCTATTTTGGTAATAACTACAAAACGGATGAATGGTCCCAGTTGTGTTTTGGTTTGATTGACCAGCACTATTCCTTGTGGGAGCGAAAAAATCTGCCACGAACTGTGGTTGACGGCACTGACTATGCGTTTGATTTCAACCCAACGTTTTGGGTTGAAAATGGGCACCTGCACTACTCCCATTCCCTTGTGCGCATGTGTCCGTGGGACAAATATCTCAAACATGGCATTCTCAACGTGTCCAAGGGTGCTGGTTTTTTTGCACACCCTGTTTACTGAGAGTTCTTTGGTTTTTTTCCTACGAAGTGGTTTTTCACAATCACTTCGTGGGTATTCTTTTTCATACCTTGTTTCTTTCTCTTTCTTGAAAAAGCAAACGAGGTCTGATTGGATTGCTTTTTTTCTGTTACACTGTGTACTATTGTCTGACTTGCTCTTAATCTGTCTTTGCTTTTCTAAAAAATCATGAAATCATTTCACGCAACAGTTCGCAAAAATTCCCCAATTCTTTTTACGTGTGAACATTCTTCGACACGCATTCCACGTCGCTATGGACGTCTTGGTCTTTCCAAGCAAGAGCTTCTTGGCGCAAAAGATCTTTATGATGTTGGCGCGTTTGACCTCTCACGTGATCTTGTTCGTGCTTTTGGCGCTAGTTTTTTGCATTCCACAATGAGTCGGTTGGTTGTGGATTACAATCGCCCGCTCGATTTCATGCCAAAAAAAACGGGAAATGGTTTTCATGCCAGTGCACTGAAAACTCATCTGCTTGTGGATATTGATGGGGAAGAACATCTGATTGATATTCCTGGGAATCATGACAAAACTGAAAAAGAGGAAGGTCGACGCTTTGCGCGTTTTGCCCGACCATACCAACACAAAGGGCAGGAAATTGTTCAAAAAATTCTTTCTCGTCATAAAACAGCTTTTCTTTTTCAAATACACTCTTTTTTTCCACACTATAATGGTGAGAAGCGTTCGATTGATATTGATGTAATGTTTAATCATTCGCGTGCGTTGGGCAATCGTCTCGTGCGTTTTTTGCGACAAAACAGTGATTTTGTTGTTGCACCAAACAGGCCGTGGGGAATGAAGGATTGTTTCGGTGGTGCATTTTCTTCGGTTGACGCCACGGAATCACGTGCGCGGGTGATTACTTTTGAGGTCAACAATCGTTTGATGGACGGTGGTGTTTTGCAAGAAAAGGTTTCGAGACTTCTTTCCAAAACAATTGAAGAAATTGTTATTAAAAACCTGCCTGAATTCTCATCGAGATGAGGAAACGGGTAATTCTTACCAGATGGGACCATGTGATTTTTGCTGTAAATTGTTTGGTGCTCTGAAATTTGTTGTTCGACATGAGAATCTGGATGAATTTTAAGAAATGGTTTTGTGAAACGAGTTTTGCCAAAAGAAAAACGCTGCTAGCATGAGATGCTAACAGCGCTTATTTTTTTATCGAAAGTTTTTAGTTTTTAGCTGTGTGAAATTTCCCCCTTGTTCTTTGCAATCATGTGTCCAACTGTGCCGACAACGATGCCAACAACGAGCCCAGCAATCATGGCGTGCATGCTGGGAAAATAGACCAGAACCAACAAAAATGTTGGTAGGCCCGCAATGTTTCCATCAACCACAGCCGCGACGCGCTTGTCGTTGTGCACATGATTGTACACACCAACAAAAAATCTCCGCGTACTTGAGAACCCTTGCCTGATTGCGCTGTGTGCTTGGCGCACTGTTTGTGGAAAATAGACGATCTCGTCCAGCAAAAACAGCTTACATTTCCACAAGAGCATACACAAGAACATGCCGGTGGCTATTACCAGACCAATTGGTGATACCCAGAACAAAAACACTACTTCCTCCTTAAGAACACTTGCATATTCATTCTTTTTGTTCTTAATGGTTTTCACGTTTTTCCAAACATGCCCCCTTTTTAACAACTGGAGAGTTGTTGGAATTTCTTTGAAAGCGTACACGACAACCAAAAAACTGAGCCCAATTGCTGTTGCGTGGACGGCGTACAGAGAAATTTTCACAAGTATGACACCCGCCAGAGACACATGCCCCAAAAAGTTTATGTCTTGGAGAGAAGCGAAAAGAATAAGTGCATAAAACACTACAAGGTAGCATATCATCACCCTGTTACACCAAACCAATAACCATAGCCCCATGCTTTTTGCGTATTCAGCCCGCAACAGCCAGACTTCCTTCAGTTCCTCTGACAGTGCTTTTCGTGCTTTTTTGACGCCCACGATGAACCCTGGCAAATCGATCAGGACATAGACCATCCCTGTGCAGACCGTTGAAAAAACAACAGCACCCCACAGACCACTGATCAAAAACCCAATTACAACTCCGATCAGCGCACAAAAACCCATCAGAGTTCCACGTTTTGCTTTTTGGTTCATTTTCTTTCTCCTTTTCAGTTTCGAAGAACTTTCTGAACAGGATTGTTCATTAGTATTAATTAATGCATACTTTTCTTTTTTTGTCAATTGACCTTTGGTGTTTTTTCCCGTATGCTTGATGTGGCTAGGATGTCGAATATCCTCGTTGTTTATTTTTATTTGTGATCTCTGCGTGTTGCTCGAAGACACAGAAAAGGCTTGATTAACGAAGCGGTTGCTCTCTATAAATTGCTTCTTGGGCTTCTTTTCAATCTTCTTCCGTGTTTATGAGTGGGCGTGAGACACTTTTTGCTTTATGCAAGACCCAAAAAGTTGGTCGCTTCAAATTGGCGGCCGTGAACTGGTTGTGGAAACCGGCCGTATGGCAGGACACACCAATGGTTCTGCCACTGTTCGTTATGGTGACACACAGGTGCTGGCAACAGCAGTGATGAGCCATGGCGCATCACACATCAGTGGTTATTTTCCACTCATGGTGGATTATGAAGAACGGTACTACGCTGCTGGAAAAATTAAAGGCTCCCGTTTCATCAAACGTGAAGGACGCCCTTCTGATGAAGCAATTTTGACCGGTCGGTTGGTTGATCGTACGATTCGCCCCCTGTTTAACATGCGCATGCGTAATGATGTTCAGGTTGTTGTGACTGTTTTGTCTTTTGATGGTGAGAACGACCCAGATGTTCCATCTATTATTGCTGCTTCTGCTGCACTGACACTCTCTGACATCCCGTGGAACGGTCCTGTTAGTGCTGTGCGCGTTGGACAAATCGATGGTGAATTTGTTTTGAACCCTACAAACGAAGATCGCAAAACATCAAAATTAGATTTAATTGTCTCTGGTACACAGGACAAAATAAACATGCTTGAGGCTGGTGCACAAGAAGTTCCCGAAGATGACATGGTTCGGGCTTTTGCGTTTGGACATGAGGCAATTTCGAAGATTACCACCTTTCTTTCTGAAATTCGTTCTGAGGTTGGCAAGGAAAAAGCTGAGCCAGCTCTTTTGGCTGGTCCGGAAGGCTTTGATGATAGTGTTCGCGCGTTCTTGATTTCAAACGGCTTGTCTGATGCCCTCTATGCTCCAACCAAGGCTCAAATTAAGGAACAGATGAATGCACTTCGTGCAAAATCTTTGGAATATATTGCTCAACAATATCCCGACACAGATTCTGGGCATTTGCGTAATGTGTTTGAATTGGTCTTAGACGAAGAGTCTGACAAGGTTCTTCACGCGCGTGTTCTTGGTGCTGGTGAAAGACCTGATGGGCGCGGTCTTGATGAAGTGCGAAAAATCACTTGTGAAACAGGTGTTTTACCACGCACGCACGGCACTGGTCTGTTTACACGTGGAGAAACACAGGCATTGACCGTCACAACACTAGGGAGCCCTGGTGATCAACAGATTATTGACACGATGGAAGTTGATGAAAAAAAACGTTATATTCATCACTATAACTTTCCGCCATATAGTGTTGGGGAAGTCCGTCCACTTCGTGGACCAGGTCGTCGTGAAATTGGTCACGGAGCGCTTGCTGAACGTGCATTGATCCCTGTTTTGCCTTCTCAAGAAACATTTCCGTATACTATTTTGTTGGTATCGGAAATTTTATCTTCCAATGGTTCGTCTTCAATGGCTTCCACATGCGGTTCCACTCTTTCTTTGATGGATGCGGGTGTTCCAATTACACGACCTGTTAGTGGTATTGCAATGGGTATTATTGTCGGCGAGACCGACAGTGATTTTCGTGTTTTGAGTGATATTCAAGGTATTGAAGATCACTATGGCGACATGGACTTCAAAGCTGCTGGAACAGAGGTTGGTGTCACAGCAGTGCAAATGGATGTGAAGGTTGACGGTGTGACTGTTGAGATGCTTAAGGCTGTTTTGTCTCAGGCACGTGAAAGTCGCGTGCACATTCTTGAAAAAATGTTGGCCGAATTGTCTGCACCACGCACCGAGATGTCACCATATGCGCCACGCATTGTTATTTTGAAAATCAATCCGGACAAAATCCGTGACGTGATTGGTCCTGGTGGCAAGGTGATCAATGAAATCATTGACCAGACAGGAGTCTCAATCGACATTGAAGATGATGGAAGCGTGTTTATTACTTCCACAGATTCAATCAGTTCTCAGAAGGCTGTTGAGTGGGTGAAGAACATTACTCGAGAAGTTGTTGTGGGTGAAATCTTTCAAGGACGTGTGACGCGCATCATGAATTTTGGTGCTTTTGTTGAAGTTCTTCCAGGCCAAGAAGGTTTGGTTCACATTTCTAAATTGTCCCAGGATCGTGTTGAAAAAGTTGAGGATGTTGTATCTGTTGGAGATATGATTCCTGTTAAGGTCGTGGAGATTGACACGCAAGGACGCATCAATCTTTCGCTCAAAGACGCGGTTGGTGGTATACCGACACAAAAGTAACAAAAACTTTTCTGTTCACTTTTTTATTCTTGTTGTATAATAAAAGCATCATTTAATGATGCTTTTATTTTTATGTTCGGCAAAAACAAAAACAACAATAATTCAAATGGTGACGACAGTGTGAATGCAGTGATTCACACCATGCAAGACGATATTGACGGGAAAAGTCCCACTCAAATCTCCTCGCCTCGCCCTGTCTCTGTTAGCGGTGGAACCGATGTGCAAGAAAGTTCAAACACTATTGAGTTTTCTTCTGTTAGCAAAGCTCCCGCGGGACTTGATCGAAAAATTACTCCCAAAATCCCTGTTTCAAGCATGCCCGCAAAACAATCCTCTGGTTCTAGCCCATTTCTTTCTTCACCCACCTCTTCGTCAACACCTCGCACGAATTCAACACCTCGTGTTTCTGGAAAACAAACACACCAACAACCACAACCAACAACCACTGCTGGACCCACACCAAAAATGGAAAAAGTCTCTGCACTGTTGCCTGAAGACGTCCCCGCAGTTGGAAGCTTGTCGTTTTCTGACAATAAACCACAACAACCTGTTGGTGTTGCACAAAAAGCAACACCAACAACATCGGACACGCCTATTAGAAACAATCCCGCACAGACACCCTCTTCTTCACTCTTTCCCCGCATTCTCTTGGGGACTTTGGTTTTGATCATTATTCTTGCCGCTGGTGCTGGTGGTTACTATTTTTGGACCACACGTTACGCAGACACTCCTGCTGTTGTGGATATTCCTGACACAACACCTTCCATTGATGATTTGGATCCGATTGACGTTGTGGACACAACAGAACCTGACACAAACATATTAACTATTTATACCGAAACAGCGACTTCTGAGAGCATTCTTTCTGACCTGATTCGCCTTGATGAAAATATTTCCAGCGGTGAAGTAGGAGAAATTTCTGTTTTTGATGGGGAAAATAATAGCCCTCTTTCTTTTTCCATCTTTTCTTTCTTGTCTGCCATCTCTTTACCTTCTGAGGTGTTTCCCTATACCGATGAACGTTTTTCTTTGTATTCTGTCAGTGACTCACAGGGAGTTTTACACCATGGTTTTTCTGTCGATGTTACAGACCCTGAGCTAGCATCAGCAAGCCTTCTTGCTTCTGAAGATTCTTTGGTTGGCGGTATCTTGCCACTCTATGGCACGAACCCTCCAACAGTTTTGGAACAGACTTTTTCCGATGGTTTGTATAACGATGTCTCCATTCGCTATACAAACTTTTCCGAGGATGGCGCACTGTCGTTGGATTATGCTTTTGTTGGGAATCGTCTCGTTGTTGCAACCAGCAAAGAATCAATGCGCTTAATCATTGACCACATTCTTTCTGTGCAGTGGCAGACTTTTGATTCTGTCCGTTGATTCAAATATTATTTTTCATTTTTTTTAGACTTAACACCTCCCGCTCAAAAGTGGGGGGGTTGTTTTGTTTTTTTATATTACTGTTGCGTTTTTTGTGTGCACTGTCTTTTTCTAAAAAAATTACACTTGTTTTTTATTTTTTTGTTTGTCTAAAAAAATATTTTTGCTGTGTTTTTTTCTTTTTGTTTGTTTTGTTTTTTGTTTTATCCTTATTATCTGCCACTTTTTTTCAAAAAAATTAAAGTAATTTACTTTTTTTCTTTGTGAAATTTTTGTTTTTGTTTTTTTGCGGTTCTTCTTCGCTGTTTTTTGTTTTGTCTTGGCGGTTCTTTGTTGTTGTGAATTGACCACACTCTTTTTGAATGCTATACTTGTAATATCGTTACGGTTTATGGAGAGAACCTTACCAATTCAATTTACTTGTTTCGCTTGTCTTGCTCTACCAACCCCATCGGCGGAAGGTTGTTCCAATCACGATATCCCCCTGTTTGTGATTGGAGCCATCTTCTGCTGTATGGTAATGGATCCTACTGATGGATCGCCCCGTCTCTAATCGGGGAGCACAAAAATAAAAACAAAAACTTTTTCTCAAAACAAAAACAAAAAGAAAAAGCAGTTCTTTCAAAAATCTCGGCCATTGAGCCACCAAAGCGGTAGAAGACACGCCGATCGTCGAAAAATTAGAGCGATGACACGGATACATAAATGATGCTCACATTGAGTGTTGACGAAAAAGATAGACTTCTGAAGCTCTCTACACCCGAGCTAGGAAGCTTGTACGTTGACACGTTGGGCACCAGCCGGGCGCTCGTCCGCCACATATACAATTTTGGGCGTTGACAGCGCCTGGCCACCAACTTTTTTTGGTTGTCAGATTGTCCGGCTTATCCAACTCGAAACAGTTTTGTTTTTCTTATTATTTACCACCTTTGCCAAGGTGTTTTTTGTTTTTTATTAGAACTTTTGGGTTTTGCACATTTCTGCGTTAGCATCTCGAAAAATCAACACCGTATTGCGCATACGCCTTACGATTTTTCTCGATTTTGCCCTCGCCTCGATTTGACGAGTCGAAGCGGGTTGAACCGCACTCAAATGCGGACGTCCTAAAACCGATTGCTGAAACATCTGTTTTGTTACCTCGTCTTTCCGCCGTCTGACGGAATGATGCGAGACGCGGATACGTGCTATTTTTTTTGCAAGGAAAAGGTGATATTGTGTTCGTCTTTCTTGTTTGCTAGAGTGAAAGGTCTTCTGACAAACCTTAATCCATGTTGCTAGAGCTCCATGAATCTTCTTCGTCGATTATTTTTGAATCAAAAAAATCTTTCTGTTGGGCAGATTGGAGAGAATCATGCATGCGTCTTTTTGAAAAAGAAAAAGTATAAAATTCTTGCACGCAATTACTCAAACGTGTCTGGGCGACGTTTGGGAGAAATTGATATTGTTGCAAAAGATTGTGATGTGATTGTTTTTGTTGAAGTCAAGACGCGTGTTGGATTTCCCGGTGACATATTACCGCAGGAAAACATTACGCGCGGGAAAATGCAAAAAGTTGAACGTATTGCTCGTGCATATTTGCGTGAAAAAGGTCTTCTTGGTGTTCCGCATCGCTTTGATGCTGTGTGCGTGTGGTGCCGGCCTGTTTCTCATGAGATTGTTCACACTGAACACGTGGAATCAATATTTTTTGATTTTTAATATTATCTTTTTTTGTTTTTCACACTTTTTTGTCTGTTGCGTGACTTTTTCTGTTGTTTTTGTTAAGATTAGTGCGTAATGATAGTATTTTTATTGCTTAATTTTTTTGACCTATGGCACTTTCACAGGAATTTATGAATGCTCGCAAGGACCAACTCTTGGCTGAAAAAACTGATTTGGAGTCTCAACTGTCCCGTTTTGCAAAACCGACAGGCGCACCAGGGGCATATGAAACAACATTTCCTGAAGATATTGGTTCGCGTCAGGATGAAAATGCGTCTGAAGTGGAAGAGTATGTTGACCATCTATCCCTAGAACAAACACTTGAGGCACGACTTAAGGATGTTATGGACGCACTTTCCAAGATTGAGTCTGGGACATATGGTGTGTGTGAAGAGACGGGGGAAGAAATTTCTCAGGCGCGCTTGGAAGCAAATCCTGCGGCACGCACAACTGTTCACCCTGAATAATGTCTTATGCGCCCTGATTTCCGATCTATTCTCAGTAGTTTTTTAAAGACAACGCTTCGTCGCGCTGTCTTTTTTGTTTCTGTTTTTGTGTTCTTTGTTTCTTTTGCACAATTTTTCAGAGTTTTTTTGTCTTCACGTTTTGAACAAGCAGTGTGCAACTTTGGTGTTGGTTTGGGAATAACCTTTTCCACATTCTTTCTTTGGTTTGTTTTGCTTTTGTTTTTGATGTTTCTTTTTTTGTTTTTTTTCTGGTCACTTCGTCTCAAAAATCGCTTTTTCTTGTCACTTTCTTTGATTGTTTTGTGTTCTGGGGCAGTTTCTAACATCATTGATCGCGTGATTTTTGGCTGTGTTGTTGATTATATTTCCGTTTCTTCTTTCCCAGCGTTTAATGTTGCGGATGTTTTTGTTTCGCTTGGTGCGTTTGGCACCGTTTTGTGTGTGTTGTTTTGGTGGGAGTAGAGATTCCTTGCGTTTTTTTCTTTTTTGGTTTATGTTTGATTGTTGTTTTGTTCTTACTCTTTAAGAGTAAGTTTTTTTATTTTTCTCACTTTGTTTTTGTTTATGCCGTCGAAAGTTCTCTCAGCAACAACCATTGGTTTGGACAGTCAATCTGTTGAGGTGGAGGTGGATGTTTTGTCTGCTGGCATGCATGTTTTCACCATTGTTGGACTTCCAGACACTGCCATCAAAGAATCGCGTGATCGTGTGTCGAGCGCTGTGAAAAACAGCGGTTTCAAACCACCACACCAATGCGGACGTGTCACAGTGAACTTGGCACCAGCAGATGTTCCCAAGATGACACCAATTTATGACATTCCGGTTGCTCTTGGGCTTTTGATTGCCACAAAGCAACTTTCTTTTGATGCTCGTGACAAACTTTTTGTTGGGGAGCTTGCGCTTGATGGAATGGTGCGTGGTGTTGGTGGCATCTTGCCAATTGCACTTTTTGCCAAAGCGTCTGGCGTTTGCGAGCTTTATGTTCCGCACGCAAATGCTGCTGAGGCAAGTGTTGTGTCTGGAATCAGAATTATTCCTGTTGACACACTGCATTCTCTTGCAAAACATCTTTCAGGCACGAAACTGATTGAGCCCTATCCAACAACAGAAGCTTCAGAGCTTTTTGGTGACACCGACAGTCTTTTGGACATGGCGCATGTTAAAGGACAATCACATGCAAAACGCGCACTTGAAATTGCGGCGGCGGGTGGACACAACATTTTGTTCAACGGCCCTCCAGGATCAGGAAAAACACTTCTTGCCAAAACATTGCCGTCTATATTACCAAAATTGACACTGCCAGAAAGTCTTGAAATCACCAAAATTTTTTCGATTGCTGGAGTTTTGCCAAAAAACAAACCACTTGTTGTTCATCGTCCGTTTCGCACACCGCACCACAGTGCCAGTGCTGTTTCGTTGGTTGGTGGTGGAACATTTCCATGTCCAGGAGAAATCAGTCTTGCACACAGAGGTGTTCTTTTTCTTGATGAGTTTGCGGAATTTTCCAAAGCTGTCGTGGAACACCTTCGCCAACCACTTGAAGATGGTGTGATTACTGTCTCTCGTGCGCGTGGCTCTTACGTGTTTCCGGCGCGCTTCATGCTTGTTGCTGCAATGAATCCGTGTCCGTGTGGCAATGCAACTGACCCTGAAAAAGTCTGTTCATGCCCATCTTCAAGCGTTTCCAAATATCAACGACGTATTTCTGGACCAATTTTGGACCGTATCGACCTTCATGTTGAGGTTCCACGGCTAAAATTTGATGCTTTGGAGAGCAAAAAAACCGAAGAAACCAGCGCTGAGATTCGTGTTCGTGTTGAAAAAGCACGCCAAACACAGAGACTTCGCTTTGCCGATTGTCCTATTGTTACCAACAGCGAAATGAGCTCTGAAATGCTTCGTCGTTTTTGTCCATTAGATAAACCAAGCAAGGCGCTTCTGAGGAATGCCATTTCCACGCTTGGTCTTTCTGCGCGGTCTTACCATCGCTTAATCAAAATCGCTCGCACGATTGCCGACATTGCCCAGTCGCAAGAAATCACATCGTCACATGTTGCTGAGGCAATTAATTACCGCTTTCATACAGAAGTGTAGGAAACTATTTTTAACCTTGTTTATGTTGGTTGTTTTGCCGAAAACATCGTGCGTGTGTTGGCATTACCAGAACTGGGGGGGGTTGACAAAAATCTTTTGATGTCTTATTCTTCAATGTTGTTCTTTTGTTTATTTCTTGCAAACACATTGGGAGAAATTTGTGACCTGTACGACTGGTTTTTTTGAATCTGTTTGTCGGGCGAATGATCGCGAGGTGCACGTTCCACATCCATCCAACTGTCCTGGCGCTTGCCTTCTTCTGTCGATCCGACAGTCACGTCTTGTGGCTGATTTACTAAGGAAAGATACAAAAAATCGGCTCTTTGTAACAATGGTCTGTAGCCCTTTTGATCCGACCAAACCAGTGGATATGCTTGAAGGGTTGGATGCTCTTCTTCCTGAGCTTGTTGGATTAGTCTGGTTTCAAAAAAATGGTCTTGTTCAAAATTACAACCCTTTTTCGCTCGAAGACGCTTTTTAAACAAATTTTTTGCTTTTTAAAAACGTGTCCTGTTGTTTTTTTTTAGATAACCTCTTGGAGCAACATCGTTTGCTCCTTTTTTTTATTTTTTAGTGCTTTTTTCGAGTTTTTCACTGTTTTTCCACAGTTTTCCACGGGTTTTCCACTTCAACAAGCTCAGTGTAAACACCTTTCGACATGCCTAGAACAATCCCTTTTGGCCTTATTGTTGGTTTTTTTGTATATTTTTCTTGATTTTTGAGGAATGTGTTGTTTTTTTCTTTTTGAGTTTTCTTGCCAAAAAAGTCTGTTTTTTGCACACTGGTTCTTTTTTGATTTCTGGTTGGACAGTGTTGTGTGTACCCACATGTTTTAACTAACCACTTCTGTCC
>JAGQLW010000030.1 GCA_020428995.1 Candidatus Moraniibacteriota bacterium | reverse complement strand
AAATAGATAATAATAACGACACACTCGGAAAACGCATCAGAAAAGCACAAAAACAAAAAATTCCCTACACATTAGTTGTGGGAGAAAAAGAAGAAAACACACAAACAATTGCCGTGCGCTCAAGAGACGACGGAGACCTCGGCACAATAACCATAGATGCCTTTACAAAAAAATTTTTGTAAAGTAAACAGAAAAAACTTCCAAAAAACAGCTATACACACCACAGCAAGTGTGTGGTTTCAATCGAAAATAGTCTATGAAAAATCCTAAAAAAGCAATTGCTGTTGTCGGTCCTACCGCATCAGGAAAATCTGATTTGGCAATTTTCTTGGCACAAAGATATCACAGCTCTGTCATTTCAGCAGACTCACGTCAAATCTACCGCCACATGAACATCGGAAGTGGAAAAATCCCAGGTGCCCTAACAGAAAATTATTCGACGCACACTCCCGCACACAAAAAAAGATTTCTCTCTCATCCCGAAAAAATCCCACACTACATGATTGATATTGTCGCACCAACAACACCATACAGCGCAGGAAAATTCGTCAAATCTACACAAAAAATTATAAAAAATCTTCACACACAAAACCAAACCCCTATCATCTGTGGAGGCACTTTTTTTTGGGCACAAGCACTCATTGAAAACAAACAATTTCCCAATATTCCATCAAACATCACACTACGAAAAAAATATGAGGAAACAGAAACAAAAGAACTCATTAAAGAATTGGAACAAAATGATCCGAGACGTGCCAAAACAATTGACAAAAATAATCGCCCACGACTCATCCGTGCCCTGGAAATAATTGACGCACTGGGAAGTGTTCCGTCAGTGAAAATCACCAAAAAAAAAGACATCCAATGGCTCGTAATTGCAATTAATCCAGAAAAAGAAATCTTACACGAGCGCATTGAAAAACGTCTCAACCAACGAATCAAAGAAGGCATGGTTGAAGAAGTAAAAACACTCCACAAAGAACACAACGTTCCATGGACACGTTTGGAACAATTCGGATTGGAATACAAATACTGTTCCCAACTGCTTCAAGAAAAAATTTCTGAAAAAGACATGAAAGAAATACTTCTCAAAGAAATCAAACACTATGCAAAACGTCAAAAAACCTGGCTGAAAAAATGGGCAACCACCACTGAAATCAAAAACGTCACAACGACAAAAGAAGCTCTCACGCTCGCAAAAGAGTATTTAGAAAAATAAAATCACATAATAAAATGATGTGCAAAATAGAGGCATCTATAGATGCCTCTATTTCAAAAATCTATTTCACATCTAATGTCAAAAATAAGATTCAGAATCTGCCCACATTCTCATTCCAATAAACGCGAAGTCTAACAAAGACAAAAAACTACCCGCCAATCTTTTTGCGCAAAATCTCCTGAACAACCTGAGGATTAGCAGCACCTTTTGTTTCCTTCATCACCTGTCCCATCAAAAACTTCAAAGCATTCTCTTTGCCAGACTTAAAGTCATCAACCGACTGTTGATTCTTAGACAAGACATCCTCAACAATAGTTTCAAGTGCAGAAACATCACTCACCTGCGCCAAACCATGTGCATCAATAATGTGTGATGGATCGTCATCATCACCATGAAGCATGAGATCCAAAACCTTCTGAGCCACAGAAGAGTTGATGGAACCATCAGCGACCAAACCAACCAATTCAGCAAAATTCTCTGGGGATACGCCACAATCACGCACTGTTTTTTTCTCTCGAACAAGATGCTTCTGAAGCTCACTAACCAAATAATTCGCCGCCAGTCGCACAACTTTCTTTTCATCCGAAACAATCTCACGCGACTGAATTTTTTCTTGAACTTCTGACACGACCTCTTCAAAATAATCCGCCATCATTTTGTCAGACACAACAACATCAAGATTATCCTGAGAAATTCCATATTCTTCCAAAAAACGCTTCTGTTTAGCATCCGGCAACTCTGGAAGACTACGACGTAATCCTTCAAAATAATCCAAAGAAAAAGACATGGGAGGAATATCTGGCTCCGGAAAGTAACGATAATCATGTGCTGATTCCTTTACTCGCTGAGAAATGGTCATCTGTCGACCGTCATGCCAACCTCGCGTTTCCTGCACAATCTTCTCCCCTGCATCCAAGCAGTCCGTTTGTCGATCAATTTCAAAATCAACTGCCTTCTCCACAGAACGAAATGAATTCAAGTTTTTAATCTCCACCTTAGTGCCACTAAGCCGTTCCTGTCCTTCAGAAAAAAGAGAAATGTTCACCTCGCAACGCATCTGTCCTTTTTCCATGTCAGCATCAGAAATACCAAGATAACGAAACACCTGCTGCAAACGCTGACAAAACAACCGAGCCTCTTTTCCAGATGTAATATCAGGCTCCGTCACAAGCTCCATCAACGGCACACCAGAACGATTGAAGTCCACCTGCGCAAAATCAGATCCGTCTGTGTGCACCAGCTTCCCCGTATCTTCTTCCATGTGAATACGCGTAATCCCAATTTTCTTACCATTAACATCCAGCCAACCAAGTCCACAAAGTGGCTGATCAAACTGTGAAATTTGATAACCTTTGGGAAGATCGGGATAAAAATAATTCTTGCGATCAAATTTAGATTCTTGCGCCAACTCACAATGAAGTGCCAATCCTGCCATTTGCACAAAACGAATCGCCTGCTCATTCGGAACAGGCAACGTCCCAGGTTGACCAGTACAGACAGGACAAATGTGAATATTTGGTTCTTTCTCCAAACCAAGACCATTACAAGAATCACAAAACATCTTTGACTTAGTTTTGAGCTCAACATGAACTTCCATGCCAATCACCGGTGTATATGTAGTCATAAAAAAAGCATTACAAAATCATTACAAAAAAGTCAACGAGACAAAACACAATCCATCACGACATCAAGAGAATCCGTAAGGTCAGAAAGATTACCAACATTAGAAACAACAAAATCTGCCATTGCAATCGGTCCGCCCTGCTCCAATTTTTCGATCTGTGCGTAATCACGAATTTGCGCCTGCTCAGGATTGAGTGGTCGTTCTGGACGCTGTGCCAAACGATCATAACGAACTCTTGGTGGTGTATGAACAGCAACAGCGACAAACGCATCCCCAAAATGTTCACGAAACAGCTTATACTCTGTCCACGAATAAAGACTCTCCACAAACACACCTGACACGGAACCAAGCGCTCGAATTTTTTCAATCGTCGCAAGCGCATAGTGATCCTTGCCATGAATCGCCCTCAAATCTTCACGCACAATCCGCTCGTTTTCTGGAGTCAAATCCAAACCACGACGCTCAATTTCATCCATTGTGACCTGACCAAAATACACCTTCGGCCATTGATGTTTTTCAACCAAATAACCAATTGCCTCAGATTTGCCACTGCCCGGCATACCCAAAAGCGCACACACCACAGAAGGGTTAGAAATCATATTATTAGACATACTGCTTCAAAAGTGGGGTTAATGTTTCCAAAAGGTGTTCCTGAGAACAAACAGAAAAAGCATGTTTCACCGCTGGATTGCCCAACGCCATACGACTCACTGTCTCGCCCTCATACCACCATAGAATAATATCACTTGATGCCATTCGCGCAATCTCAAGCTCAGCACCAGTGCCAAGAGATGGAAAGCCAACATATGCAATCAACAAATCACATTGTGAGACAATACGAACATCTTCATGCCACACACAACATCTGCACGAGATTTTTTACCCACCAAAAGATCAAATAATTCTTCATGTGGCACAAACGACAACAAACCAACTCGACGACAAAGCGCCCCAACAGCAGAATATGTCGCACGAATAGCATCATGATCAGAAGCATGAGTAAGCGGTCCAGCAACAAAAACTTGTTTATTATCCATTTTCATAAAAAGACTACTAAGGGATACACTAAACGATTCAGACAGAATACCACCTAACCATAATAAATTCAAACAACAGTTACAAGAGTTGCGTGTTTTAAGTACACAATTCAACCCGCTTCGTCGTTGACATGCCTACAAAACAAGAGCGCCCTACTATTAGTAAGTATGACACACTTGTCCCGCCGTAGCATCAACGAAGGAGAAAAATATATCAAAATGCAGTTTTTATAGTCGGCCTAATACAACAAAACGACACTAATATCTACACCATCAGAAAAATCCTCTTAAGAAATAGAACAGATAAAAGCATGTGATCAAAAATCGACAGTCCGATCACGAAGAAACCGCGACTCACCTGACTGTCCATACAAAACACCTTCTTCATCAAAAAACAAATAAAAGTTACTGGGATCAGCGCCAGGAAGAATTTTTCCATTAAAATACACATGCCTATCATCCTTAGCATAAGGCATATAATAAGGTAAAGAAAAGTCATCAGAGCCATCACTTACAGGACCTGAGACAAGTTGAAACATATCAGGGTTAGTGCCAGAAATACGCACACCCTCGTAATAGACTCCGTCCGAATCTTTCGCATACAGACTACCAGAATACATGAAAAAAGTTGAAGGATTTCTTGAAACAATCAAACCATTGTAATAAACCTGACCAATATCACGAGCATAACGCACGTTTTCTGGAACAAAACTAAAAGTAGAAACATCAGCACCAGGAATAGGTTCCACATTATTAGACTCACTATAATAATAGACAAAGTTTTTATCATGAGTATAGGAAGAATTTTCATTAAAGAACACAAACGTACCAGGATCAGCACCGGAGACCATCTTATTAGAATAATAAACATGACTCTCATCACGAGAAAAACCAGATTTAGACAGCAATTCAAACGTGCCAGGATCAGCACCACTAAAAACCTTACCACGATAATAGACATGATTCTTGTCTTTTGCATAAGAATCATTTTCAGAAAAGACGGTGAAGGTTACAGGATCAACAGCATCTCCCATAGACTCACCAGAATAATAGACTTTCTTATCAACAGAAACATGATACCCATAAAGAGGAGTACTTGACAAAACCCTCTTGATATCAGAAGGTATCCCAAAAACAAACAAAAGGACAACAGAAATTATGGTAACAATTACAAATAGAATCTTTGGTGAGACAAAGAAAAGCCTCCAATCAAACAAAATTGCCAAAGAAACAACAAAAATCGGATAAGTGATAAAAAAAGAAATCAAAACGTAAGTGCTAATCTTATTTTCCGATCCAGGGGCGTCCAACACCATCGGTGACATAAACGCGACAATCGGCCAAAAGAAAAGAAATATGTGAAAAATAATCTGCCCAACAAGAGAAAAAATATAAAACATAAACAAATGGTAAATAATTAAAAAAAATAAGCTAAAAAAAATTACAACTGGTCTAATACAACAAAACGACACTCATACCCTCCATCAAAAAAATTCTCCAAAGAAACGACCTGAGAAAAAATATTTTCATATTCTGGAAAAAATGTATCTGCCTCAAAATCACCCTCAACCAATGTCAAATACAACCGATCGGCACACAACAAAAACTGTTCATAAATCTGTGCACCACCAATCACAAAAATTTCTTCCCGCTCATGTTTTCGAGCTATCAAAAGAGCATCATCAATCGATCGCGCAACAACAACACCATCAGGAGAAAAATTCTCATCTCGCGACAAGACAACATTCGTCCTGTGTGGGAGTGGTCGCCCAATAGAATGAAACGTTTTTTCTCCCATTACAATCACATGACCAGATGTCAAACGCTTAAACCGTTTCAAATCTTCCGGAATCTGCCACAACAAAGAATTGTCTTTACCGAGTTCACGATTTTTTCCAATCGCCGCAACAATACTAACTTTTGGATTGTTCATAGTCAGAAATAATATTTTCAATAACCTTAACCACACTCACATTATCTCCATTATATTCTCGCACATCTTGACACACCACAGACAGAGATCGCGAAAAAGAAAAACCGGTACGAACAATAGCAACAATCGGAACTCCAAATGCGTCAGCCCATCCAAGCTCAATACCTTGGCCCAAGGAAGAAAAAGACACTTCAGCAATCACAAGATCAACTGAACGTTCAAGCAACAATCGACGACTATCAAAAGATTTCTCACTATCCTCATGCGGCAAAATAATCTCACACTCACGAAATGATTCAGCCGAGCGAATCGGCAAATAAAGCTCATCATGATAATTCAACTTTCCGGAATGTGTAACGTAAATACGCATAAAAAACAAAAGATAGAATCTACTTATTTAACGTAAACAATTTCTTATCCTTTTTCACAAACCCGCCAATGTTTGCAATCTCAGCACGAATTGCCGGATGCGGATCATACCCCTCCAAAGCAATGTCGTCAAAAGAAAAATCATCAAGCTCGCGAACCGCATCAGAAAGTGACACACGCGGAAAAGGTTTCGGCTCGCGTGACAACTGCTCCTTCACTTGATCAAAATGATTGGAGTAAATGTGAACATCACCAAACGTATGCACAAACTCTCCCGCCTCAAGACCAGTAGCACGCGCCACCATCTGCAAAAGAAGTGCGTAACTAGCAATGTTAAACGGTACACCCAAAAACGAATCAGCACTGCGCTGATACAAACCCAAATTCAATGTCTTCTCTCCTGTCACGGAAAATTGATACGTTGTGTGACAAAATGGTGGAACTTCATTTTCATTCTTCTCTGACGCCATAGCATAAATAAAATCCGGGTTCCATGCACTCACCACATACGACTTGCGAAACGGCTTGTCACGAAGTCCATCAATCACCCACCCCAACTGATCGATCTCTCGGCCGTCACTTGCCGGCCACCTGCGCCACATACGACCATAGATCGTAATCAAATCACCCCACTCTTTCACAAAGTCACTCTCAGCATCTTCAGAAGCAATCTTTGCAATAAACTCATCTTGGGAAAGCTCTGGCAAACCACGCTCAGAAAACATCTTGTTATATCGTTTCCATGCCCATTCATCCCAAATGTGCACATTATTGTCCACCAAATATTTGATATTCGAACTCCCCGACAAAAACCACAAAAGCTCGTGAACAATTCCACGAAAGAAAACTTTCTTCGTTGTCAAAAGCGGAAAGCCACCACGCAAATCAAAACGAATCTGCCGACCAAAAACCGAACGAATAACCGGAGGATTTTCACCTTTCTTTTCATATTCCGCCAAAATCTCAGGCGTGAAAAACAACTCTTTATCAGTGCCATTTTCCAAAATATCCGAAAGCAAATCGAGATATTGTTTTTCCGGGTGTATGTTCTCTGGAGACATAAAATTTATATAATGTTAAATAAAACCAAAAAAACTGGCATACGATTTACTCATTTGATTGCAGTCCAAACCACTTCAACTCGTCAAATCGATGCGAGGGCGAAATCGAGAAAAATCGTAAGACGTATATAGAAATACGACGTCGATTTTTCGAGGTTTTAACGAGAGAAATATACCAAATGAGCAAGCTGTATCTTAGTTTTTCCGCTTCGTTGCAAAATTATCCCAGTTATTCCCATGAAAACGACCTGTTTTTTCATAACCACGTGAAACAGGAGAGCTTAGCATCGAAAAAGTTAACTGCGCAATCTCCATTCCAGGACGAAGCACGATTGGCACCGAATTAAAATTACACAACTCGAGTGTAATATTCAAAAAGTGACCAGGATTCACCAACCCTGCAGTATTGTGAACAACAAGCCCAATACGTGCAAGACTGCTCTTACCAGAAATCTGAATCAAATATTTACGACTACCAACAAAATCACGCAGTGTTCCCAAAACAGTAACTCCAGGATGAAGAACAAAAAACTTATTATCATTAATGTCCACCTCGTGAGTGTCCGGAAAGATATTTCGTGCCGGATCAATTGCCTGTGTCGTATGTGAATGTGTCGCAACAAACTTATTCCCCAAGAGAACATCATAACTCACAGACCCCAAACGTGCCTCATCAAAATCATCAATACGAATGTCACCACTTTGAACCGCCTTTTTAATATCAACATCTGCCAAAAACATATAGAAGAACAAGATTCAAATTTTTGAGAGTAGTTCGAGGCAAAACCGCAAAAAATCGTAAGACGTATATAGAAATACGGCGTCGATTTTTTAAGGTTTTAACAAAGAAATACTCCAAAAATATGGATCTTAAATTTATTCAATAACAAAGACCTTGTCGGTCCCATAATACTCCTGCCAATTAGCATTATAATGCGCAAACATACGCTCGAGTCGCTCCTGAGACAATTCTTCCAAATCAAATTGTCCCAAAATCTCGCGAAGAAAAATTTGTGCACCAGAAACCTCCTTCGGATCTGACACCACCTTCTCAAATTCTGCCAAATAACCATACCCAGCATTACGATCAAGTGTCACAACAGCACCTTCAAAAGCATACTCCTCACGCTCACGCGACCATTTCGCCTGATGTATAAATCCCGAAGACAAAAGAATCTGATCAAGTTCATCAAGAGTCATCCCCTGAACTTCCTCCTCAAATTCCATTCGTGCAATTCCATTACTACTTGTTGTATCATCAACAGACGCTTTCAACACCAAAAAGACATGCCCATCATATTCACGTGTACGAACAGAATGATTCTGTCCATGCTTAACAATCTTTTCCAAACGCGCCCGTGCACTCACATCAGAAAAAGAAAGATCAGCTTTCAAAAGCGCAACGACTGCCTGCTCAGAAGAAGAAACAGCAGATGCAACAAAATAATGATTAAGCTGCCTGTTGGAACCACGAAATTGAACTCCTTGTGATGAAAGCAATTTCGACCGAAAAGCATCCGCAACAGAAACATCACCCAACAAACTCTTGATTTCCACTTCGTATTGAGACATAGAGAAAAATAGCATTTAAGAATAACTGTTTATAAACAAAGGCGTCTACCCTAGTTAAAGTATAGCAAACAAGCACAAAGCGGGTCAAAAAAACAACAAAAAATCCGCTTAACAAAAAGCGGATTGCAAAAAGCAGGGAAAATCGAAAAAAGCTTACTCAGACTTCTCTGCCAACTTGTGTGACAAAAAAACATCGACAGCATCAAAGAGCGCATCCAAGTCTCCAGTATTATTAATCATCACATCAGCCTTAGCACCAATTTCCGAAATCGATCGCTCTGTTTCAGATTTCTCAAACGCCTGAAACTCTTCAAATGTCTGATCATCATCTGTTTTTTCCCCACGAAAACGTGTGCGTTCCCAACGCAACTTCTGTGGCGCAGTGACATAAATCACTGCATTGTGCGGATACGAACGAATAAAATCCAAGTCCTCCATAAACCGAAGTCCATTGACACAAACATTCCCCCCACTGAGAAGGTCAACATGTCGCTCAAGCGCACGAAACAAAACATCTTCACCAAAACGACGCTTAAATTCCAAAGCCAACCACTTTTGATCTTCTTTGGAAAATCGCTCAAAAAATAATCCCAACGCCTGCTTCAAAGAATCAGCAATGCGCAAGTCCTTTGCGCGATATTTGTGATGCAAATAATTAGCAACGGTATCCTTGCCAGAACCAGTCTCCCCCACAAGACCAATAACAAAGCAAGAACTGTTTTTAATCGGTTCTTGAGACATAAAAATGTGTGTTACACATTAACAATCACGCTTGGACCCATTGTTGAACAAACACTCACCTGACGAATAAACGACCCCTTAACAGAAGAAGATTTCATGCGACGAACAGTGTCCAAAAAGACAGTCAGATTCTCAGAAAGTGCCTCTTTTGAAAAAGACACACGTCCCAAAGCAGCATGAACAACACCACCGTTATCATTTTTGAAGCTCACACGCCCCTTCTTCAATTCTGCAACAACCTCAGAAACTTTTGGCGTCACTGTCCCTGTCTTTGGACTTGGCATCAAACCACGTGGTCCAAGAATTTTTGCAACAGGAGCAAGTTTTGGCATCATCTCTGGAGTCGCAACAAGAACATCAAAATCAATTGAACCAGAAGTAATCGATTCAATCAAATCTTCAGCACCAACCAAATTAGCACCAGCCTCTTTTGCTTCACCTTGCTTTGTAGAAGTCAAAACAGCAATACGAATAGCTTTTCCAACACCATGTGGCAAAACAACAGCGCCACGCACATGCTGATCTGTTTTCTTGCGATCAATACCCAAAACAATATGTGCCTCAAATGATTCATCAAAACCAGCAAACGCATTTTCCTTCACAAACGCAACGGCTTCAGCAATGGAGTGCGTAGCAGAAGAATCAATATTCCCAAAAGCTTTCTGATATTTCTTTCCTCGTGTCATATTAAAATTAAGTAAAACATTAAGGAATTATGTGTTTGAGTGCGAATTCGAGGCATCCCACCACGGCGGAATAACAAAGAAATGTGCCAAAGACATGATTCCAAAAAAAATTATTCAACAACAATCCCCATCGATCGCGCAGTCCCTGCAATAATCTTCGAAGCCTGATCAACATCATTAGCGTTCAAATCCACCATTTTCTGCTGGGCAATCTCACGAATTTGATCCATGGAAACTGTCCCCACATTATCTTTCAAAGGATTTGAGGAACCCTTATCTTTCTTAATCGCTTTTTTCAAAAGCTCAGCAGCCGGCGGCGTCTTCATTACAAAATCAAAAGAGCGATCCTCAAAAACTGAAATTTCAACAGGGACAACATCCCCCATACGATCTTTTGTTGCCTCATTAAAACGCGTACAAAAATCCTGGATATTAACTCCATGCTGACCCAATGCAGGACCAACAGGAGGTGCAGGATTTGCTTTTCCAGCTTGAATCTGAAGTTTAATCAGAGTTTTTACAACTTTTGCCATAATATTATTATTACAGAATATCAGTAAGAATTATACGTTTGAGCACACTTCGACCCGTTGCGACTCGCGAATCAAGGACAACCCCACCATAACAAGGCTAGCAAACTTATCCTGCCATAACCTTGGCGAAGAAGGAGAAGTGTGCAGAAAACGTAGTTCCTAATCAATTAACTTAAACAGTATACACAATCCATCCAAAAAAGCCAATGGTCAAATTTTCTTCACTTGCAAGAAATCTAATTCGACCGGCGTTTCACGACCAAAAATAGACACCAATACTTTTACCTTTCCTTTTTCATCATCAACTTCCTGAATCTTACCATCAAAATCCTTAAATGGACCATCAGCAATCTTCACACTGTCCCCAGCAGCCACATCAATCTTATACTTAGGCTCCTCAACCCCCATACGCTTCTTGATCGATGCAATTTCAGCAGGATCAACAGGTGTTGGAGTTGTTCCAATACCAATAAAACCAGTCACATTTGGTGTATTACGAACAACATACCAAGAAGCATCCGTCACAATCATATCAACCAAAACATATCCAGGATAAATCCGTTCCTCAACGACAATACGCTTACCAGCCTTAATTTTGATTTTCTTTTCCTTAGGGACAACAACGTCAAAAATCATTTCTTTCATATCCATTGATTCAATGCGCTGTCGCAAATTACGCGCAACATTGTCTTCATACCCACTATAGGTGTGAAGGACATACCATGCACGTCCATGATGTTGGGACTGTTTTGCCATAATACACAATTAAAAAGTAAAATTCAAACAAATAATAAACAAACTCTCAGAAATACGAAAAAAACAAACTATACTCACAAGCCAATAGAATTCACGATTTTGAGCACAATTCGCGAAAAAATTGAGAAAAATCGTAAGGCGTATCAAGAATACGGCGTCGATTTTTCGAAATTTTGACAATGAAGTGTGCCAAAATCGTGGATTCTACTACAGGACAAAACGATCAAGCGCCTCCCCAAACCCATAATCCAACGCTCCCAAAAAAACCGCAACAGCAATACTAATAACCAAAACAGCAAGCGAATACTGAATCGTGCGCTCTTTTGTTGGCCAATTGACCTTAATCAATTCACTGCGAGCCTCAGAAATAAAAGAAAGAATACGTTGCATAGAAAAATTGCCTTTTTAAAAAGCCCTTTAGGGCTTTCAGAAAAACATAATCATCATTTCAAAATACAAATCAAGCATAGCGCAAGAAACCAAAACTGTCAAATATGCCAAAAAGACAGAAATCCTCTAGATCGAGAGTTGGAACAAAAAATCCACCAGAAAATACTCTAGGTGGATTTTTGTTCAAAAAAGTGTGGGCGATCGGGGACTCGAACCTCGGACCTCAACATTATCAGTGTTGCGCTCTAACCAGCTGAGCTAATCGCCCATATTTTTAACAAACTCACACAATACACATACTAACCAAACACTACACAAGCAAACCAGATGCCTGTCCCACCATAGCAGTGGCGAAGACAGAAGCTAATCGCCCATAACCAGAAAAATGTGCTTACTTGTTGAACAAGATTCAGGTTAACAAAAAAACTTGTTCTTGACAAGTCCACCAGAACAGAATATTCCCAACACAAAACTGTACTTATTAAAACATACTCTTTTATAAAAAAATACTCCACATAAATAAATACACAAGTACCCGTTGGCACATCCTCAGTAACTGTCTAAATTCTCACCAATTTTGTTAAAAAATATTATGAACAAAAACATCATCCTTAGCGTTGGAACAATCACTCTAGCAACAGGAGCAGTCCTATGGATCTGGCAAGACGACACACCATTGCCACAAGAAAAAAAACCGCCAATCACCGACAATCAAAAAAAATATACAGAAACCAGACAGCACACAAAAACAAGACCAATCACAAACGTTAACAAATTCTGAAATCAAACAAGAACAAGCAGATCCTCTTTCGCTAAATACTTTTGCCAAAGAAAAACTCACTGGACACGATTTCACCATTGGACAAGTGCTGGCAACAACAAAAATTACACACGTCACTTCATCACATACAAAAGCGACAACCTCACAATCTCCGGCATCATGAACATCCCTAATGGTGATGACCCCTTCCCTGTTCTCTTTTTAAACCATGGATACATCGACCCTGCTGTCTACACAAACTATCGCGGTCTTAAACGCGAACAAGATTATCTAGCAAACAATGGCTACATTATCATCCATAGTGACTACAGAAACCATGCGCAATCCGACAAAGATTCTGACACAGAAAACAATTTCCGCATTGGTTACGCCAAAGATGTGGCAAATGCAATCACAGCTCTTCAAAAAGCAAATATTCCTCAAGCAGACACAAAAAAAATCGGCATGCTTGGGCACTCTATGGGTGGTGGTGTCGCTCAAACAATTGCCATGACAAAGCCAGAATTGGTTGACGCATTTGTTTTGTTTGCACCCGTAAGTTCTGACGCCCGAGATAACTTTGAAAAATGGACGCGCACACGAACACAAACCGCAAATGCGATTCTGAAAAAACACGGCGAGCCGAAAACAAACCCAACATTTTGGGATAGTATTTCCCCACGCACATACTTTCACAATGTCACAAAACCAATCCTCATTCACCACGGCACAACAGATGAATCCGTGCCATTGGCGTGGTCTGAAGAAACCACCCTCAAAAAGGAAAGACGGTATCAAAAAAAGAATTTACTACAACCCAAAAAGATCAAGAAAAATCTGTAACCATGCGAATATTAATAATACTCCCATAGCCATCACAAAAAACAACAGAACGATCCAAATCACGAGAAGCAATTACAAAAAAAGGTTTTTGTTTCTCAAAAAAAACTTCTACAGACCTGGATGTGTCCCAAAAGCCGGCATTTTGCATTCTTGACTCCTTTCCTCTAAAAGGATTCGAATACCAAAGCCCATCATGATGCAAATATACTTCCGAAACATGTTTTCCACGATAAGAAACATTGTCCGCAAAGATAACAAAACCCTGTTCCTCCACAAGAATCTTCGGTAAACCCATCAAAAGAACACCACACGGCCCATTCACGGCACTCACAACAGAAGATAAGCCGCTAATTATGTGTCACCTCTTCATCCAAAAACAAAAGAACACGGGCAGGATCACCCAAAACAATACTATTAAAAATACACCAAACCACTACACATATCAAAAAACCGCCTTCCAAAGAGAAAGACGATTTTTTCATTGTGGACCCGAGAGGAGTCGAACCCCCGACC
>JAGQLW010000029.1 GCA_020428995.1 Candidatus Moraniibacteriota bacterium | reverse complement strand
ATTATGACAAATAACTCTGACCAGGAATATAAAAAGATTACATCAATACCAAAGAAAACTGTTGTAATGGTAAGTGTGTCGATAATTGGTGTGTGCGTAGTGATATTGTCATCACTATTCTATGGAGGAATTGATCAAAACACGCCGGTACAGTTTCTTGCGCAAAAGATCCCATTGCCAGTAGCAATAATTGGAGGAGCACCATGGGTATGGTCTTCAGAATTGATTGCAAGTCAAGAAGCGGTGCGCAGGTCATACGAGCGTCCTGGTCTATTACAGTCAGGTGTGCGCATAGATTTTTCAACACCAGATGGCCAAAAACGGTGGAATGTTGTAAAAAAAGCGACATTAGACAAACTAATTGAAGACAAAGTTATCATAAAAATGGCAAATGATGCAGGGATTACTGTTTCTCAAGAAGCGGCGGATCAAGAGATTTCACGTCGCATCAAAGAATCAGACTCCGAGAAGACAGTTGGTGAATATGAAAAAGAGATATTTGATCGATATGGGTGGTCGCTCGAAACGATGCGCGATCGAGTTGTTATACCAGAATTGTACACAAAACGTCTTTACGAGCAATTTGCACAAGACAAAAATGAGCATGGTGAAAAAGAAAAAGAAGCACAGAAAATACGTGCATTGATCAAAACATCAGAGGATTTTGAAACGATAGCGAAAGAATATTCTGAAGGTTCAACAGCAGAAGAAGGAGGGCGTCTTGGGTGGTTGCGACAGCAAGACATGATTAAAGAAGTTGCAGAAGTGGCAATGAACCAAGAAGTGGGTGTTGTTAGTGATATAATTGAAAGTCCTTTGGGATACCACATTATTTTTGTTCATGCACAGCGCGGTGATGAAGAAAAGAGCGTGGAGATGAGCCAAATTATTATACGAAAGAAATTGTTTGGACAATGGATTGAGCAAAAAATGCAAGGAATGAGAATTTTTTTACCACAAAGACAGTACTACTGGGACGAGGGTGAGCAAAAAGTCACATTTTCTGGTCAAGAAATGCAATCATTTGAAATGCGTCTTAGAAAGTCGGAGGATGCAACATTATTCGGTTTATAAAAAAGCAAAAAGAGGATGACCTTCAGAATGTAAAAGACAGAAGCTCTCAAATCATAAAAAAGTAACTTTATATTTTCTATGGAAGACGTATCATTTAACAGTGATGAACAAAAAAAGATAAAAACAAGTTCCTTGTCAGTGGCAGTTGTTGCAACAATTGTTATTGTGTCATCATTGAGTGGTGCAGCATTTGGTTTCATGGCATCTGGTCTGGAGCGGTCATGGGTCAATAATAAGAACGTGACAACCGCAAACAGCGTTGCTTCTGAAGCACTAACAGAACAACAAAAAGAAGAAGCGCGTAGACAAGTGGTGCACGAGGACGAAGCAATAATTTCTGTCGTCAAAGAATCTTCACCAGCGGTGGTGAGTATCATTGTGTCGAAAGATATTCCTCGCACACAAAATTTTTTCTTTGGAGACCCGTTTGGTCTTTTTGACAACGGTACGGATGGTTTTGGACAACAAGGAGAAACACAAAAGAGAGAAGTTGGAGGTGGTTCTGGTTTTTTTGCAACAAGCGACGGCATGATTGTCACAAATAAGCATGTTGTGAGTGATCCAAGCGCTGACTACACAGTTGTGACGAACAGTGGTGATAAGTACGAGGCAACAATTGTCGCACAAGACCCTGTTCAAGATATTGCGATTGTAAAAGTTGAGGGTAATAATTTTCCTGTCCTACCTTTGGGAAACTCAGAAGAACTAAGAATTGGGCAGACAGTGATTGCAATTGGAAATTCTCTTGCAGAGTTTGCAAACTCGGTGAGTCGAGGAATTGTCTCAGGTCTGGGTCGCAATATTGTTGCTGGTTCCGGATTTGGACAGTCCGAACGACTGACAAACATCATTCAAACAGACGCCGCAATTAATCCTGGAAACTCTGGGGGTCCGTTACTGGACATAGCAGGAAAAGTGATTGGTGTAAATACGGCAGTGGCACAGGGAGCAGAAAATATCGGGTTTGCACTGCCAATTGAACGAGTAAAAAAAGTGATTGAACAGGTAAAAGAATCAGGAAGAATCACGACACCATTCATTGGTGTGCGCTATGTCATTATTAATGAAGAGCTTGCCAAACAAGAAAATCTCCCCGTTGATTATGGGGTATTAGTAGCACGTGGAGAAACTGTGACAGATTTTGCTGTTTTGCCAGGAAGTCCCGCAGATAAGGCAGGTATCATGGAAAATGACATTATTTTGGAAGTAGAAGGGGAAAAAATTACGCAAGATAATCAGTTGTCAGACATGATTGCTGGTCTCAATCCCGGTGAACAAATTAGTGTAACCCTTTTGCATCGGGGTGAAAAGAAAACAGTTAATGTAACACTGGAAGAACGAAAACAATAAGAAAAAATCAAAAGTGATACACAGAGAATAAAAAAAACGTAAACAATGTGTTATGGACATCAACAAATTTACAACAAAAAGCCAAGAGGCATTGCGTCAAGCGCAATCCATTGCAATGTCTCGATCGCAACAACAAGTGGACTTGTTTCATTTATTGTACGCATTGATTGTTCAAGAAGATTCGATTGTATCATCAATCATAATGCAAGCAGGTGTTTCTGAAGAAAATCTCAAGGGAGTTGTTACCGAAAAAATTGATAAATACCCACAATCAGAAACGGTCAAAGAATCCGAACAGGTTTTTGTTGCGCAAGAGCTGGGAAGTGTTCTTGATGACGCACAAAAGCAAATGGGTGCAATGAAAGATCAATTCGTCTCCACAGAACATTTGTTACTAGCCTTCTTGAACATTCAAACACCAGCAAAAAAACTATTAGAAGCACAAGGGCTTGAATACAATAAAGTGCTGCAAGTTTTGTCAAAAGTGCGCGGGCGCCAAACAGTCGATTCACAACAACCAGAGGGGAAATACCAAGTTTTAGAGAAATACACAATCAATCTTACTAATCAAGCGCGTGAAAAAAAACTTGACCCAGTGATTGGTCGTGATGAAGAGGTGCGACGGGTGATGCAAGTACTCAGCAGGCGAACAAAAAATAACCCAGTACTCATCGGTGAAGCTGGAACAGGAAAGACAGCAATTGTGGAGGGTCTTTCTCAGCGCATCGTAGAGCGTGATGTGCCAGACAATCTAATGAACAAAGATGTTCTAGTATTAGACCTCGGGTCGTTGCTGGCTGGATCAAAATTTCGCGGAGAATTTGAAGAACGGCTCAAAGCAATCATTAATGAAATTGAATCTTCTGATGGGCAATACATACTATTCATTGATGAATTGCACACATTGGTTGGTGCAGGAGCAATGGAAGGATCTCTGGACGCGTCAAACATGCTCAAGCCAGCACTTGCACGAGGACGAATTCGCACAATTGGCGCCACAACCCTGAAGGAATATCAGAAATACATTGAAAAAGATGCAGCACTAGAAAGACGGTTTCAACCAGTATACGTTTTCGAACCATCTGCACAAGACGCAATCGCAATTTTGCGAGGTGTCAAAGAAAAATACGAAGTACATCACGGTGTACGAATTTTGGACGATGCAATCACTGCTGCTGTAAAATTGTCCCAACGATATATTTCGGACAGGTTTTTGCCAGACAAGGCCGTTGATTTGATTGATGAAGCAGCGTCAACATTGCGCATGGAAATTGATTCAATGCCAGCAGATATCGACAAACTAGAACGAAACATCCGTCGATTGGAAATTGAGCGCAAAGCATTGGAAAAAGAGAAAGATGGAAAAATAAAAGAAAAAATCAAAGAGATAGACCGTGAAATTGCGGAGATGAAAGAAAAATCAAAAAAGAAAAGTTTTCAGTGGAAAGAAGAAAAACGTCTCATAGCGGAAATTCGCAAAATGAAAAAAAAAGTGGAGGAAAAACGTTCTGAGGCAGAAATTCTCGAACGCGACGGCGATCTAAGTCGTGTTGCAGAAATTCGATACGGCACAATTCCATCTCTGGAAAAAAATATCAAAGAATTAACCAAAAAACTTAACGACACACAGAAAGATCACCCTGTTCTCAAAGAAGAAGTCTCTGAAGAAGATATTGCAAAAGTTGTTGCACGCTGGACAGGGGTCCCAGTTTCAAAAATGTTGCGTGGTGAGATGGAAAAACTAGCAACAATGGAAGAGGAAATGAAAAAACGTGTTGTGGGACAGGAAGAAGCGATAACGGCAGTCGCCAATGCAATAAGGCGTAATCGTGCAGGAATTTCTGAAGAAGAAAAACCAATTGCAACATTGATGTTTTTGGGTCCCACAGGTGTTGGAAAGACAGAGTTAGTCAAAACATTAGCAGAATTTTTGTTCAACACAGATGACGCACTGGTGCGCATCGATATGAGTGAATACATGGAAGCTCATGCAACGTCAAAACTAATTGGATCACCACCAGGATATGTTGGATACGAAGAAGGGGGGCAATTAACTGAAATTGTGCGTCGTAGACCATACAGTGTGATTTTACTCGATGAAATCGAAAAAGCACATCCAGACGTGTTTAACATACTACTCCAAGTAATGGATGATGGTCGTTTGACCGATGCAAAAGGTCGGACAGTAAATTTCAAAAATACTGTCATAATAATGACGTCAAATGTTGGCTCAGATGTAATCAATAAAATGCAAGAAATGGGATTTCGCAAAGAACGAGGGAACAAAAGAAAAATGTCAGAAGAAGACATGCAAGAAAAGATTACTGTCGCATTGCGTGAACATTTCAAACCAGAATTTCTCAATCGCATTGACGACACCATTATATTTCATCCGTTAACAGAAGAAGTGCTGGGTCAGATTGTGCGCTTGCAAATCGCATTCGTGCAAAAAAGATTAGACGAGAAAAACATTACACTGTCATTATCAAAAGAATCTCAAGAATACCTCATGCAAAAAGGATATGACCCATATTATGGCGCACGACCATTGAAGAGATTGATCCAAAATGAAATTCTCGATGATCTTGCGTTAAAGATTGTAACTGGAGAGGTGTCCGAAGGGGATAATGTGAAGGTGACTGTCAAAAACAAAAAATTACAGGTATCATAAGAGAGACAAATTTTCACCTCAGGAATCGTCTTAGTAACCCCAATGCGCATATCTTTTTTGGGAAAATACACTGAAATATTCTTTCTTGCAGCGGGTCTGTTTACAGCTCTGGAGTTTGTTGCGCGCGAACAAGACACACTGGTCTATACAGGAGTAGCTCTCATGGTCATGATAGCCATCGTCTTTTTGAAACTGTCCAACTCCTGGTCATGGACACTTGTTTACATAGTGCTAGCAACGTCATCAGTATTTCTTATATTTCTGGTTGATCGTTCAATATTACGACATCTTGCAATTATAATTATTTGTGGTGTATTCTTGGCGCTGGGAAGAATTTCAATAGAAAAATTAAAGAAGGGACCAGAAAACGATCGTAGTACACTAGCGTCAATGGTCATATTGTCAACATTGTTCATTTTCCTTGCGGCGTCACAGGGTTTTTATATCAATTTTCTTGTTCCACTATGGCTACTCATGATACTATACATGACAGTGGTAAGCATTGCTTCCTACACCTATTTTACTGAATTTTTCAAAGAAAAAATCAGCCAAAAGAATCTTCTTCTCTATTGCGGAATACTCGGTTTCGCAATGGCCGAACTGGCATGGATCACGAGCTTTTGGTCATTTGGATACTTGACAATGGGAGTGATTGTTCTAATCTGCTTCTACATCCAGTGGGACATTATACAAAGTTATTTTCTCGACATATTGTCTGTTTCAAGGGTGTTGGCAAACATTTTTTTCTTTGGTGTTCTCACAACAATCGTTTTTCTTAGTGCAAGATGGGTGCCAATTGTATGAAAATAAACAAAAAACAAAGTAATAGAATTTAAATTAAGACATTTCCTTTCCACAATTATGGATAGTCAAAATTCATCAGAAAAAAACAGTCAACCAAAGAAACCGTGGCACAAACGCTGTATACGCGGAGTGCTATTTTTAATGGTTGTCCTGATTTTCGGAGGAGTAAGTGGTGCGATTTTTGTGAAAGCTGTTTTCCCATGGCTGGCAACATTTCCAGTATTTGCAGAAAACTCATTTTTCCAACAGGCAATAGGGGACAATGTTACGATCATAAACAAGACTGAGCAGGTGGTAGTGCGAGAAGACAGTTCCATAAACACCATTACCTCGCAAGCATCTGCAACGGTAGTCACAGTGATTGCAAAACCAGGGCAGGACGTGGCGATCCCAAAACCAGTCACAATATCATCGGGTGTGATTTTGACGGGAGATGGGTATATTGTGACATACGCTGATTCTGTTGATGAAAAAGAAACAATATACAAAGTAATACTCTCAGATGGACATCAGTACGATGCAAGTGTTGAAGGATTTGATTCATACACAAAACTATTATTTTTGAAAGTAGAGGACTCCAATTTACCAGCAATTGCGTTGGCAAATTCAAATGATGTGCGCCCTGGAAAAAAGGTGGTCGGAATCGCAAACTCTGTAATTTCACGCGAAAGCATCTTCACAACAGGTATTGTAAGTGCCGTGGATGTGACATTTAACACGTCTGGTGAGGTTGTGGCATCGTCAGAAAAGTTGGAAGGAGTGCTTCGTACGGATTTTGTTGATCATAAAAAATTCCTCGGCAGTCCTGTTGTGGACTACAATAGTGAGTTAGTGGGGGTGATTGCAAAGGTGGCAATCGGTGATAATGAAGAATACTATGAAATTCCTTCAAACGCCGTCCGAGACGCACTCAATCGCACAGTAGACAAGACACTAGACAAACGTGCAGTCCTAGGTGTGTCCTATCAATCACTGAACAAGTTTAATGCTGTCGCAAAAGATTTTGAACAGGAAAATGGCGCGCTAATTTTTTCACCCTCGGGCAGACAAGGGCTGGCAGTGCTTGCCGGGTCATCTGCGCAAAAAGCAGGGATTAAAGTGGGAGATATTATTACAAAAGTGGGGCAAACAGGAGTGTCTCCACAGACACCGCTATCAACAATTGTTGCTGGATATTCTATTGGGGAAACTGTTGAAATGACAATTATACGAGAAAAGAAAGAGCAAGTACTCACAGTAAAATTCTAAGAGAAAGTCAAAAAAAGACAACAAACAAGCCAAAAAACACCTTCTCAGAGGGTGTTTTTTTTATCAAAGAAGAGTGTTGACAAACAGTAAAAAAAAGAGTAATATAAAAAGTTATCATTGTATATAAAAAACAAGACCATGTTTGATCAAAAAAATAGGGTATTAATAGAGATTCGTCAAAATATCGCAACAGCCATATTGCTTGGCATGCTGACGTCAGCAATGGCATTTCTCATATTTGTAACAACGCAAAAAAACTTTCAAACCCAAAGTACATTTTTGATTGTGCAAAATGATGCATCAGCAGATCTTTATACGTTGTATAAGTCATCAGAATTTTTTGGGCAAGTGCTTACAGAAGCTGTGACGAGTGAACGTTTCATTAACGAAGTCTATCAAAATAGCAGTGCAGATTTGCCGACATTGGAAAGTGGAAAAAAAGAACGCATTGAACAATGGCAAAAAATGGTGAAGGTGGAAAGCCGACCAAACATTGGCGGATTAGATTTGGTGGTAATGTCAGACGAGAAAGAAAGTGGTATTGCTGTTGCGCAAAAAATTGCCGATGTTCTCGTGACGAAAAACAATCTCTTCCGTGGTGGAGATGAAAAAAGTGTAGAAATTCGATTGCTCTCAGGTCCAATTGTGGAAACAAACCCCAGCCTAAAAACAGTGTTATTATTAATGGCATCATCTTTTGTTGCTGGTGCTGGTGCGGTTGTGGTATATCACCTCTCAAAAAAAGCACTGCTCGAACAATAAAAAAATCGTTTCGTTCATGGCGGGGAAAAGGTTTCTCCGTCACAACGAGATTGGTTTTAGGTAAAACAAACCGATCACGAAGTTCCTAAAAAATTTTTGTGAAATGAAAAAGAGGAGTTTGAGCAGTGAAAAAGATTGCAGCCTTGTTTTTGTTGTTGCTTAGTGGCTGTGCCAACCAGGCGCTGCTCACAAGAGCAAACGATGGTGTCTCTCAAAACTGGGAGGCACACAAACTGAATTTCGAGACAACGCAATACCGTGATATGTATGTTGCGGTAATACCTATGACAGGGCAGTCAAGTCAGTGGCGCCAAGACGCAAGGGGATATTTTGCTGAAAGTTCCAAAGGACAAAAAATGTTTTTGCGCAGAAAAAGTTGGGACACATACCTCGTGTCAAACGAGGGCGTGTTCACGATCGCAAGCGCAGTCCTTAACGGGTGTGAGAATTCTCTCTTCTTGCTGTTTCCAGACTTGTCTGCGAAACAAATAAAAGAAAGTTATATTCTTGTTGCCTCAGGGTCACAGCGAAAGGCACTACTAGTGTCAGGTCCAATTGTGGACATCGATATGGTGGCGTTTCAAAACGATCCGACCTATCGTGCACAATTCATGAAAAAAAATCCGTCAAAAGTGTCCAGTGGTTTGATTAATCTCGCCATCAACACAGGCGACGGAAAACTGTTCCAACTCATGATAAAAAAGGAGTTTCCTTATCCAGTGGAAATTTCTGGGCGCACCTATGCAGTCAACGATCAAGCGATTGTGGCAGCAAGAGTGTTTAACAACGCATCATTCCTTGAGCGATTGATGCAACGAAATTTAACTGTGGGACTACCAAGTCCTAATCTATACCTCATGGGAATTCAGGCAATCATAAACGTTGCCTGGTCAATCCCTGAAGGAAAATTCAACGGCTCCTATTTCGAAGCAAAGCAATCTGCCGAAGAAAAAGAGTTGGATAAGAGAATTTCCACAAACCTGTGTTCAAGAGGGTAGCGAAGATGAAGAAAAGTCTTATGGCGATGGCAGTAGTCATCGCAATGGGTGGGGGGGCATCGGCTCTTGCAGTCGAAGTCTACACCGTGCAATCAAGAGATACCCTCTCCAAGATTGCCAGTAATTTCAGTGAAGTGTCATGGCAAGAAATCGCCAAACACAATGGGCTGGAAAACCCCAATCTCATCAATGTGGGACAAAAACTGGAGATCCCCACGAAAGATGCGCCAGGCAAGAAAGTGGTGGTGTTACAACCGTCACAAACATCGTCTGGAACGTTCGTATGGGACAATCCAGGGAGTAACCCCTGGAAAGGAAACACGAACGCATTTCTGAGTCAGTTTTATGGCTCACAAGTGGCACAACTCCTGCAAAGAGAAATCAAAGCAGAAAACAGTCATCGTGCTCTGATAAAATGTGGCGGAAACGTCGTCATGGAAGGCGAAACAGCACACATGATTGCAATGGGCTTTGGCAAAGGGATTGTCAAAGAAAATGTGACCACCCCATCGTGCAAGGACGACAAAAACTTTAGCCAACCGGCAAAAGTCTACACTGCCATGCACGAAGGAGTCGAGCATCGTGTGGCATTCCCACACATTTGCAAAAACCCAACAGTCATCACTCCAAGGAGAGAGGAAATCAGAGAACCTACTCCAGAAACGATCGTGCCAAAAACGTCCAAGGAAGCGGTAGAAGAATATCGCATGGATTGGGAAGCATTCGCGGGAGTGGGTGCAAACTATTCCGGGGAAAAATCTCGCTATGCTTTTGGTGTGGCGAAGGTTTACCCAATCATCGTTAAAGGAAAAAACGGTGAGGATCAGTTTGGTTTGGCAATCCGTGGTCAAGGATGGGAAGGAGAAGCTCATGACAAATTCGGCTATGAAGGCTGGATCAAAGGCGTTGGCCCTGCTTATCGATACATCTCTTGGGACGGATTTGACCTTGGCATGGACCTGACGTTTGGGTCGCGCAAAGAAACCGGTCACACTGGCGACAGAAAATTCCAGCAAAAACGGGAATTCAACATCGCTCAACTGTGTGCGTCGTTCAATGATTACGAACGACGTCAAAAAACTGGAGCCGGAACGTGGTTTCCAGAAATACAGGCGAATTTATGTGTGTTCAAGCCAATCGGCGGAATCAAGACCAGTGCCTCGTGGAACGGTCAATCCCTGCCAGAAGTGGCAAAAGCGTTGGAGAAGTTTTCCTACGGTGCCTATATCGGCGGTAGGCTTTACATCTACCAAGGGCAATATTGGGCGCCATTCCTTCAGTTGGGTCTGACGGTTGAAGAACCTGACTTGGTCAAGACTCTGCAAGCCATGATTGGTGTGTCGTTCACATCAAAGAATGGTAAGTATAAATTCGGCCACATCGGTTTGGGCTGGGCAAAAAACCTGCTCAAAAAAGGTGCCAATGCAAAGTTCTGGGAAGTTGGAATCGATATTTCAGGAATTGCAAAGGCAACAGTCAAGACCAGCAAAGAGAGGGCGATGCGCGAAGCCGTTAAGGCAAGAAGGATACAGCCTCAAAATCGTGGGGAAACTCTCTATACCTTCCAACCGTCCAATTCAGGAAAGGGTGAAATCGTAGTAACTGCGACGAAAGTCACGGGTAAGACCTTTGAGTACAAACAGCTCTACGGTATGGAGCGGGCAGGCGGAGGTTTCAACGGGTAAACAACAGATTTAACTCTAGAAGAGAAATAAAAAAAACTTCTAGACAAAACATCCATTTTCATTAACAAAAATTTCTGCACACATAACAAAAAATGTGTGCAAATCAAAAACAAAAACGCAATCCGACAAAAGACAACGATTCTTTGTCGA
The DNA here is from genome assembly GCA_020428995.1 of Candidatus Moraniibacteriota bacterium. GTDB lineage: Bacteria > Patescibacteriota > Minisyncoccia > Moranbacterales > JAGQLW01. The sequence continues at coordinate 2,002 of JAGQLW010000029.1, read as the reverse complement.
TGTTGATCAACAACCAAGAAACGGCGCCTAGACTAGTACGCCGTTTTTTTTCTTATCAAAACAAAAAAAAGTGCTTGACAAGTATATTTTTATGTGCTAGCATTAAAAGTCAACAGTTCTGTTGGCTCAACGTCCTATAGGAGGACACAAAATGAACAAGTTCTTCAAATTCGTCATCGTCGCCACCATCGTATTCAGCAGCATCACTGCGTATGCGGGGGGAACACTGATGCCTCGTGACGGAGAGGCAGCACCATTCAAAAACGGAGTGGACTATAACTGGAAGGCAGTCGGATCCATGTGGCAAGAAAACCACAAGGCCGATTTCGCGGGAGTCATTCCGCAAAACTTCTCTGGTTGCCTCATCGCATGGAGCGATGATGGAAAATGGCTCTATGCCACCAGTGCGGCCCGTTTCGGCCTCGTCCATGTTCCGCCTGGCACCTATGTGCCTGGTGAAGGGAGGGCAACAGAATCAAACGAGCACTGGATGTGCACGAAAGACATGATGCGGTAAAAAAAAAGACCGCATCGGACAAAACAGACGATTTTAGCGCAAGGACGCGTCGCCTGTTTTTTTATTGTTAGGAATTTCGCGTTTGGCACATTTCTGCGTCAAACACTCCGGGACTCGACGCTGTATGCACCATACAGCTTACTTCGTTCCTCGTGATTTCCTTGAACTGCACCTAAACGCATAAGTCCTAATTGTTTGGAGACTGACGAACAACAAGTGACGACAACCCACCGATCAGCGACCATAAAATCCACTGCAATGGCGTTGAACGGAAAATGTGATCAGAAAGACTGGCAAAAAACAATGCCACAAACAAACAAGTGACAATCAAAACAGATGTTTGAACAAATGAATCCTTTTTTGTTCGTTGATATAACCGCACCAAATGACGAAAGGCAAAAAAATGAAACAACAAAAACACACTCAAACCAATGGCGCCACCTTCAACAAATGCGCGAACAAATTCATTGTGTGGGTCAGTGCTCCCAAAACGGTTTCCTCGCAAGCCTTCAGCAACTTGCGAAAAAGTGTTCAGTCCGTGACCAAAAAAAACACGCCCACCAGAAATGGTCTCGTTAATGGTGTCTGACCACAGAGACAGTCGCCACCCAATTGAGCTGTCTGGTGACAGCACAAAAGAGTCGAAAACACGCTCTTGCACCGAAGAAGAAAGAAGAATGAGTAAAAACGGGAGAAGTAGTGTGGGTAGAAGAAGACGACGAAAACGCACCAAAGAAATGCATAATAAGAAAACCAGAAGTGTGATCCACCCAACACGCGTGAATGTGAGTATTAAAAATACCAAAGAAAAAACACCTGACGCAACACACAGAACTCGCAAACGACCAAGTTTCGCTTCATGTGAAATAAAAAATCCCAAGACAGAAACAGCAAAGACGGCAACAAGATAGGTACTCAAAATATTTGGATGAGTGAATGTGCCGAAAATACGAGGAGTATCAAACGCAACATCCGTGTATCCCACACCAGTAAAAAATTGCCATGTGCAGACCAAAAACGGAATAAAAGAAGAAAGGCAGATAATGGCAATAAGAAAAGAAAAATCTTTTTTTGTTTTGATAGTAAAAAAAGACAGTGCAAAAATAAAAAAAATAGTACTCATGCGCGCCACTTCGTAAAGAGTTGTCAGAACAGGTGACGGGCTGATGGAATAAAAAAGAGTAAACAATCCCCATAGCAAAAGAAAAAAGAAAGAAACAAAAAGGGGAATGCGCCAAATTGTACGCAAGTGCATCAAAAAAAACAATAACATAAAAACAAAGACACTCATGCCAATGCCTTGAGCAAGGGTAATAGAAAAAAGATCGAAAAATGACAATGACCAGGCATCGCCAACAGAATCAACAACAACACGGACAGATAAGAGTAATCCCAAAAGAGCAAAAGGTGCAAAGAAGAGTAGTCCCAAACCACAAAACAAAAAAGTTGCACCGAGACTCAACATAATGCCACCACCAAAAAGCA
>JAGQLW010000028.1 GCA_020428995.1 Candidatus Moraniibacteriota bacterium | reverse complement strand
TCCAAAAAATACCGAAAATAAGGTGGATATACCCACTCGAAGTTCCAGCAAAGCAGGGAAGAGTGACACAAAAAAAGTCACAAGCGAAAGGAAAAGTGGGAAAGCGTGGTATTGTTAAGCAGGTGGAAAAAAGACTCAAGGTGTCAAAAAATTTAAAAATACATTTCTATGAAAGATTATTATTCACAGTCAATTGAGCTACACAAAAAACATGGTGGAAAAATCGCCACCGCCACAAAAGTGCCGTTGGAAACAAGAGATGATCTGTCCATTGCCTATTCTCCCGGTGTTGCGGCTGTGTGCAAAGAGATTGCACAAGATTCTCAAAAAGCAAAAGAACTCACAATCAAGAAAAACACCATTGCCATTGTGTCAGACGGTTCGGCAATCTTGGGTATCGGAAATCTTGGAGCAAAAGCCGCAATTCCTGTGATGGAAGGAAAAGCAGCACTCCTCAAAGCGTTTGCTGATGTGGACGCTTTCCCAATTTGTCTGGACACGCAAGACCCAGAAGAAATCATCGAAACCGTCAAAAGAATTGCGCCAGTCTTCGGAGGAATCAATCTGGAAGACATTGCAGCGCCACAATGTTTTGAAATTGAAGAACGTCTCAAAAAAGAACTGGATATTCCCGTGATGCATGACGACCAGCACGGAACAGCAATTGTGACGCTTGCAGGATTAATCAATGCACTCAAACTCAGAAACAGCCAAAAAGAAGATGTCAAAATTGTCGTCAATGGTGCTGGTTCCGCAGGAGTGGCAATTACAAAAATGCTTTTGACATTTGGCTTAAAGAACGTTTTGGTCAGCGACAGCAAGGGGGCGATTTATGAAGGTCGCAAGACACTTTCAGGTGAAAAAGAAAAACTTGCGACGATGACAAATCTTGCTTGTCGTATTGATATTGATGACCCTCGTTGTGCAATTGGAGGGTTGGAAAAAATCATTCAAGGAGCAGATGTTTTTATTGGTGTGAGCAAGGGCGGACTGCTTACAAAAGAGATGGTTCAATCAATGGCGAAAGACCCAATCATTTTTGCATTGGCAAACCCGGAGCCAGAAATCATGCCAGACGACGCCAAAGAAGCTGGTGCGTTTGTTGTGGCAACTGGACGAAGTGACTTTCCCAATCAAATCAATAATGTGTTGGCATTCCCGGGTTTGTTTCGAGGTGTTTTGGATGCGGGCGCAAAAAGTTTTACTGAAGAGATGTTTGTTCTCGTGGCAGAAAGTATCGCTTCCCACGTTGAAAAACCACGCCGTGACAAAGTTGTGCCTGATGCGTTAGACAAGACCGTTGCACAAGTTGTGGCAGAGGCAGTGAAAAAAGTATGTAAAACAAAATAAAAAAGCAGGAAACGTATCGTGTGGAAGTCTGAATGAAGAATGGGCAGACGAGATGAAGAAAAAAACAAAATAGTCCAAAGACAAAAAATGTGTTTTAATAAATAAAAAAGGCAAGCACAGATAATGTGCAAAAACCAAAGTTCTTCAGTTCATTAAGGTGAGGAGAAGGCAAATGCTCGGTTATATGTTGGGATCTCAACAGGTCTGGTGTGTTGATGGGGATGATGTCCGAAAAGTGCCACACGGTGATGTGTTGAAGTGGTTTCACGTGCCGGTCACACAAAAGGATGTTTGGCAAGTCATGGATGATGTGATAACACGACACACAGCACGGGAACATCTTGCAAGACCTGTCATTGTGGAGAGGGATTGTGGTGATGCAAATTTTCTCACGCAAGTGGCAGATCTCTATAAAAACGGAGGTACGGTGATCGGAACAGAAGTAAAAAATAGATTGTTTGTCGAAGCATCCCAACGGACGTGGAAAGGAGGCATGAACACACGACTGTTTTTGCAAGACGGTATTAAGAAAGCTGTTCGTGAAGCAACTGATCAAAGGAAATGTGATGTTGTTTGTTTCGAAGGACCATTAATGCATCTGCAAAATCCTCAATATGTTGTGATGGATATGACAGAAGCAATCAACCCAGAAGGAGTTTGATGATTGTTGCTGTGTGGAATTGGAACTGTTTGTGGATGAATTTGTCTGAAAAGTGGCTAGAAGTCATTGATAAGATTGGACATTTTCTCACACAACGTAGCAATGGCGCTCTTTCGGCAGAAAAGATTTTACAAAAAGCGGGGGTGAATCTTCTCAGTTCAGAAAGTCTTGAAGTTTCAGCTGTTGTCTTTGGGGAGCAAAACATCCAGAAAGCATTACGTGTTGGGTGGTTTGCCGGCAAAGCTTGCAAGGAAGGAATCATTACGGAGAAAGAAAGAGCGGGGTTGAAAAAGGCGCTAGCAACAGCCGAGAAAAACGGAGGGCTCGAAGCAGAGGCATCTGTCATGTTATTATGGGGGGTGTTGTGACACTTAGGAAGAAAAGAAAATGATAAGACCAGATGAGGGGCGAGATAAGGGAAATGGAAAAAAATAAGCACAAAAGCGACCAGGTGAATGCAAAAATGCAAACACCTGGTTTTTACTTTTTTTACTACACACACGACACAAATTATTCCAAAAAAATTGGATTTAAAAAACCACTCAGCATTTCTGCAAATCTCAAGATATGTTTCATAAAAAATATTCGAAAATCTTCACCTCCCAACCAGTTCGAACACTTTCTTTGTGAAGGTGTTTTTTGTGTGGTATAATAATTTTATTAAATCATCGCAATCATTTGATTGCAGATATAACTTCTAAAACAAAAACAAAATGATTTTGAAAAATTCACCAAAATCACACAAAGCATTAGCTTGGTCGTTGATTGTTCTTTCCATAGTCATGATCGGTGGAGTCCTTCTTGTGGTTTTGCAATATGGTTTTGGAAAGAATATATTCCCAACAATGACATCAAAAACCCCTTCAGAGAAAGATGTGCCCACTGTTCCATTTGCAGACGTTATGACTGAAGAAGTGTTGATGGGGTGGGCTCGTGATGAACAAAACCACGTCTCTGTTACTGGAACAATAATGGAGGTGTTGCCCATTCCAGAACAAGAAGACGTTCAGGGCACGGAGGTCAAACTTCACGTCGTTTCAGTGATTGATCCAGAATTATATCCAACAACAGAAAAAGCATATCTTTATTTTCTTTCAAACCGAGATACAGAAAATTTCTTTGAAGACATGGCTGTTGATGACGTTGTAACAATTACATCTGTTGCTCCACCAACAGACGAAGCCTATATTGTGGGGGAGAAAGTGGAGAAGAAAGATGTGACAGAAGAAGTTCAATAAAACAGTGTGTAATTCATCAGTTTCACTTGTAACAATATATGAAAATTAAATTTAATAAGACAATGAAAAGAGGTATTTCTGGACAGATGGTTATTCAATGGGTATATTTTTCTCCTCTATCTTTTTTTGCGCTAGTCTTCTTGCTCACATTTCTTTTCATGGGGCAGGAAGTACATGCGGGGACGTGGAAGCTTTATGGAAATTTGATTAATCGGGCTTGCGGAACTGAAAATCCTGCGGGCTCAGGAAATTGGGTCCCAACAAGCAGCGTGGGTTGTCCGAGTGGTAGTTGTACGAATATTGGTGAACAAAGAGCTTGTGGAAGTTGTAGTTGTTCATATAATATTCCAAGATGTGTGTTGTCTAGTACTGCAGAATGTGAGGATGATAGTGGTGGTACTGGCGGTGGTGGCGGTTCGCTTTGTGGTTCAGCGGCAAAAAGTTATTCCTATACAGATACGGCATATTCTGGTACTATTTGTAGATCTGGCTCATCCCCTACTACTGGAAATGGATCTGTCCCTTTTCCTGCGCAAGGAGAAACAGTGTCATGGGATTGTGCTAACCGTTCATCTCCAACATCACACTGCTCAGCAACTCGAGGTTCAGCGCCAGTAAGTGTCTCCTGTGGCTCCGCCGATGGAGGGACTTTTCCTACGTCAGGACCACCCAGTGCCAATCGCTGTATTAATACAACGCAGACAAACTTTGCTTTTCGTTATCAAGGATCATACTGGAATGGGTGGACATGGAATTGCGGAAGCAATTCTTGTAGTGCCAATCTTTCTCCTGGTATTTGTGGAAGTGCGAATGGAACAACGCGAGCCTCAGCACCATCGACTACTGCAGAACGTTGTAGTGCCGGTGTTTCCAGCAGTGTGTCTGGATCCGGTCCGTGGAGTTGGAGTTGTTCTGGCTGGGCATGTTCAGCAAACAAGACAGCATCATGTGTCTCCACTGGTTGTAACAACCATCTCTATTGCACGGGTACGGCAGTCTATGACAACTGCGGGACTTATTGTGGTTCAGGGACAAAAACATGCACAACACCTCGTATAAAAGTGTGTCCAACCCTTCTTTATTTGAATTCGGGCGATGTGGCAAATTTCGAACTTCGGTATTGGGCAAATTCTACTGCGCCAGTAACATGCTCAAATACTGGATACTCAACAGTGACCAGCTCTTCCACATGGTCAACAGTAGCACTGCCGTCTCCAATAGGGTCGATTTTAACAGTGAGTAATGTGTCAGGAAGTAAGGGGCGTGTCACAGCAGGAAGTGTTTCTCAAACTGCAACACAGTATGTGTATGCTGATTACGCTGGTCTTAGAGACTTTGGACCTGTCACAGTAAGTCCAGCCGGTGCTGCTTCTTGCACAATCAGCCCAGTTGATTTAGGTGGAGGATCATATCGCATGGATTATACAATCAATTGGGGAAGTGCGACATATACTCTGATGGGAGTTTCTGGAGCAGGCGCTCAGCCAAACATTTCAAAAACAGGAGCAACGCAATCAGGAAGTTTCACGCACACACCAACAGCAACAACGACGTATCGACTCACACCACTTACGGGGTTTAGTCCTGGTCCTGGACCACTATGTGAAGCAACAGTAACTCTTCCCAGTACGCTTGTTATATGTAGTGAATCTTGTGGCTCCGGTTCTTCCGCTCTTTCTTCTAGCACCGTCACTCTTCCCAAGGGACAAAAACGTACCGTTTATGCTTGTTATGGTTCCGGTGTGGGGGACAGTGTGTGTGCAACAACAGGTGTGTCCGTATCTGCAAAATGGGCTGTTGGTGATAGTTCTATTGCTTCTCTATCCTCAACTTTCGGTACCTCAACGATTATTACTGGTCAGAGTGATGGTGCGTCTACGCCAGTTTCGGCAGAATATACTCCAGAAGTACCATCACCGTTAAGACCAGAAACAAAAAATGATTCTGTTACCATTTCTGTCCCCGGTTGTGTTGCTTCTTGTTCTGGTTCTGATCAGGTGTGTTCAGGTCAAACCTACACAGACAGTTGTGGAAATGCTAACGCGTGCCAAGGAACACGTGATTGTTCTTCGGGAGCAGGGGGGTACAAAGAAGTTGCTCCGTAAAAAAACCAAAGAAAAGATTCACAAAAAAACCATCTCAACAGCGAAATGGTTTTTTTAAAGACTTTCTTTGTGAAAGTGTTTTTTGTGATATAATAAACAAAAAATAAATCAATTCTTTTCTTCTATGGTAACAACCAAAAACATTTCATTGCCTAACGAAATTGTTCTCATCTTCTGTGTTTTTTTTGCACTCTTTCTGTGCGGCACAGCACTTGCGCAAGCAGCCTGCACGGTGCCACCAACAGTTGACGCGGCATCTGCAACAGATGTGTTGGACAATAAGGCAACGCTAAATGCGATTGTGGAACGAAAGAGCGTAAATGATGACTGCGCCATTACATATAAATTTGAAGTATGGAAAACAGCAACGCCAGGCCAGACACAAACAGTTGGCGGGGCGACAGTGCCAGTATCTTCCCAACGATTACCTGTTAGCACACCAGTATCAGGCCTTGACCCAAACACACAATATGCATTCAAAGCAATTGTTACTGTGGCAAGTCTGGGTGTAACAGCAGAAGGAGCCACACGCAATTTCACAACAAGAACAACAGCATCACAATGCACCGCAACAGAAAATGGAGGGACACAAACATTCACCGGTCAATGTCGTACGATTGCCCAAGGGTGCCAGACAGGAGAGTTTCCTGTTGATGATACAAAGTTTGCCGTGACAGGGTGTGCGTCCGCAGCTCTTGAACGATGTTGTGCGCCCGTACCGACCAATCTTTCATGTGGACAAGGAGACGAAACAGGAACATGTAAACTTTCTTGTGATGGTTCTACTGAAACGGAGTTATCACAATTCAATACTCAGTGCCAAAATGTTTCCAACCAAGTGGGCACTTGTTGCAAATCGAACTCCGCCACCACCCCAACCACCACAACCTGTCAAGACCCATCAAGTGTCTACAAATCAACATGTTCTGCCAGTGACAACACCAGCGGTCTTGTTCCGTGTGGACGACAGTGTGACAACCCTGACACGGCAGACATTGATGAATCAGCACCGTGCACACTCTGTCATCTCATCCTTGGTATTCAATTGCTCGTGAAGTGGGGAATGTTCATTGTGACAGTTATTGCCGTGTCTGTGGTAGTGATTGCAGGAATTATCTACATCATTTCTGCTGGCAATCAATCAATGATGACATTGGCAAAACAAGCCATTGTCTATGCTCTGGCAGGCTTTGCAATTGTGCTTGGTGCATGGGTAATCATTAACACTATCTTTTGGATTTTAGTAGGTGGCGCAGCAAATCAAGGTACAGACACCAGCAGTTTTCTTTCTCGCATTGGTTTGTCTGGAAAAAATTGGTATACCTTCACCTGTGATCAAAAAAACATCTGCACCACCATAACCACCACAACCACCCCAACTGTCACACCAGGAGAGGAAACAGCACCAACAGATGGAATCATTGGGTTTCCCAAACCACTTCTCAAAGATTATTACGAAGGACAAAAGGAAAGTGCAACATCTGTAGCAGGTGTGGAACATCAATTGCAAATCAATCGATGGCCAGATCGTGCTGGAACAAAACAGTTCAAAGGCGCGCAAACAATAACCGTCACAGTGAAAGAAATTGATAGCAACAGCATTCAATTCACCAATCCATCATCATTGGCAGGAGGAGGTTCTGCAACATTCACATGGGAAGATGGAGATGGAGCACCAAAAATCATCATATTCAAAGTTCTGCAAGATGCGGACACAAGTGATGAAGAAAAGACCGTCCTGACACTTTCTGGTGATGGTGTTGCTGATAGTCAGAACGAATACACACTGCGCGTCAGAGAAGGAGCAGCACCAACAACAGAAGAGGAAATCGATCCTACAAAACCACAACTGCGTGTGTGTCCAGATGATTTGCGCATTGATACTAATCAAAAAATCACCCTTTCTTTGCGGTACAAAGATCCAGGGAAAGGAAAGGTCTCTTCATGTTCTGATGCAGATGCAAAAAATGCCACCAGCGGTGTTGTCTGGGAGGTATACAATGGACAAGAACACGTCACCACATCAAGTCTGACCGCGCCAACGGTTGATGTAACAGGAAAAAGTAAGGGAGACGTGAACATCAGAGCGACATTCCAAAACAATACAAAAAACGCCACTGTGAAAGTGGATGGTGGTGGTGATGATAAGAAAGGTGGTAGTAATCTTCCAACAGCGTGTCAGGAACTCAAAGCATACCTAAAACGTCTTGGAGAGGAGACATCAACGTACGTTTGCACTGCTTTAGCAAGTAGTGCAAAATGTGGACCACCTCAAGTGGTGCCAGGGATTTTCGGAACATTCAGGACGACTCGTTGTCTTTGCAATGATGGATCAACACCTCAAAAAATCAGAGAGACTATTATTGAAGAAAACGAAGACACGGTAAGAAGCAATGTCGATTATGCGTGTGTGGGTGGAAGTGACAGTGATGGTGGAAACGATGGCAATGGAAATGGTAAAACACCAGCGCTTACATATAAAGACATCACATACTCAAAACAGCTCGGACTTGATGTATATCCTGCGACTTCTCAAAAAACTTCCAATCCCGTCGTTGTATATATTCATTCAGGTGGATGGTTTAAGGGAAGCAAGTCTTCTGACGATGGTGTTTTGATCCCGAGTGACCTATCCCAAAAAGGAGTGAATGTTGTTTCTATTGATTACACTCTTGTGTCGAACGGTTATTATCCCGAACCGCTTGAAGATGTTGACTGCGCTCTTCGCTGGGTTGCTGAAAATGCTTCAAAATATGGATTTGACACGCAAAATGTCTACATGGGAGGCTATTCTTCAGGGGCACATCTTGCTTTGCTTTCAAGTTTTCGTCCAGGTACCTACCGCGGAACTAGTTGTGTTGCTCAAGAAGCTTCTCGACCGCAAGTAAAGAAAGTTTTTTCACTTGCTGCACCAAGCGATCTTACCACTATCAATGGTAGTGTCCGAACCATGTCCAATAATTTTCTTCATGGAGCAAGTGCTACCGAAGCAAGTCCGCTTACCTATGCCGGGACATCAAATGGTTCTCAATATCTTCTTGTTCACGCCAAAGATGATGAATTGGTTTCATTTTCCACGCAAGCACTTCCCTTGCAAAATAAATTGACGCCATGGAATGTGTCAGGAAGTTATATGTGGCTTAACTCTGGGGGTCATCTGTTTGCTTTTTCTCGATCTGCTCCTGCATACAACAGTGTAATAAATGCTATATCGAATTTTCTTAAATAGCCCAGACACAATTTTCTGGTGTCGTTGACGCTTGCCAAGGAACACGTGATTGTTCCTCTGGAGCGGGGGATTACAAAGAAGTTGCTCCGTAAAAAACCAAAGAAAATATTCACAAAAAAAACCATTTCACTGCCGAGATGGTTTTTTGGATGTAAAAATACACAGAACCAGAAAACAATTTTTAACAAAACACCCACGAGCAGACAGTACAAGAAAAAATTTTACACTCCACGAATGATCATTAAAATTTCATCACGTTTTTTTTTCATCATCTTTTGGTCTTTTGCCTCAAGGTTCAATCGCAAAACCGGTTCAGTGTTTGAAGCGCGAACAGAAAACCACCAATCAGAAAAAGAAATCTTAATCCCATCAAGTTCAGACAGTATGCCATCAGAATATTTTTCTTTCAGGTGAGCAATCACAGCATCTTTGTCAGACACATCAGAGTTAATCTCGCCTGAATGAACATAGCGACGAAGATCTGACACCAGCTCAGAAATCGATTTTCCCGTCTTGGCCATAAGGTTCAAAAGTGTAAAAGCCGCCAATGTGCTGGCCTCACCAAACTTGTTTGCTTCAAAATAGTAGTGTCCCGAAAGTTCACCAGCAAAAAGCGCATCTTGTTCTTTCATTTGTGCTTTGATGAACGAGTGACCAACACGGCACTCATGCGCAATGCCACCAGACTCCTCAATCACTTCTTTGACGGCAAGTGATGAGCGAAGATCATACAAAATCGTTGCGCCAGGATTTTTTATCAAAAGCACGCGCGCAATGAGTCCTGTTACCAAGTCCATGGGAATAATTTCACCTTTTTCATCAACAAAACCAACACGGTCAGCATCACCGTCGTAGGCAATGCCCAAATCAGCATTCGTTGTGGTAACACGGTCTTGCAGTTCAGAAAGTGTGGATGTGTTCAGTGGGTTGGCCTCATGTGCTGTGTACGGATGATCTAAGTCGCAATAAAGTTTTTCGAGAGTAAGATTGTCAGAAAAGCGTTCATACATCGGCAATTCCAAGACTCCCATAGTGTTAGCACAGTCAACAACAACATTAAATTTTGCCAAACCAAAGTCAGCAAACAAGGAAAAATAATTATAATACGCATCAGTAATATCCTCAAAAGTAGTGACACCATCCGTAAGCGCCTTCCCAAAATCATCACCAGAGAGGACGCGCTGTGCAATTTCAGAAAGTCCACTTTGCTCGCCAACCGGCTCGGCATTCTTGCGACAAATTTTCACACCATTATATTGTGCTGGGTTGTGTGATGCAGTGATGGAAACCGCTCCATCAACATTCAGGTGCCATGAAGAAAAATAGAGCATCGGCGTCGTAATCATTCCAATCTCCACGACATCACAACCAGCTTCCAAAACACCACGTTTAAGCTCGTTCAATAATGACGGACCAGACTCACGCGCGTCGCGCCCTAAAGCAATACGGCGGAACCCCAAAACTTCAACAAGTGCACGTCCAATGCGATAGGCTGTCGCTTCATCAAAATCTGCGGGATAGACACCGCGGACGTCATAAGCTTTGAAAATTGATGGGTTCATAAATAAAAGAAATAAGAAGATAATGAAAGACAAAATCATTGTAACATTGTAAACTAAACAAAGAAACGCTTGACGCAGATGCATAAAAAAGCTATAAAAAAGAATCACATCAATTGCAAGAGATCTCAAACCATTCATCACACAAAAAATTATGTCACTCAAAGTCGGAATTGTCGGACTGCCAAACGTGGGAAAGTCAACATTGTTCAAAGCACTCACAAAAAATCCTGTCGACATCAATAACTATCCTTTCTGCACAATCGAGCCAAATGTTGGTGTGGTGACCGTGCCAGACGATCGACTCAATCAATTGGCTCAAATGTTCAGAAGTAAAAAAGTTGTCCCAGCAGTTGTGGAATTTGTGGATATCGCAGGCCTTGTTAAAGGTGCGTCCGAAGGAGAGGGTTTAGGCAACCAATTTTTGGCAAACATTCGCGAAGTGGACGCTATTGCTCATGTGGTGCGAGCGTTTCCAAGCAGTGAGATTGTGCACGTTCACGACACAATTGACCCGGCGCGCGATGAAGAGATCATCACAACAGAGCTCATTCTTGCCGACATGCAAACAGCGCAAAAGGTTGTTGCACGATTAGAAAAAGACGCACGCGGACAAAACAAAGACGCAATGACACAACTAGTAATCGCAAAAAAAGTTCTCGCACTATTGGAAGATGGGAAACCTGCAAGAAACTTCACTCCCGAAGAAAAAGAAAAAGACACAACAGTAATACTTAAAAAAGACATGCCACTTTTGTCGTGGAAGCCTGTACTCTTTGTGCTCAATACTGTCGAAACTGATGGTGAAAAACCAGACTTTCTCAAAGATCAACACGTTGTGTCACTCGACATCAAGATGGAAGAGGAGATAAATACAATGAGTCAGGAAGATCTGGATGAGTTGGGCATCACACCAAGAATTAATGAGCTGGTTGTGTCAGCATATGACCTTTTGGGGCTCATGACATTTTTCACAACCGGAGAATCAGAAAGTCGCGCATGGACGGTAAAAAAAAATGCAACCGCACCAGAGGCAGGTGCGGCAATCCACAGTGATTTTCAAGAAAAGTTTATTCGTGCTGACGTGATTTTCTGGAAAGATTTGATTGACATCGGCGCATGGGGCAAGGCGCGCGAGATCGGTAAAGTCAAAACCGTTGGCAAAGAATACGTCACAAAAAACGGTGATGTGATGGAATTTAAAGTGTAAAAAATGCTCTAATTCAGCAGGAACTCTCCAGGTGTAAACCCGGGGATGAGAGCTTATTTCGGAATCTTCCGTTATGCTTTGGTCATGAAGCTCTACAAAGGATCACACAGTGTTTACAAAACTCAATATCATATCGTATGGTCGACACGTTTTCAACGAAAAATCCTTGTGCCTGGTGTCGAAGCATATTTGCGAACAAAGCTCGTCGAAATCACGCGCTACTATCCAGACTGGCATTATGTAGAGATTGGTATTGATAAAGATCATTTTCATTTGCATATGATTATTCCACCTCGCCATGCCATTAGTATCTATCTCAAATCTCCCCAATGATATATCATTCCTTCTAGAGGCTTCACAAAAACAAAACTATGGAGAGAAAGATATGTCCAAGCGACATCACTCGAGAGCAGTTTGAAACCATTCGTCCGTTTCTTGAAGAAGTCAAAAAGAAAACCAAACCAAGAAAACATGACCTTTACGACATCTTCTGTGCCATCCTCTACATTTTGAAATCTTGTTTCCAGTGGAACATGCTCTCATCAGACTATCCCAGCTACAAAACAGTGCATTACTACTTCCAGATATGGGGCAAAAAGAAGAACAAAAAAACTTCCAGCGTATTGGAAGCAGTCTTAAAAAAAATGGTCGAAGAAGAACGTATGAAGAACGACAGAAACTCCTCTGCGAGTATGGGTATCGTTGATGCGCAGAGCGTTAAAAATGTTCATACCGCAAGAGAAAAAGTCTATGATGCGGGAAAGGAGGTGTCCAGTATCAAACGGCATATTATTGTTGATACGAATGGATTGCCCAACGCTCTTGCGGTAACAACAGCGAATGTGACTGATCGAAAGGGAGCGATTGAAGCGATAGAGACAAACAAAAAATACTTCAAACGGGTGAAGAAGATACTGGTTGACGGCGGATACTCGAGAGAGAATTTTGCAAGCGAAGTGAAGAAAATTCTCAAAGCCGAAACGGAGATTGCCAAACGAAACGAACTCAAGAAATTCACCGTCATTCCAAAGCGATGGGTGGTGGAAAGAAGCTTCTCATGGCTCGAGAAACGCAGACGTCTCTGGAAGAATTGCGAACGGGCACTGAATGCGAGTCTTTAAATGACGGTTTTTGCTTTTGTGAGAGTTTTATTGGGAAGAATCGGGAGGGAAAAGATTTGAGATAGGTACTTAGTGACGTTGTTGCGACAATTAAACGTAATACTAGTAAAGCTTTGAGAAGCTGAGTTCAAGAATTAATTGCAATTTTTCTCCCTGTAATTAATTGATAAAACTTTTCTGATGGTGTGTAAAAATCGAGTACTTTACGAGGGTGACTGTTGAGCCTTCTTTCGACTTCTTTTATCTGCGGGACACTCACACTTCTAAAATCCGTCCCTTTGGGAAAGTATTGTCTGATGAGTCCGTTCGTGTTCTCGTTTGTACCTCTTTGCCATGGGCTGTATGGGTCGGCGAAGAATACTTGTATACCGGTCTTTTGCGTAAATAATTGTGTTGTGCCATTTCCGTTCCACGATCATATGTCAGCGTCTTTGTGAATTTTTGTGGAATCTTTTTGAATGCTTTGGCAAAGACAGTTCGTACCGAGAGCGCGTCTTTCTTTTTAAACGGAACAATCAGTGGCAGTCGTGTTGTGCGTTCCACCAGTGTACCAATGGCACTGAGATGATCTTTCCCAATGATTAAATCTCCTTCCCAGTGTCCCGGCACAATACGTCCTTCGGCTTCTTCGGGTCTCTCTGAAATGCTGATAATATCTTGTATGCCCGGTCTTCTGGCATGAAGTGCCGCGCGAGACAGCCGTCGCTTGCGTTTCAGTCGCAACCCTGTCATGAGTTCTTTTTTTAACGCGCCTCGTGGAAGACAGTAGAGGTGTTGATAGATTGTTTCGTGTGAGACATGCATGTCACGACCATACTCTTTTTTCAGTCTCTGTGCAATTTCTTCCGGTGACCACTGCTGGCGTAATTTGTGATAAATATACTGTTTCAATTGGTCGTTTCCATCAATTTTCTTTTTTCTTCCTCTTCCGGAAGTATTTCTTCTGACAATTTCTTGTCCTTTTAGTGCTGAGTAGCACCAGTTTCTTCGCCTTACCTGTTTTTTGACTTCACGAGTAATCGTACTGGGACTGCGACTGAGTCTCTGGGCCATATTACATAACTGTTCAAACGCATAGATTCCTTTACTGATTTCTTCACGTTCCCCCGCTTTTAGTTCCGATGTTTTGTTGCTCATATGAATCCATTCTAGCTCAGGTAGAGTGGATGCAATAATTTCTAGAATCCAGCACTAAATCCCTTGACACGGACTAAGATGTATGCTATGATAAAGTATTCACAATCAAAGTGAACACACGTCGTTTAACAACTGGAAAATCGAGGTGAATAGAGATGATCGAAATAATCATTGGTTTAACCATTCTAGGAATATCCGGAATGATAACCATACTAACGGGACCGCTGGGCACAGGCTTAATCCTCATAGGACTAACAGGTCTGTTGACAACACTGGGCTACCGGGAAGTCAAAACATCACCACCAGAAAGGGGGATGGTAACGATACTCAAGAAAAAAACACATAGGACTCTTGGTGAGGGTATCAAAATTGTCGCTCCATACTTGTTCATTGATGTAATCATGATCAAAGTTGAAAAAGACAATATTGATTTTAACTTCACAGATGTACGCTGTAAAGCTAACAATGAAACAAGTGCCCCACCAACTCAACAAACGATAAGTGGTGCGTCGATTAATGTAGACATCGATCTCACATTCATTCCCAACTCAGAAAAACTTCCAGAATTTACAGACGCGGGACAAAAAGAAGGAGTGAAAAAAATCCTAGAAGGAGTTCTGGAAGAAGACTTGCGCCAAAACGGACCAGAAAAAACATGGGAGGAGTGGACTGCTGGAAAAGATCTTTTGACTTTCATGCTTTTGACAAAAGTAATCAACGGCACAGCCAGCACAACTTTTGACAAAAAGGAGTCCAACAAACTCAAAAAACAGATGATTAAAGGAGGTGTGCCTGACGGGCACGGTCTCGGAATCCTGATCACAAACTTCAACGTGGGGAAAGTTGCACCACAAGGAGAAATTGGAAAAGCAGCAGAACAACTCGCAAAAGAAGCATTGGAAAGAAGATCTGAGGTTTTTGAATCTCAAACGGACGTCGAAATTGCAACAATACTGCACAACGCACTAGAAGAAAAAGGGATCGAAAAAACTTTCGACCAAGTTCTACTGGAAGTACGTCAACGCAGAAGCATGCGAGAGGGCAAAGGCAGTACTTTTGAAATCAAAGGACTGGAAAGCATTTCAGACGCACTCAAAAGCCTATTAGGAGGAAGATGATGAAGAAAAAAATATTGACCATCTCCACGATCATAATAATAATTGGGATTGGTATCACTTTTTTTAACATGTTTGGACAAGAAATCAAATTTGATTTCTGGAACAGCGGCACGAACACAGGAGCGAAAAACCAAACAAGGAAGTTTAGTTTTCCGATCACAAGCTCAAAGGAAACGTGGTCAATCACACTCCCAAAAGGAGAGTGGTACCTGGAAATCCCTCCTGGACCAACACAAGCAATAATTGCGGACTGCCGAGCGTTCACAAGAACAATTGGTAATACTGGTCTAACAACAAATACATTGGTTGAATACAATTCAATCAATGAAAAAGTAAATTCAGACGGTCAAAAACCAACCAAGATCGAGCTGGATGTCTCATGGAAAATTCCATCAGATTGCAAAATTCGATCAAACAACTTGGTAATTCTCGCAAAAACGAGATAATAAACCACAACCAGCCGGCAGAGGCATCGCCCTCTCGCCGGTTTTCTTTTTGAAAAAAAATTCGAAAAGAATATATTTGCAGAAATTAGAGCGTGTGTTTTTGAATAAAATTCAAGGAACACGCGAGGAATGCAAGCGAGCTGTATGCGCTTATACAGCGAGTGCCTCCCAGAGCACGTGACAAAGAATTTTGCCAAAAACATCAGCTCCATATCAAAACTATAAAACTTTTATTTTTTAGTGCGGGTTAACCCACTTCGACTCGCGAATAGAAGAAAACATAAGGCTACAAACTTCTTAAAACATTCATTTTTTGAATGAAAATCGAGGCAACACTGAATCGCACGGTGAGCTGTATTGATAATACAGCGAACGCGCAATGGAAGTGTTAACAAAGAGTTTCGTCAAAAATGGACGTTTTAAGTAAAGAAGGTGGCAATTTGGCGGACTATTACAAGCCCCCCCAACGCAATCGCAATCCCCAACGCAGAATACGTCACAATTTTCTTTCCCATGTCCAACCGACTCTGATCCCCCGCAGCGGCAAAGTACATGATACCCCCCACAACAAACATGATCACCGCCAACGTCCCCACAACACCCAGCAAGAAATTCAACACATTGAGCAAAATTTGCAAAAGTGTTGGTGCACCATCAATGGCTTGAGTGTTCACCTCAGAAGATGTCAAATTCAAAATCTCTGCAATTTCTCTCAAGAACGTCGGTGCCGCAATGCCAATTGCCAAACCAATTGCAGCCGCCGTCATGGCAAGCTTCGCCGCCGTTGTGCGCCCTTCGCTTCCACCGCTGGTGATGTATAGGAGTGCGCCAACAATCAAAAAGACCAACGAAAGTGTCACAATCACCGATCGCATCCATGAAAGAACACTGACCAAAAAATCATTGATATTGTCATAACCCAATGGATTTTTGAAACTCACATCAGAAGACGTTCCTTCAGGAGTTGTTCCAGAACCACCAGACTTGCAACAAGTTAGCCCTGTCGCACAATCACCAATTCCAGAATCAGGAGTTGTACCACCACAAGCAGTCATGCATACTTGCCCTGTTGTATCAGTACACAATCCGCCACCACTGGGCTTGCAACAAGTTAGCCCTGTCGCACAATCACCAATTCCAGAATCGGGAGTTGTACCACCACAAGCAGTCATGCATACTTGCCCTGTTGTGGCAGTACACTGAGTAGCCTGCCCCAACGCATGACCACTTCCTCCAAACGCACCACCAGCCAACATCAGACAAAACACACTAATCAAAAAAACTTTTTTCATATAAAAAAAGAAGAGAGATAATTGTTTTCAATTATACCATACCATCCTACGCTAAAGCTACGGAACGGTAAACAAACACACCAGAGTATATATTTTTGAGTAACTCACAGCACTTCAAAAAGTGCATGATTCCTAAGACGTATGTTTTTGGATGCAAAACAGTCACAACAGTAATATTCACACTTTCTGAGAAAAGTTCGAGACAAAAAAATTTAAGCAAAGAGATTTCACATTTTTGGATATAGTTCAAGGAATGATTAAGCAACGAAACGAGGCGTATGTGACAATACGACAAGTGAGTAGCGGAAATCATGACACAGAAATATGCCAAAAATAAAATCTCTCTAAAAGTAGGAGGTCGTGCCGGAGAGAAGAGAATCAATAGCCAAAATAATCACATACCCACCAAGCGCAACAAGCACTCCAACAATTGACCATTTCATATTATTCTTTGCCGTATCAATTTGTCCTTCATTCCCCGCTGCGGTGAGATATTGAATGCCGGAAATCACAAACGCAATCACTGCCAAAAATCCGAAGATGCCCAAAATCCATTTCATAAAATTTTCCACAACCGTTCCAACAGATGCTTCTGACAAACCAGTGTTTGCTTTGGTGGGAACACACACACCAGCAACCTCTGCCATTCCCAATTCAGAACATGATTTTCCATCAGAAGAACTGCTTTGTGCAAAAGAGACCTGTGTTCCAATGACAAAAATTCCAACAACGAGAAGAAATAAAAAAGAAAGACCTATTAAAGAAAAATTCCTCATAACAAAATCTCAAAAAACTAAAAAACTAAAAACGGTTTCCACCTGTGAAAAATGTGTCCACAGCAGTCAAAATCACCAAACCCAAAAGACCCACCAAAACACCAATGATGGAATAAATCATCGCGCGTTTTGCCGTATCAATCCGTCCTTCGTCTCCTGCTGAAGTCAAATACCACACACCAGAAATCGCAAAACCAATGATTGCAATGAAGGAAAAAACACTCAAAAGCCATTCCATAAATGTGACAATAATCAGATGAATAGGGGCATTGGGAAGACCAGAAGCATCAGTGGCATCATCAAGACCACTGTTCCACGCACCCTGCGCTCGCACAACAACTGGTAGAAAAAATGACAAAACCAAAAAAGAAAATTTTTTCATAAGTAATAAATAAAAATTTAAGAAAAAGAAAAAATCAAAAGAAAGAATTATTCCCAGAAAGAAGCGTTGACACCGCAAACAAAATCACCAACCCGACCAATCCCACCAAAACACCAATGATGGAATAAATCATCGCGCGTTTTGCCGTATCAATCCGTCCTTCGTCTCCTGCTGCCGTGAGATACCACACGCCAGCAATCAAAAATCCAATAATCGCAATAAAGGCAAAGATGCCCAGCAACCATTCCATGAATGAAATAATAATGTCAGCAATTTTCCCAGACGGTAAACCAGAAGATGTTCCAACCGTCTTAACATTCCAACCAGGGAAATTCGATGACGCACTACCACCGGAAGTAACATTACTTGATTTACAACAAACATAATCAGTACTACAATCACCTCCCCCAAGCTCAAAACCCGTTGGACAAGAGGCTCCCTGCTTACACATATACTTATCTCCCAAACTGGAACAACTCTCAGCATGAGAAACAGACAAATAAAAAGAAAAAACTGCAAAAGAAAGAAGAAGAAAGAAAATAGTCAAAAAAAACGTTCTTTGCATAAAAAAAACAACAAATTAAAAAACATTATCCCCACTCAACAAAGCCTCCGCTGCAAACAAAATCACCAACCCGATCAATCCCACCAAAACACCAATAATGGAATAAATCATCGCGCGTTTTGCCGTATCAATCCGTCCTTCGTCTCCTGCTGCCGTGAGATACCACACGCTAGCAATCAAAAATCCAATAATCGCAATAAAGGCAAAGATGCCCAGCAGCCATTCCATGAATGAAACAATAATGTCAGCAATTTTTCCCTGAGGAAGTCCAGACTTTTCAGAAACCCCTCCAATGTCCCACCCAGAAAATCCCTTACTAACACCTCCACCTGAATTGCAACACACGTTGCCCTGCCCACAATCCTGTTGACCTTCGGCTGTTCCAGAACAAGACGCGGAAGGTACACACGAACGACCACCGCCCTGCGCAGCACAACTCAAAGCACCACCATCACCATCATCAGTGACGCAACAAACATTATTAGCACTAGAATCACTGGGGTTATTGCATCCAGTAGCACCAGTTTTAATCGTCTCTCCTGAATTGCAGGAAGACCCCAAACGACATGTCCCACCAAAATCAGAAAAACAATCAGTGCCACCAGGAGGGACGGTGACAACAGCAGTACAACATTTCAAATTAGCTTCACAATTGCCAGCGCCAGCAGAACCATCTTCAGAAACACCACATGTTGCATGACAAACCCCACTCTTGCCTCCAACAGAACAAGCCTCCCCCTCCTTCTTTGCAGTTGGAGAAGTTTGACCAGCACAACACACCAAACTCACGCCACCAACAAAAGTACCCTGACATTTTGCAAGATCATCAGTAATTTGCTCACTGCAACTCGACGGCAACTGACAAGTACCAAAACGAGTGGGGCCATTTTCCTGACACGGATCCCCAACAGCTCCCAATGCCAAAAGAGAAAATGCAACAGAAAAACCAACAAGAAAAACAAAAGTGCTTACAAAACGAAAAAAGAAATGATTGTGCATAAAAATATTTATGTTTGTTTACTTTCAAAAAGAAAACTCAATACAAAAATTATAACACAAAAAAGAGACAAACAGAACAACAAAAAAATAATCACAAAAAAAACTTGTTCCACATGTCTTGAAAAATTTTCATAAAAAAACACGTTCACAAAAGAACGTGTCTTCCATAAACACTCAGAAGATTTGTTCCGCACTCGCATGTTCCAAAATAAAAAAAGCGTGGGACGAGAAGAAATCAAGGAACGAACGAGGAGCACAGCCAAGCTGTACATAGAATAGAAGTACAGCAGCGAGCACCAAAGTTCGTGACACAGAGTTCTTCCGTAACCACACTTTTTTACTAGAAACGAGTTTCTCCACCGTAGAAAGTATTAACAGCACTCAAAATCACCAAACCAAGCAAAGCAACAATCACACCAATAATCGATGCAATCATCGCACGCTTTGCCTGACCAATACGATCTTCATCTCCTGCGGCCGTCAAATACAAAACACCAGAAATTGCAAAACCAATCACAGCAATAAATCCAACCAACAACAACAACCACAGCATCAGGTTATTAATCAACTCCCAAATCGGCGTGGAATTAAGCCCTGTATCACCAGGCACTTCAAACTGTGCAACTGCAACAGCTGGAACAAGCAAAAGAGTACTTGAAGACGCATAAAAAACACGTTTTGCTTTTTGGATAACAGATTGTATGTTCATGTTTTGCTCACCTCCTTTCAAAAAAGAATCGAAACATAAATGAATTATACAACAACACAAATAAAAACACCACAACAAAAAAAATAACACTCCTAACAAAAAACATTTTCCATCCAAAAAGTTCCCCCATTAACAAAAAGTCAGGGCGTGCCAAAAAATTTAGACAAGAACCAAAAATTACCAAAAAAAATCTACAAAGAAACCCTAGAGCGTGTGTTTTTAAGTAAAATTCGCGAAAATACCGAATCGCACAATGAGGCGTATATAGAAATACGTCGAATGAGCAATGGAAGCATCGACAAAGAATTTTGCCAAAAATACCAAAACGATAAAGCATCTATTTTTTAGTGCAGGTCAAGAAAAGAATGAGTAGCGAAGTGAGTCGTATCTGGACATACGACACACAAGCAACGGAATTCTTGACACAGAGATGTGCAAAAAATAGATGCTTTACATAAAGGAGGAGGAGATGAGACGAAAGAGAACTAATGAACCCACCCCCACAACCAACCCCCCAAGAGAATACACCATCATGCGCTTTGCCAAAGAAATACGATCTTCATCTCCTGCGGCCGTGAGATAAATCACACCAGCAACAACAAAAGCAATCACTGCCAAAAATCCAAAAATAGACACCAAAAAAGTGAAGGCATTATTCAAAACAGAACCAATACGTGGTGCAGTACCAATAATGTCTTGTGTCTGTGCATGCGCAACAGAAAAGAAAGCAATTAAATAAGGCATACAAGAAAAAACAAAGTTCTGTCTAACGTCGAAGTAATTGTGTCATCCGATTTTCCGTAACATCCAACGCACTATTAGAAGTCGCTCTCCCACTATTCACGTCATCAATGGCCTGAGCAAACAACGCTTCAAACGCTTCAGGATCTGACTGATAATACGTACGCGCAATCAAATTACCAAAAGCAAACGGACCTAAGACAGTGTCACTCTTTTGTTCTTCAACCAAATCACGTCGTGCCGCAGGTTTTTTCGCTCGCTCAAGATATGTTCTGGCAGGATCAATGCTTGTGGAGAAATTTTTCGTCGTACCACTCAAAGCATTTGTCAATGTCACCACACCACCATTTGGCATGGTTAAATATTTAAGAAACTCCCACGCCTCAAACGAACGCGCTTCACGCGTCAAATTTTCACTGCCCACTGGTGCCTTGTTCTTAGCAACAGCATACGACCAATAATTAGCGAAGTTTGCAGGACGAGAAAGAGAAAGCTGAGGAACAGGAGCAACAGAAAAACGAAGATCTTCATTCTTGCTCACAACAGTTTCATAATGCCAAGAATAATTAATCATCATTGCAAGCGACCCTTCAAAAAATGCATCAATAGAATAATGCTGGAGTCGATCCCATGTATATAACGGTGAACGGACATCAGCAAATTGTGTATAAAAATCCAATGCTTCACGTCCCGTTGGATTCGAAAAAGTTGCCTCACCTCCACTAGGAGAAACAATTTCCAAACCATTTTGCACAAACAACAATCCCAAAAGATCCATCGAACGATTAACATTATACGCCGTACCCAACGCAGCACCAGACTGAGTGATGCGCCCAGAAGAATCAAAACGTGTCAGCAAACGCACCATCGATTGAAACTCGTCCCATGTGCGTGGCGCAGCAGTGATCCCCGCAGCATTAAACAAATCACGATTATAATACAATGCCAACGAATCAACACTCAAAGGAACAGCATAAACATTGCCTTCCACCAAAAGATCATCAGCAGCAACATCAACGAACACACCACGAAACAATTGCTCATTGATCAAACTTGTCGGAGCTGGCTCAATCTTATCTTGAAACTGTGGAACCCACGTATTGTTAATCATGAAAATGTCCGGACCATTCCCAGCAGCAAGAGCATCAATCAAATCACGCTTATAATTTTCAATTGTAAATTTGCGATATGTAATCGAACGAACAAATGGATTAGCTTTCTTATATTCACTGACAACCCCTTGATAATCAGTATTGTCATCAAACACGCCCCAAATTTCAAGATCAACTGAATACCCTTCTGCCTGAGAACGAAAGATCTGACAACCAGACAAAACAAACACTCCAAGAAGAAGAAAAGAAGTGGTAAAAAGACGAAAAAAAATAGAAGAAGACATAAAAAATATTTAAAAAAACATGATCACTTTTTAATACCAACAAAAGCATAATGATAATCCCCTGCCGGAATCAATTCCACCGACACAAACAACTTTTCATCAAACAACGTGCGAACAGAATCAATAGAAAGACGCTTCTGATCTTCTGGACCAACAACAGACTGTGACCGTGGTCTCCATTCCACAACAAGCAAACGTCCACCGCGCTTCAAAACACGCACAGCCTCACGAACAATACTTTTTCGTCGATCATTTTGAAAAAGCATATTCTTCACAATCACCAAATCAACAGAACTCTCAGAAATTTGCGTACTCCCAGGAATTTCAAGATTAGCGCGAACATAAGAAATATTTTTCAAACCAAAAGAACGCGCACGACCTTCAACAGATTCCAAAGCAGAATCCAAAACATCAACAGCATAGACAACACCATCCACACCAACCAAAGACGCTGCAGAAACCGTAAAATAACCAGCTCCACAACCAAAGTCAGCAACCACCGCACCATCAAGAACACCGACATGAGACAGCAAAGAATCCGGATCAAGAAAACGTCCGGAAGAAAGTGCAGGAATCAAAGGTTGTTGTGTGTCAAAAGAAACATTCATAGTTACATTTTACAACGAAACGAAAAAATGACAAAATCAAGATTGCGTGATAGGGTGGAAAAATCAAAAATGGAGAGGTGCCAGAGTGGTCGAATGGGGCTGACTCGAAATCAGTTGTCTCACCTTGGTGGGACCGTGGGTTCGAATCCCACCCTCTCCGCACAAAGCCCGAAGTATCGAGA
>JAGQLW010000027.1 GCA_020428995.1 Candidatus Moraniibacteriota bacterium | reverse complement strand
AAGCAAAATCTTCGTCACGGAGATTACGCACAGCAGAAACACCTTCTTTTGCAAGAACTGTTGCACGAACACGTTGACCAGACAAGAACGTGCTCTCCCGCGCGTTAATATATGCAACCACAAGAAAAACCAAAATCACCGCAAATATAGCAACGGCAAGCAACGCCTCAACAAGACTGAAACCACGACGAAACATGTGCAAAAAAAATTAAAAAAAATCAATACAACACAGCACCCCAACCATTCACAGAAAGAGAAACATTCTCTCCAGAAGGAATTGTTAAAATAATTGTCCCAGTGGACTGCGGTCGACCAGACAAACGGTCAAAAACAATTTCCGACACACCAGAAGGAACAATCGTCTCAGACAAATCATAAACATCATCAAAAGATGCATCTCGCGTGGCATAGCTCGACCCTTGAAACAAGACAATCGAACCCGACTGAAACGAAACTCCCCACGATTCATCATTCGCTCCACTATATGACAACACCTGCGCTCGTCGCAACATGCTTGATGCGGCCGAAGCCGACAACGCAAGATCATTTCGCACCTGAAAAGACTGAAACAATGGCGCACCAACAAAAGAAACAGCAACAATCATAGCAATAACAAGAAGAACCTCCAACAAAGTAAACCCTCGCCGAAAACGCACAGAAAAAATAGAATTACTATGACACAAAAACATAACAAGAAAAATAAGAAAACTACTGTTGTAATTCGCCATTACCAGAAAGATCAGAACCAACACCATCTGAAGCACTGTCATTCAGAGCTTCAGTATCTTCAAGACTAGCTTCTTCAACAGGGTCAAGACTACTTCCATCAATCTCCTCAACATACTCACCAAAAACCCAACCCGAAACAACTCCGTCCAAAACAACTTCATACCATTGATCAACACGACGAATAAACTCATATTCCTCACCAACATTCAAACGACCGACAACATCAGCATCCAAATCTCCAGAAGACCTAACATTCAAATAACCAACCCCCGTCGGCAACACACGCAAACGCAAAACAACAACAGGAAGAACTTGCTCATCAACACCGACCTCCTGAATACTATCATTATGGCCAGTAACAATCTCCTCATCAACAACAGGATTACTACTTGTATGCTTCGCCTGACCAACACCACTAACAAGACTATAAATAGGCATAATGACCGCCAACGCCACACCCAAAACACCCAACCACACAATCACAAGCAAAATCGGCTCTAACAAAACAGTAAGACTCTTCATTGCAGAATCGGTACGCGCCTCGTACAACTTACCCACCTGAAGCAATGTCTCAGGCAAATTACCAGACTGTTCTCCCACCCCCACCATCTGTTGCACAGAAACGGGAACAAGAGAAGAAAGATTTGGGTAATCATGAAAACTTTGTCGAAACGAAACACCGCTATCAATATTTGCAATTAAATAATCATAAAAACGAGTATACAATACGAACGATGTTCCTTGACGAACAGAAAAAAGAGCCTGCTGAGGAGAAACACCCGCGTCAAGCAATGTACCAAACAGCGTTCCAAAACGCGCCATCTCAACATTACGCAAAACCATATGAATAACAGGAATGAAAAAAAGAATACGCTGACCAATAAAACGCGTGCGATGAAAAAAGAAAAGAAAGTAAAAAAGAAAAAACAACCCCGCCAAAAACGAAGGAATAGCAACAACACCGTAAACAGACAAAAACGTGCCAAACTGAATCAACAAACGAGTTAAAATGGGTAACTCAATGCGCAACTGACCAAAAACACCTGCCAATTGTGGCAAAATAAACCATGAAACAGAGATACCCACAACGAGAGCCAAAACAAGAACAAATCCGGGATAGAGCAATGCCCCACGAATTTTTGAACGAAAAAGTCGCTCTTTCTCTAACTGAACTGAAACAGCATGCAAATTAGCCTCAAGCTTTCCAGACTGCTCCCCAACACGCAAAAGATGAACAACTGACTGTGTTGTAATACCCGATTGATCAAGAGACTTCCACAACGGCACACCCTGATCAACATCACCGATAATAGCTGTCAAAAAATAACGCAATGAGGACGAACGAGCTTCCTCTTGGAGAGAAAAAAGTGCCTGACGCACACTCATTCCCGAACGCACAAACAACGAAAGACTACTGAAAAACTCATCGTGCAAACCCTTAATTTGAGAACGATGAAAACCTCGCACAAAACGAGAAGGAATGGAAAGAAAAAAAACTTTTACGCGAGAGGAAAAACCAACCTTCTCCAAATCCATAAAAAATCCAATCAAAAAATAACAAAAAAACTACACAATTTTTGCACGTGAAGAACGAATTTTCTTTTCAGAAGAAGAACTCGTTGGCTCAACAACACGCATCAACTCTTCGATCGACGTCAAACCAGCATTAACTTTCTCCACACCATCATCAAAAACTCTCTGTGATCCTTGTGATCGCGCAAGATCCCAAATTTCCGCAGAAGAAGGACCACGCAAAATCAACGCTTTCATTTCGGGAGAAACATGAATAAATTCAAAAATACCAACTCGCCCACGATAACCTGTCTGTCCACACGAAGAACAACCTTTTCCTTGATAAAACGTAACCATCTTTCCAGGAAAACGTTGCGCAACAGACGCACCATAACGCGTAGCAACCTCGTCAGAAGACATGCTAACGCTGTGACGACACACCTCGCACAAACGACGAACAAGTCGTTGAGCAATCACCAACTCCAAAGTAGACGCAAGCAAAAACGGCTCAGCACCCATATCCAACAAGCGCGGAATAGCTGTTGCAGCATCATTGGAATGAAAAGTAGAAAACAACAGATGTCCCGTAAGCGCAGCATTCACAGAGATCTCAACAGTTTCCCTATCTCGGATTTCACCAACAAGAATAACATCAGGATCCTGACGCACAATTGAACGCAAACCACGAGCAAAAGTTAATTTTTTCTGCTCACTCACCTGAATCTGATTCACCCCCATCACACGATATTCAACAGGGTCTTCAATCGTCATAATATTAATATCCGGACGATTCACAAACTTCACCAAAGAATAAAGTGTTGTTGTTTTCCCAGAACCAGTTGGTCCCACAACGAGAATCATGCCAAACGGCTTATGTGAAACCTTCTCCAACATGTCTTGATTTGCCGTAGAAAGACCCAAACCGTGAAGTGCAAAATTCTGAACGTACTCCGCCAAGACACGCACAACGATTTTCTCACCTTCCAACGTAGGAACAATTGAAATACGTAAGTCAGCAGAATTATTTTCCCTCTCATGGCGCATGGACCCGTCCTGTGCCGCAAAGTGTTCATCAATACGCAAACCAGCGGCAATTTTCACACGGTTCACAATATTTTCATAATACTCCATCGGAATACGCCCCGCCTCAAGCAAAATGCCATCAATACGAAACCGAATCAAAACATACTTTGGTTGTGGTTCAAAGTGAATATCCGAGGCACGCAAAACAATAGCGTCACTAAAAATCTCATCCAGAATCTCCGGTGCAACACGTTTTTGTGTTTCAATAATTTTGCTAAACCGCGTCTCCAAAGAACTACGATAATGAACCAGTGCTTGATCAATATCCTCTGACAAAGAATACGACAAAACGACTTCCTTACCAGAAAAAAGACTTTTTAAAATATCAAGCAAGCCCTCTTGATCAGGATAATCCGTCGTCACAACAAAACGAGCCTCATCATCAGCGTCAAACAACACAACACGATATTGTTTCCCAATTTTCTCAGGAATCATTCGCACCTGCTCAGCAGAAGGAATGCGCGAATTCAAATCAGCATAAGAAACACCATAATATTCAGCAATCGCCTGGCCAACAAGATCTTTTGTGAGAATTTGCTGTAACAAAAGAAAGGCCAAAAAAGACGTCTGATGCTTCTCAGCATAAGCTTCAGCCTGAGAAACATCTTCTTGTGAAACATACTGCTTCTCCAAAAGAATCTGTTTGATTTTATCAACGTCATTATTATTCACAAAAAAAACAATCGCTAAAAAATTAAACCGAGATGCAAAAAAACCCAATTTATGAACGAGAAAAAAAATTATTCACCTTATCCAAAATATCCGCCAAAGAAATATCAGACTTCACAAAATAATCAATTGCTCCCAAAGATTCGGCTCGCCCACGATCTTCTGTTTGACCAAGGTTGGAAGCCACAATCGCCGGCGTAGTAATTTCCTTAGATTCCTGCAAAAAAGCAAGCACGCTAAAACCGTCTTTTTTTGGCATAACAAGATCAAGAAGAGCAAGATCAAAATGACCGTCACTCAAAAGACGCACAGCCTCTTCTCCATCACCAGCAATAGAAACCTCGTAACCGGAATGTTCCAACTTCAAACGCAAAGCATTTGCCATTGGTGTTTCATCTTCAGCAATCAGAATTTTCTTAGACATAACAACAACTTCAGTTAGAAATAAATAATCAAATATACAATATAATTATATCACAAAAAAAATACGCCGTAAAAATACGACGTACACAAAAAAAAGAACGACATCATTCAAACGACAGATGGTTCACAAACACTTGCAAAAGAACACGTTCCAAAAGAACAAAGTCGCCGAACCCTAACAGCGTTGACCCACAATTGATTCAAGATCACAAAACTATTTCCCTTGTCGAAGAATTCACCAAGACCCAAACCACGTCGGACACCATTCATACACGACCACATCCAGATCACAAATCCCGTCCTCTCATCAGGAAACGCATCGAAACCAAAATCACACACACCTGACATAGGAATGTGCAAACAACGAACCGCTTCATAAAAATCTCCATACAATTGCCCCAAAACACACCATCGAGGATGAAAAGCATCTAATTTTTCAGTGTTGACAATCCAACACCACCCAGGGAAAGAAGCATCCAAAAAAGCAACACCCTTACGAACAGCACAAATTTCAGGAACAGAAGAATTAACAGTCACAACAAATCCTCCGACAATAAAAGATAAAAAAACGGAACCTAGAAATTATA
>JAGQLW010000026.1 GCA_020428995.1 Candidatus Moraniibacteriota bacterium | reverse complement strand
TTATCACACAGTGTTTGGTTCTGCATTGGGGGGCGACACCTGTGGGCACGAGGTTACTGTGTATCAACTGTAGGACTGAACGAAGAACAGATTAGGAAGTATGTACGATGGCAATAAGACAGAGAGTCTCGAGGTTAGTTTACTAATATAAATAATAGAAAGCCTTCCAGGCTGGTGTTCAAACCACCACCTCGGGTGGTGGTAGTTGATTGGTTTGAGAGACTCCCAAAAGGAACAACTGCAGCAACAAAAAAAATGGAGTGCCTATGGTCAGAAAAAACTGTTGCCATGTTACAGCGTAAAAAGTTTTCACAAGAATAAAAAAAATATCGCTTCTTTAGAATTGGCGATATTTCTCAACCAAACCGTATCAATCAATGATATGGTTTTTTTAATATAAAGAGATTTCTATTTTTTCTCAGGCCAAAGTGTTGCATAGGGTTTAATTTTTGGAGTCTGTTCGGGAGATGTTTGTGAAAGGGAATGTTCCAAAACTTCTTGAAGATCTGAAAAAGTG
Source organism: Candidatus Moraniibacteriota bacterium (assembly GCA_020428995.1). Taxonomy (GTDB): domain Bacteria; phylum Patescibacteriota; class Minisyncoccia; order Moranbacterales; genus JAGQLW01. Next base: position 10,589 of record JAGQLW010000026.1, on the reverse strand, counting down.
GAGACATTAAGGTCATAAAGACCGTTGATGTGACCTTTTTCATACGTCTTCAGACGGTCATTGATCATTGACACAACATCTTTGAAAGATCCACACGATGACAAAAGGTCAATGTCAAAATCCTCTTTAATTTTACGACTTGTTTTGAGGCAGTATGCCCACGCAAGACGTTCGATGTTGCGTTCCGAAACATACACATCGGCATACGCCTTTAGTCGTGAGTGCGGGTAGGCATTGCGCTGATCAGAAACTTCTTCTTTGTGATTTTCTCGCAAAGAATCCCTATAAACAGCATCCTCTTTAAGGATGTGCAGATGTCCAATTTCATGAAGAAGGTAAAGAATTTTTTGAGGCGAATTAAAATCACCAAAATCAATGCGTTTTTCTTGAACGTATGTGCCCCATTGTTGATTTTTTTAGAAACATACTGAAAAATACAGCTCTCTGGAGCAAACATCTTCAAATCAACGACTGGTTTGCTATCGCGATATAGCCAAAAAGAAAAGGTATTGTCTGAAACTTTGCAACATTCAAATTTTGTCTTCGGGGAAAGTTGGAGTACTTGCGTTTCAAAATTCTTCTGATCTTTTGATTCAAAACGACGAAGGATTTTTTCAAACAAGAGGTGTTATTATAAACAAAAGTATGCAATCATAAAAAGGTAGACAACAAAATATTCACAATTATCTCACAAAAAAAAGAAACAAACAAAAAAGAACTGTTTATGTGTAAGTATTAACTGTAAGTATTAACAGCGTTGTTTACAAAAATTGATTGAGCGGATACGCTTAAAAATTAAAAATTTTAACAATTATCTAGAGTAACAAAACATATGAACGTTCTTATTATTCACGCTTCGCAAGAAAAACAATCATTTGGTAGTGCGATGAAAGACGCAATGCTGGAAGAATTGCAAAAGAATGGGCACAGTGTCACGGTGTCTGACCTGTACGAAATGAAATTTAACCCGACAGGAGGAAAAGATGATTTTACACAACTGGGCAATGAAGAATATTTCAACTTTATGCTGGAGCAGAAAAACGCCGCGGAAAAAGGTTTGTTTGCAAGCGATGTGCAAAGTGAAATAGAAAAAGTGAAGAAGGCAGACTTGTTGATCATCAACACGCCAGTATGGTGGTTTTCCACACCCGCAATTGTCAAAGGGTGGTTTGATCGCGTCTTGGCAACGGGTGTCGCGTGGGATTTTAATGGAATTTATGACAAGGGATTGCTCAGGGGGAAAAAGCAATGATGAGTGTGACGACAGGAGGGTCAAAAAATTTATATGAAAAAGAAGGGGTGCACGGCGCGACAATAGAGGAGATTCTCTATCCAATCACTCACGGAACACTCTATTTTTGTGGAATGGAAGTGTTGCCAACATTTGTTGCATGGTCAACATTTCAAGCGGGGGATGATGGACGCAAAAAATATTTGGAAGAAATAGCCCTACGCATGAAATCTGTTGAGTCAGAAGCACCAATGGAGAAACATTCTTTCTAGTGTAATCTAATAGTAAAAAAGACTGGAATAAACCGTGAAGAAAAAACATGACTCAAAAGACAGATCTGCGTCGCGTGCGCGTCATTCAAGAGGGAGAAGTCAAAAAAGAAAAACCAATCGTCTACTGGATGAGTCGTGACCAGCGTGCAAAAGACAACTGGACACTTCATTATGCGCAAGAGCAGGCGATGAAAAACGACGTGCCACTGGTTGTGGTGTTTTGCCTTGTTCCATCATTTCTCGGTGCGACACGCAGACAATACGATTTCATGCTCACAGGACTGAAAGAAGTAGAAGAAAATCTCAGAAAGAAGAACATTGAGTTTATTCTTCTCGTGGGCAATCCTGTCGAAGAAATCTCCAAATTCATCAAGAAGAATGATTGCGGACTGCTTGTGAAAGATTTTTCCCCGCTCAAAATTTATGATCAATGGTGCGAGGGTGTGAAAAAAGCGATAAGCACACCAATTCATGAAGTGGATGCACACAACATCATTCCTGTCTGGGTCGTCTCAGACAAGCAAGAATATGCTGCTCGCACCATCAGGCCAAAGATAAATCGGCTTTTGAGCGAGTTTCTCACACCTTATCCACACATTATACACCAAAAAGTGAAGTACAAAGGAGAAAAATCAAAAATATCGTGGGAAAAAGCACAAAACGTAATAAGAGTAGATGAGTTTGTTGCGCCAGTTGATTGGCTGTTGCCAGGGCAAAAAGAAGCAAAAAAAACTCTAAAGAAATTTATTGACAAAAAAATCGATGCTTATGACTATCTGAGAAATGACCCTGTTGCAGATGGTCAGTCAAACTTGTCACCATATCTTCATTTTGGGCAGATAAGTGCGCAAGCAATCGCACTAGAATTGCAAAAAGTGCCAGACGGACCAGGCAAAGATGCATTTTTGGAAGAAATAATTGTACGGCGCGAACTTTCTGATAACTTCTGTTTCTATAACAAAAATTACGATTCAACCAAAGGGTTTGCAAATTGGGCAAAAGAGACTCTCAAAAAACACGAAAAAGACAAAAGAGAATATACATATACACAAGAAGAGTGCGAAAAGGCTCAAACACATGATTATTTGTGGAACGCCGCACAGAAAGAAATGGTCAAAAAAGGAAAAATGCACGGATACATGCGAATGTATTGGGCAAAAAAAATTCTTGAGTGGACAAAAACACCACAAGAGGCGATGAAAATCGCAATCGAACTCAATGATAAATACCAACTCGACGGGCGAGATCCCAATGGATATGCGGGGATTGCGTGGTCAATCGGCGGAGTGCATGACAGACCATGGTTTGAGCGTCCCATTTTTGGCACGGTCAGATTTATGAATGAAAAAGGATGTGAACGAAAATTCGACACGCGAGGGTATATGTGGAAAACTAAATAAGTCACAGAAAGAGTATGGACAAAATAAAAGGTGGCATGCAAAATTGCCTGCCACCACCCAAAGGGCTCTGAAGAAAGAGGTCTGGTTCTATAACAACCTCTGTGCGTCTCTCTGAATTTCCTGGGCTAACTCCTGAAGAAGAAGTTGGCCTTCGCACAGATTCTGTGTGTACTGAGCAAACTTTTTCCGTGTGGAATAGGTGATCTTGTAATGAGCGCCAGGTGCTTCATAATGACGGGCAATAGCACAGTAAGAATATACTCCTCATCAAGGAGGCAAGTGGAAACAATTTCATTGTTTCTCCACAAAATGCAAAGAGTGCCCATGTGAACCTCGCAAAAGAAAATGTGAGCCAAAGAGAAAAAAGAACACAATAGTATCTGTATCACAAAAAAACATTTTTGTAAAGTATAAAAAAATGGAAAACATAGATCATTATGCCCAAAGAATGCGGATGGAAGCAGAAGACGCTTTTGTTCACAAGAAAAGGGAAAAAACAAACAGGGAATTACTGGAAGACGTAATAAGCAACCCAAGAATTTCCAAGAAGATATTGGCGATGTTTCAATTTGTTGAAAAAAAACATACCCCAAGCGCTATCAAAAAAGATAAAAGAAAATTTGAGAGTGGATTACAAAGATGAAAAATTACCATTTGATCCAGAAAAAATGTCATTTCGACAAAGAGTTGGGAGAGGTGTCTCTGTGGAGGTGTTCTTGTTAGAGTCACAGGACAAAAATATACCCTCATATGCACTAAAGGTGAATCATGCAGAAAAGGGAGGGGTGGATAAATTAACGCAATATGCTGCGAAGCAAAAGAAAGAACATGAAGAAATGGTTCATTGGTATAAAGATGTGCCAAACATTATTCCAGAAGAATTCTTCTTTGTGGGCAGTAATCCTCGAGATAGCAAGCCAGCAGTGATGAGCGTGCAGACATTTGTAAGTGGAAAGATGAGAGATATTTTTTCTTATGGAGAAGCAGAGTTACTAGAAGTGTTAAGAGGGGACGAGAGGTTGAAAAAACAGTTTTGCGCATTTGTTGAGCGAACAAAGGCTTTGCGAGACGAGAAGGGAAAGATGATTGATGTGATCGGAGAAGAAAACGTGAGTATTATAGAAAATAATGATAAGAAGCAATTGATTTTTTTGGACCCTTACGGATCAGCAGATTCCAACGAAGCACGAGACCGATCAAAAGAGGAACAAAAACAAAAAATTGAGAGACTTGAAAGAATCAGTCAGGAAGTAGTCAAAACATAAACAAAAAACGCCTCCGTAGCTCAATGGATAGAGCTATCCCGTCCTAAGGGAGAGATGTGGGTTCGATTCCTGCCGGAGGCACAGCGAACAGGGAAAGGGGTCGGGAAGACGGGAGTTTTCCCGTGGTGGAAGGCAGCGACAGCGAGTTGTAAACGAGCGGGAGTGTTGGAAAACCGAAAGGTTTCCAAAGTGTGAGATAGCAAAGCGTCCTGCCGGAGGCACAATGAGTAAGTGCAAGAGACCTGCTTTGGTCCAAAAAAACTGCTTTGTCACCTTATTAAAAAAACAAAATCCCCAGACAAAAAAAACGTCAGGAGATTGGTCCAAAAGAGAAAAAGAACAAAAAAGCATGTCATACTATCAAGAAGAGGAGGTAAACTCTTCCAAAATGTCCGAAAGAGCTCTCACACCATAGTCGTGAACAGTAGTGCCAACCCCAACAGCACAAACATGACCACGACCAGCACGAAGATAATCCACGACATCTTTCCCGCAAGTGACACCGCCACAGGCGCGAATCGTGAAAACATGTTGGGCAAGAGCGGAGTTTTGAGAAATGAGTGAAGCAAAGCGCACAACATACCACATGCCAAGGGGTTTGGTGATTGCACCACCCATACCACCAAATCCACCAGGAACATCGGACGAATTGATACAGGGGAAACCGCGCTCATCAAATCCAACCTTGTTCGGAATGGTGTTGATAAGTGTGAATAATTTGACACACGGGAATCGAAGAACAAGGTTAAAAATCATCTGAGCATTTTTCTCACGCTGTTGGATATTTTCGACAGGGGATATTTTCAAGTCAATCGGAGTGCGAGAGGAAGAGAGAGCATCTTGTACAGCCATCAAGACAGCCGACAAAGAGATGCTGTTGTGTGAGATGGTTGGTTTTTGTTTGTGGTCTGACCACAAATTTGTGCAACCAGCATTCACAACAATCACATCAACACCAGATTGAACGCCCAGGCGAACAGCGCAAGCAAAATCGACAGGGTTTTGCCCTGCAATATTCCACACAAGGATTTTCCTAAAACGATGTGCCATTTCAACCATTTCGTGGAGGTTTTGGCGATAGTAGTCCTCGCTCGGGCATGGAATATTGCGCACATTGAAAGAAATGGTCCTCTGATCAGACCAATAAGTTTGACCAGCGTTCCCAGGGCGACCACTCTTAGAAAGAATCACAGAACCAACCTCAACCATTGATGAAGTAGATCGCGCAAGAACACGCACATCTTCCAGTGTCTGCGCACATCCACCAGAAGCAAAAATCGGATGTTCCAAAGGAAAACCGCAGTACACATAATGTGGGAAGGATGAAGTCATCGGTGTTCACTCCAAAAAAAGAACAAAAACAAAACCCTCGACAAGTGAGGGAACCGGTGCTAGGATAGCACGTTGTATAACTGAGTCAATAAGTAACAAAAGGTTCGTAAAGAGTGTTACAATAAGAAAAACTACAAATTGTAAAGAAACACTATGTCAAATCGCATGCCAAAAGTCAACGAACTCGTCCGGCAAACACTTGGAGAAATTCTCACAAAAGAGCTCAGTCTTAAGCTTGGTGTCTTTGCGACGATTGCTCGCGTGGACACGATGAGTGACCTGCGCACAACACGTGTATACTTGGGAGTGTATCCAGAAAAGGAAAAGCAATATGTCATGGTGGCGATGAAAAAAGAAAATGCAACTATTCAAAAAAAACTCAACGAAAAATTACAAATGAAAATTGTTCCTAAGATTCAATGGTTTTATGACGATACGGAAGCGAGAGCGGATGAAGTGGAGCGATTGATTGATCGGGCCAAGAATGAATGGGAACAGAGTTCACAAAAAGATGATCTGAAAAAAGAAAGGGAGGAATAAAAAAACAAATGCACAAGACAGTAAAAGATTTTTCACGAGAATTTGAAATTTTTGCGGCCGTGATCAAAAAGTCAGAGAGGTTTTTGTTGGTTGCACACAAACATCCAGATCCTGACACGGTGGGCGCGAATGTTGCCTTGGCACGGTATCTCCGTGCGATTGGAAAAAAGGCAGAGATAATGTGTGAAGAAGAATTTCCCGATGGGCTCAAAGTCATGCTGTCAGAGAAATTTTTGAAACCTGATGAAATAAACTTTGCGTCATATGACGTGATGATTGGATGCGATAGTATTGAGCGAACCTTTGTGCCGTTTTTGAAAAAAAACAAGCTGAACAAAACAGTGACGGTTACAATCGATCACCATTTGGACACGCCACAAAAGACAGACATTACAATGATTGATCCATCATACTCGTCCAGCTGTGAGATCGTGTATGATTTTTTGTCGTACACCAACGCAAAAATTACACGAGACATTGCAACAGCACTCTTGATTGGAATTTTGGGAGATACAGGAAATTTGCAACACGCAAACACAACAACAAAAGTAATTGAAACAGCTGAAGACTTGATGCGAAAAGGAGCGTCCCCAGGGAAGATTGTAAAGAACGCATTTGCCAACAAACAACTCTCAACATTTCATTTGTGGGGGCGTGCAATTGAAAAAGCAAAAATCGTGGAGCAAAACGGTATGATTGTGACGGCGTTGACCGAAGAAGACATGAAAGCATGCAAGGCAAATCCTGACGATGTGAAGCAGGTGGCGTCAATTCTTGTGACAGTGCCAGACGTGAAATTTTCACTGTTTCTTTTTCAAATCAAAGAAGGTTGGGTTAAGGCAAGTATGCGAAGTGAGGAAGGTCGTGGGGTCAATGTTGCGGACATTGCCAGAAAATTTGGTGGTGGTGGACACAAACTTGCAAGTGGTTTTGAAATCCCGGGGCATATTATTGAAAAAAATGGTGATTGGGAAGTGGTGTAAAAAAAGTTGCAAGACTTGGCAACAAAAAATTCATGCGCCACACAGCAAGTTAGTTATAAAAAAACATTACCAAAAAGTTGCGATATACAAACAAATGAACAAACAAGAACAGTTGCAAAAACTCAATGATGAGATGGCTTACAGTTGCACATGCGAGCTCAAAAAAACAGCAACAAATGTTGTACCAGGGCAGGGAAGCGCCGATGCAGACATTTTGCTCATTGGAGAAGCCCCGGGAAAAAACGAGGATCTTCAAGGGAAACCGTTCATTGGTGCTGCTGGAAAATTTTTGGAAGAAATGCTTGGAAGTATTGGTTTGTCCAGAGAAGATGTTTACATCACAAATACGGTGAAATATCGACCGCCAAAGAATCGTGATCCACTGCCAGAAGAAGTAGTTGCTTGTTGGCCATGGCTTTCTGCGCAGGTGGAACTGATTGACCCAAAACTCATTGTGCTTCTTGGTCGTCATGCGATGAACCGTTTTGTTCCTGGAAAAAAAATCTCTGAGGACCATGGAAAAGTTTTTGTTCACACTGTGGATGGGTTGGGAACGCGAGATTTTTTTGTGCTCTATCATCCAGCGGCCGCGCTTTATCAAGGGTCATTGCGCAAGACACTCATCAAAGACTTCCAAAAAATTCCAAAGATAGTCGAGAAAATAAAAAAGAGAAAGAAGAAGTAAAAAAACCATTCAATCAAAAAAGAAAAAACCGACCACGCATGCGGGTGTGGTCGGTTTTTGGCTGAGAAAAAAAGATGTCAGCAAAGATACTTCTGTTGGAAATCTTCGAGCTCCATCCCAGTGAGGAGACTGAACAGATTGAGATACGCATCAACCCCAAGCACAATCGTGGAATCCGGAAATACTAAGGGCACTTTCGCTCCACTGCCCCACATCCGCATGGCTTGTTGGCGAAACACTTCTTTGTCCATCCATGGCGGGTCACCGCCTTCCTTCACGCATTGTTTGAGATCATCGACGCGAACATAGCGCGATGAATCCGGAGTGAGGATCTCATCAAGAATTCTCTCTTCAAAAAGATCAGAACCTCTCAAAAGTCCGACTTCAAACTTGGTGTCCAAAATGGCAATGCCACGCCTTTTGGCATATTCGGTTGCTTTGCCAAAAAGACTAGCAAACATTTCAACAACATCGGGCATTAGATAACGAACAACGTCAGAGAGAACAGGTTTGTCTTGGTCAGCCTTCGTTGTTGGTGTGAAGATCGCGGAAGAAAATTCATGCAGGGGTTTCAATCCTGATGGAAGCCTCAGACCATAAGGATCTTCACCGCGGTCATAGGCTCTTTGCAAACTCCCGGTGAGGTTGTTCCGAAAGATGAGTTCAAACGGAACAACATCACAAGCCTCCACCACAGTAGCGCTCAGATGAAGATTCTTCGGATAGTCCAGATCAGAAGGGGGATAGTTGTAGACCTTCTGTCCAAACGCTATGAGATCGTGATGCTTTGTGTTGTCACAAGGAGGTTTGTGTTCTACAGATGCCATGAGTTCGCGATAACGTTTGTCGTCACCGCAAAGGCTTGCCTCATTAAAGACTTCTGTGCGCCAAAAGATGTTGATCGCGTTGAGAATCTGGTCCTTAAGAGGAACAGTAGATATGTGAACCACATCATGTGTGCTGATGCGTTCAGTGACATTCACCAGTAGGAGATTTGGGTAGTCAGGGAGAGAATAGATATCTCGCGTTTTGCCTTGATAGACAAGGAATCCAGCAAGAGACGGAATCACAGAACCAGGGTATTTCACTTCGCAAACAGTCATCAGAGATACTTCTCAAAAAAGAAAGAACAATCCATAGAAAAAGTCATCCATGTGAAAATAAGCATAATATTAGAAAGCAAAAAAAGCAAGGAATATGAGATAGCCATTGATTAAACGCCAGAAGTCAGTATACTGAAAAGCAGTCTTTGTGTGGTGGTCAAAAACAATGGTCGCGTGGCCGAGTGGTCAGGCACAGGTCTGCAAAACCTTTTACCCCGGTTCGATCCCGGGCGCGACCTCCAATGAAAAAATGAAACAGACTTTCGCTTGCTGGCGAATATGGCGAGACGAGTGGAATCAGCTTGCCTTGCTGAAGCTTTTGCAAAGCAGGCTTGCCTCGCATTGATGAGCGACCGCGAATCGAGGCGGGTAGACATGAAGGAGATACCAAAAAATCCTTTGTGGTTTTGGGTAAAATCCTATGGTATAAATAAAGAACAAAACATGCCGCGGTGGTGGAATCGGTAGACACGAAGGACTTAAAATCCTTTGAGCTAAAAACTCGTGCGAGTTCGAGTCTCGCCCGCGGCACCACATAGCCAACCATTGCTCTAAAAAAACGAACAATGAAATACACATTTCCAGAAAATTTTTTGTGGGGCGCGGCAACGTCAAGTTATCAAGTGGAAGGGGGGGTCCATAACGACTGGACTCAATGGGAACAATCCCCACAAAGATTGCGTGACATAGAGAAAGATAAATTTCTGAAAAAATACCCAAAAGAGAATTACATTTCTGGACAAGCAGCAGATCATTATAATCGTTTTGAAGAAGATTTTGCCTTGGCAAAGGAATTGGGTCACAATGCAATGCGGTTTTCCATTGAGTGGTCACGGATCGAACCAGAAGAGGGATATTTCTCTAAAAAAGGGCTTAAACATTACAAAAAAGTACTAGAGACATTAAAAAAACAGGAGATTGAACCGTTCGTGACACTTTGGCACTGGACACTCCCAATATGGCTGGCAGAAAAAGGTGGGTGGCAAAACAAAGAAACAATCGAGCACTTTGCGCGATATTGCGAGAAAGTTGTAGAGAGTTTTGGAGAAAATGTGCGGTTTTGGATTACCCTTAATGAGCCCGAAATCTATGCGGGCATGGCTTATCTTGCTGGAACATGGCCACCACAAAAAAGAAGTCCAATCACATATCTCACGGTACTTCACAACCTCGCCAAAGGGCACAAAAGAGCTTATGAGGTGATCCGGGAGACAAACAAAAACATTCAGGTTGGAATTGCAAAAAACAATTTTTACTTCGAAGCGTACGAAAACCGTCTAATAAACCATATACCAAAAAAGATCGCAGATTGGTGGTGGAATGATTATTTTCTGAAACAAATCAAAGATCATCAAGATTTCATCGGGCTTAATCATTATTTTCACATGCAATTCAAAAAGGGATTACCGTCCAATGAAAATAAAAAAACATCAGATCTTAGGTGGGAACTTCATCCAGGGTCAATCTTTCACACGCTCGAAGGCCTGAGGAAATATAAAAAGCCAGTATACATAACAGAAAACGGTCTAGCTGATGCGAGAGACGAAAAGCGCGCGTGGTTCATTTGTGAGACGGTAAAAAATATGCACAAGGCAATCGAAAGGGGTGTGGACTTGCGCGGATATTTGCACTGGTCACTTCTGGATAATTTTGAATGGGACAAAGGATTCTGGCCACGGTTTGGATTGATCGAAGTAGATCGCCAAACACAAAAAAGAACGGTGCGCTCATCAGCAAAGTTCTATGGGGAAATTTGTAAAAGAAATGGAATAGACGAG
>JAGQLW010000025.1 GCA_020428995.1 Candidatus Moraniibacteriota bacterium | reverse complement strand
TAACGCACAGCACGACGAACCAAACGACGAAGAACATAACCTTGTTCTGTGTTTGACGGATAAACTCCGTCAGAAATCATGAACACAGCACCGCGAACATGGTCAGCAACAACACGAAATGCTTTTGTATACAAAGAATCAGAATACTTCTTGCTAGATTTTTCTTCCAAAAAAGCAATCAGGCCAGCAAAAACATCAATAGAAAAAATGTCAGCATTATCATTTGCCGCGGCAACAACACGCTCAAGCCCACCACCAAAATCAACGTTACGTTGCGGAAGTTGGGAAAAAGAACCGTCTTTATTTTTTATGAACTCCATAAAAACGGAATTACCAATCTCAACAAAACGACCACAATCACAGTTTGGGTGACAATATTCTCCAAACCGCACATCATGTTCAACATCAACAAACTCATAAAAAACCTCTGAATCCGGCCCACCGGGCTCCCCAGCAGGCATATTCTCTGGCACTCCAGAACGGCTCCACCAATTTTTTTTCGGACCATAAGCAAAAATGCGTCCACCCTGCATTCCTAATCGCCCGCCAGTTTCCTCATCAATCAATTCTACAAACGAAGCCTCCATCCCTTTTTGAGAAAACAAATTTTGCCACAAAGAAACCGAATCGCGATCAGCTAAAACACCACTAACCGTGTCCCCAGAAAAAACAGTAATATAAAGCCGTGCGGGATCCAAACCAACCTCATCAACCAAAAAAGTGAAAAGCCACTTCAACTGATCATTCTTAAAATAATCCCCCAACGACCAATTCCCCAACATCTCAAAAAAAGTTGTATGACGATTATCACCAACCTCGTCAACATCCTCAGCACGAAAACATTTTTGAGAGTTAACCAGACGCACGCCTTTTGGGTGAGCTTGTCCAAGAAGATACGGAATAAGAGGTTGCATACCCGAACCAGTGAACAATGTTGTAGGATCGTTTTCTGGAACAAGAGATGCTGATGGAACAACATTATGATCATGTGAAGAAAAAAAAGAAAGATATTTTTTGCGAATATCGCCAACAGAAAATGATTGATTCATAAACAAGAAACGCACGAATTAACAAAATTAAAAAATACTGCCATATATGCAAAAGCAACCTATTCTCATAGTGTCACTTCAGACAAAAAATTTCAAGCACTAGACAAAAACGGGTAAAAAAGAACGCCTTACCCACAAAAAAAAGCACTTTGAAAGACAAAAAGAATCAGAGCATCCGCTCCAACAATCGATAATCCCAACGATAATCACTCTCAGAATACTGCCGAAGTTCTGCGCGTATGCGAGAAAAAGACTCATTTTTATCAATCTTACCATTTTTATAATCACGATATGCTGAGTCCAGGCGTGACATTGCTCCAGAACTAAGTTTATCCAAACTGTTGAACAACTTCTTTTGCTTCAATGTATGTGAAAAACTTGCCATAAAAAAAATAAATACTTGAATTAATATCCATTACAAAAGACCGATCTGTTTTTGAAGGCGCTTAACATCCTGATCCAACATAAACACGGTTTGATCATCTTTTTTTTGTTGCTCTTTCTCTTCCTCAATACGCAATTGAACCGTATGCATCTGACGCTCCAAAGAACGAATGGAAACAGAACGATCATCTTTGTGACGTTTATAGCGCAAAAGATCTGACTTCTTGCCCTGTAAATCCATCAACAACCGGTGCTTCTTTGCTTTTCGTTCCTGATCTGACAAATCTCGTGTTAGGTCTTGCATAAATACATAAAAGAAAAATTGAAAAAATCCTATTTCTGATCAGATTGTTCCCCTCGCTGTTTAGCAATCAATGCGCGAAGCTGTGAAAGATCGATATTCGGCTTGTGTGTACCAGAATCTTTGACAACACCTCCTCGTGGACGTGAAGAAGAACGCTGAACAGACGAAGAATCATCACGATCCGAACGATTGTCTGTTCCTGCCCAAGACGTACGACGCTCAAACGGGCGACGCACACCATGTTGCCAAGACGTACGTTTTTCTTCTCCATCACCAGAAGAAGTCAAATGCGCAGAAGGAGCAGAAGAATATGTTCTCTCACTAACACGTGGAACATTATTTGCTGTACGTTTTTGATACTCCTTTAGCGCTTCACGACAAAAAACCGGTCGTGAACCATCCGATTTAAAAGGTGTTGCCAGCTTACCCTTACACAACGAACACTGTGAAACAAAACGCTCACAATCATCAGAGACACCACCATCACCAGAACGAGAAACACCACGACGCTCCATCTCTTCTTTATATCGACAATCCTGGGAATATTCCAGCATTGAAGACGGCGCAACACTGCCAACAGGAACATTCTCAGAAGCCAGTGATGACTCTTGAAAAACTTTTTTTTGCTGATTGCCATCTTCAAAAAATGCTTCTTTGGAAACATCAGGAACGGAAGTATTTTTTGCATCCACAGACACAACAGACTTCATCGAAACAGAACCATTTTTTTCACCAAGAGGCTTGGAAGAAGATTCTTTCTTAGCAACATTAAAACGTTCACTCCGCCCAGAAGAAGAATAATGTGCCTGCTGTTGATCATCACCAGAAGAAACAGAGCGATCATTGCGATAACGTGCTGATCCGGAAGATTGCTGCTCTTGTCCAGAAGAATCACGAGAAAATTGACGACGATCATTGCGAGCAGATGACTCACGCCCAGAAAAAGAAGATTTTTTTGCAAAGGAAGAAACCAAGTCATCCATTTCTTGATCCTGTGTAACACCACTCCAACGCAAAATTTTGTCTTCCACATCACCCCGAACAGAAGCATATCGCTCTCGTGTATTGGCAATCACTTTGTCAGCAACATCATTATCAAGAGGAAAATCTGCGGGAGGTAACGTCGTCGCACTAAAAGCATCTCCTGAAATTCCATCAATCATCAATTTCAAATAAATGTGATACTTGGGTAAATTAACCAAATCATTCATCATAAACACCGGCTCAAACTCTTTCTCCATAAACTCCGCGTCGGCCGCACCAACACGAAAAGTAATAAGTGTTCCTGCATTACCAAAAATAGCATCGCGCACAGGTTCCTCAAGTTGAGTAATATACTGATTCGCCAAAGTTAAACACAGGCGATATTTTCGCGCCTCTGACAAAATATTTGCAAAAGATTCCGTTGCAAAGTTCTGAAACTCATCAACATACAAAAAGAAATCCTTGCGCTCCTCTTCCGGCATATCAACACGTGCCATCGCTGCCAACTGCATTTTTGTAATCATCATTGCTCCCAAAAGAGCCGAGGAATCCTCTCCAATACGCCCTTTAGATAAATTCAAAATAAGAATCTTTTGATTATCCATCGCCTCACGAATGCTAAAAGCAGACTGTGTCTGACCAACAATATTACGAATCAAAACGTTAGACAAAAACTGCCCCACTTTGTTCTGAATCGGAGAAACCACCTCTTGCAAAACACGTGCTTCCCATTTGGAAAACTCATCAACCCAAAACGATTTCACAACAGGATCCGTAATTTTTTCAATCACACGATCACGATAACGCTTATCCACCAAAATACGCATGACACCCAACAATGTACTGCCAGGATATTCCAATAATGCCAAAATAGCATTGCGCAAAATGTATTCCAATCGTGGTCCCCACGAATCAGCCCACAATTTCTTAAACACTCCAACAAGACCAGAAGCAACCAAAGGACGATACTCCGGCGCAACCTTTTCCATAACATTAAAAGCAATTGGAAAATTCTGATCAGCCGGATTAAAATAAATCACATCATTAATACGACTCTTCGGAACAAGTTGGATTATTTTTTCCGCAACGTCACCATGAGGATCAACAAACGCAACGCCGTGACCATTGCGAATATCTTGCATAACAAGATTCTCAAGTAAGTTGGTCTTTCCCATGCCAGTCTTTCCAATCACATACATATGACGACGACGGTCATCGGTCTTAATTCCAAAAACACGTTCTTGATTGCGAAAATTAGTCTTTGCAAAAAAAGCAATATCACTCATATGTACAAATTAGACATGGAATAAAAAAAATACAACTACTCAATCGGAAGATTCACCGGCGGACTCCCCTGCTTAGCTAGCGTATATTGAAGCGATGGAGCAACAACAGTCATATCCGGCATGTGATATAAAGTAGCCATCTCTTCTGTACTAAAAACACACTTAACACCCTCACCACTACGTGAACGATAACGGTTCAAAATCTTACGCTGTCGTTGTCGCAAACGAGCAGTACCAAAAAGATACGATGGATATGTTTTTGATATATCATTTGGCTTAAAACTATTCAAATTTTGATCAGCAAATTGTTTAAGACCTCCAATAAATGCAGACACAAAAGACTTGTCAAAAGTCTCACGACGTCCCAAATACAAAAAACGCATCTTCACGGAAAAAACATTCTTCCCAATATTTTCTTCAATTGCTTTCAATGTTTGTTTCTCTCCTGGTGTCAATTTAAACTCAATTGGCTGATCAGGAGCATCTTGTTTTTTCGCAAACTCCACCGGGGCACTAAACCCAGCACCAATATTTCCAAAAACATCCTTCAAATCCGCCTTCAACTGATCCATAAGTCCAGGTGATTTTTTTGTCCGTCCAACAAGTTGATCAATATATGCCTTTGCCTCTTTTTTCCACCCCTCCATCTTAGGCTGTGTCACCAATTGAAACCAAATCTTTTGTCCAGGACCAAGACGTCCCATCACCTCAATCAAACCAGCCAACGGATCAATCATCTTTCCCGTCACACTCTCTTCAAAATATTTATACGTACGAATGGGAACAGGTTCAGCATCCACAAGTTCAAAATCAGTCCCCCACAAATCCCAATCCTTGTTTGGAATAAGACGAGGAACATCATAAACGTAATCAGAAACTTCAACAATCTCAACACCAGGATATTGCGCATAAAGATGAGATTCAATCAGATGCTGAAAATTACGTTGCGTTCGCACATAAAAATGAACTCTCCCTTGGTCACCAACAAGCTCAAAACTTGTGGAAGGGTCAAAATAACCATCACAATATTTTTCAAGAGAATTTGGTGTTTTGATTTCACCAGCAATACCATAAAAAAGAGACTCCATGGGATACGGACTCTTTTCAATATCGCGTGGAGGAATAATTTCCAAAACAACCCAGTTTTGCTTCGAATTCCACATACCATTGGCATAATCCATCCAAATAGTTTTAAACAAGAACCAAAACATCGGTGGCAAAAACAGAAACCATGACGAAGAAAAAACCGATCCAATGACAGAAAATTGTGCAAAAACCTGATCAAACATAAAAATACACCAAAATCACAATAAGATATACACAGCTATTATACCATGCAAAAACTATTTTAGAACAGCCAACACCAAAATCCCCACCCCAAATATAAAAACC
>JAGQLW010000024.1 GCA_020428995.1 Candidatus Moraniibacteriota bacterium | reverse complement strand
CTGATACGACCGAAACTTTCTTCACAGATCAAGTTCTCAAAGACGCAGACATCATCGTGAGGGAAGGGTTCAAAAAGGAAAACATCACCAAAGAAATACAGCTCATCATTCATTCAACGGCATATAATCCCAAAACACATCCAGAAATCACCGAAGCACAAGAAAGGGGGGTACCAACAATGAGTTACCCACAAGCAGTGGGGGAGATCAGCAAGAATTTCTTCACAATTGCTGTGGCAGGAACTCATGGAAAGACAACCACAACAGCAATCATTGGATCAATTCTAAAAACGGCTAATTTGGATCCAAGTGCGATTGTGGGCAGTCGTGTCAATGATTGGAAAGGAAACGCACTCAATGGAAAAGGGAAATATTTTGTATTAGAAGCAGATGAATATCAAAACAAGCTTAAATATTATCACCCAACGTTTGTTGTTCTGACAAACGTTGACTGGGATCATCCAGATTTTTTTCCAACAAGAGAATCCTATGAAAAAGTATTCGCAGATTTTCTTTCACGCGTTCCACAATATGGTTGTATTGTCGTGTGTGCTGATGATGCCGATGCAGAACGGATTGTGCGAAAAAGTGCTCATGCACGTGTAATAACCTATGGCTATGATCAGTCCAGTGATATTGTGATTAAAAGAAATCAGCAACAAGAGAGAGAAAATGGCGCCACCTTTTCGTTGAATACAAAACAAAAAAAGCCAGAGATATTTCAAACAAAATTATACGGCAAGCACAATACCCAAAATATGACAGCCGCAATCATTGTTGCAAGAGAATTGGGGGCAAAAGAAGAATCAATACAAAAAGCAGTTGCAGAATTTCATGGAACAGCAAGACGATTTGAAAAAATGGGAGAAAAAAACGGTGTGACGGTGTTTGACGATTATGCACACCATCCAACGGAAATCAAAGCGACAATTACTGCGGCAAGAGAGGTCTGCAAAGATCAAAAAATGGTAATCGTTTTTCATCCGCACACATTTTCACGCACGCAGGCTCTGATGGAAGAATTTTCACAAAGCTTCGATGGTGCAGACAGAGTAATCATTTTGCCAATTTATGCTAGCGCACGTGAAGAAGGGCAAAACCAAACAGTGTCGTCCCAAGACTTGGCAATGCGTATCAACCAATATTCAAAAGACAAGGCTGTGACAGTAGATACAATGGATGAGGCAGTGACATTGATTGAAAAAACAACCATAGAAAATGATGTGATAATCACAATGGGGGCAGGTGATGTCTGGCGTGTAGGAAAAATGTTTTTAGCAAAGAAATAAAAAATCAAAAGAGGGAGACGTCGTTATTTAAGCAAGGAGAAAGTCATTTCATATGATAGACATCAAAGAACAAATTGATCTGGCGCCCATGACCACGTTTAAGATTGGTGGAAAGGCGCACTATTTTATCAGTGTAAAGACAGTCGGTGAGCTGGAAGAAGCACTTGCATGGAAAAAAGAACATGGAAAAAACCATATGATTCTTGCGGGTGGAAGTAACATATTATTTTCAGACAACGGTTTTGATGGGTTGGTGATTCATGTGGCAAATGAGAAAGTCGAAATAAAAGAAGCAGAAATTGTTGTCTCTGCAGGAGTATTGTTAAGAGGATTCATTGAAAAGATGGCAGAGCAAGAACTCTCAGGATTGGAAAATCTTTATGGCGTTCCTGGAACAGTTGGAGGCGCTGTGCGAGGAAATGCTGGAGCATTTGGAACAGAAATCAAAGACATAATAAAAAGTGTCAGAGCATATGACACACAGACACAAAAAATGGAGGAATTTCAAGTGCAAAATTGCAATTTTTCCTACAGAAACAGTGTATTTAAGAATGAGAGAAACTTAATCGTATGGGAAGCAATACTTTACTTTAAAAAAGGCAAAAAAGAGGAGATTAGAGCGCAAATGAAACACATTCTCAGTGAAAGAAACACCAGACAAATTCAAGATGTGCAAAGTGCTGGTTCATTCTTTATAAATCCTGAAGTGTCTGACCCAAAGATTCGTCAAAGATTTGAAAAAGAAAAAGGGCAGACATGCCGTGGGAATCGTGTTCCAGCAGGATGGCTCATCGATGAAGTTGGCCTCAGGGGAAAACATGTTGGTCATGTGCAAACCGGATCCATGCATTCAAATTATATAATCAATAACGATGGCGGAACCGCAGAACAAGTCATTATTCTGTCCAGCCTCGTGAAACGAAAAGTACGTGATGAACTCGGTGTGCAGTTGAGCGAAGAAGTCACCTTGGCAGGGTTTTGAAAAAAAGTTTTAAGTAGTAAAAAACAACAATGAACATCTCATATTCGTTTGTGCGAACAGATATGACCGAAGAATCAAAAGAATACATAGAAAAAAGGGTAACAACTTTGCAAAAATTTTTCAACAAAGTCACGAGAGCCGAAGTGAGCGTTAACAAGGATAAGAAAGGATTTTTTTCCGTCAGACTGGGAATCATGACACCAGGGAAAGTTTTTACAGCAAAAGAAAGTGCAAAGACCGTTGAGGCGGCAGTGGACGAGCTTGAAGATGCAATCAAAACACAGGTTCGTCGCACGAAAGAGAAAGCAATAGACCTAGGAAGACGCCGTGGACGATCAGTCAAGAAGAAGATTGCCATTGACGACCATGCGCGTTTCTAGGAAGTTTAAGAAACAAGAAGAAAAGTTGTAAACCAAAGAGAGCAGAAATGAGATAATCATGAAAAAAATGACCAGAGACGCGAAGGAAAAGATGACACCATTCCTCACGCGCCCCATTGCGCACAGAGGACTCCATAATCAAGAAAAAGGTATTCCGGAGAATTCAAAAGAAGCATTCAGAAGATCTGTCGAAGGAGGATATGCCATTGAAGTAGATGTGCGATTGTCACGTGACGGGATACCCGTCGCGTTTCATGACGGATCACTCAGGCGTACTACTGGAGGAAAGAGTCGTCTGAAGAAAAACACCTTTCAAACACTGGCGCAAACAGCGCTGTTTGGAACCAAAGAAACAGTACCCAGTCTTTCTGATGTCTTGGCAATTGCAAACAGCAAGGTTCCTGTGATGATAGAAATCAAAAACTGGGGTTTTGCCGGTCAGTTAGAAAAGAGTGTCAAAGCGCAAGTGCAACAATATCATGGAAATGTCAGTATTATGTCATTCAACCCACTCGTTTTGTGGTGGTGGAAAAAAAACATGTCAGATGTTCCACGAGGTTTGGTGGTGGGGTTGAGTCAAAGTGGCATACCAGTAGGGTGGATTGGAAGAAAGATGGCAACAGCATATGCTGCGATTGCGGCACGCATTTGTGGCGCAGATTTTTTTGCACTGTCACAATCTTTGGCATTGTCAACAAAAAAACATCACGCTAAAGACCGTCGTCCCGTGAGATTTGTCTGGGCGGTAACATCAGATGAGGATGGAATTTTAGCAAAAGAAACCGCTGACAATATCATCTTCGAGCAATATCACCCAGAGTAATTTGTAAGAAAAAACCTCCCGCATCAAAAGTGATGGGGAGGGTTCGAAATATCCGATTTTTGTCTATGGATACAGCTCAACGAGTGTGTCGGCAGGGACGGCGGGATTTTTCTGGTTATTAGACGATGCAATCCACCGATCGTCAAAGAATTCCACTGCTCCCAACTGCACCATGCCAATCCCAGCGCAAATGTCTGTGACACAGTACGGCCCACCTTCATAGAGGACAATCTGTCTCGGGGGTAAAGAACCAACTATTACAGGGAAGGTGGTCATATTTTTCTCCATAATATCCATTAAGCACCTCTCTTGTTTTGAGACAAGAAAATGTCAAGATCGACACCTAAAGAAGTATATAATATTTACAAAGAAGAGTCAAGTATTCAAGATTCGTAACAAAAGGAAAAAGCATGCTCACCCAAGCCCTCAAAAACTATTTCCAAATTTTCCCCGAAGAAAAAAAAACGGACTGAAAATCTTCCAACAGTAACCGGAAGACAACGAAGATGTTCTGACAAGAAAAAACATGACCGGTCACGTCACTGGAAGTGCTTTTGTTATTTACCAAGACAAAATTCTTCTCATTTTCCACAAAGTATTGCAACGATTTCTCCAGCACGGTGGACATTTTGAACAAGAAAAAGACTCCTCAATCGTTGCGTGTGTGCAAAGAGAAGTCCAAGAAGAAACAGGTTTGATGGTGACACTTCATCCATGGCACAACCAAAACAATATGACACCAATTCACATTGACACGCACCAAATTCCAGCAAACGAAAAGAAAAACGAAAGTGCGCATTTTCATCACGACCATGCATTCATCTTTGTACCAGAAGACCCAGGAGAAATAACCCTCCAAGCCGAAGAGGTGGAAAATTTCCGGTGGATTGATCGCTCACAAATGGGTATGGATGAATGTCGACGAGCAGTAATGAAGAAAAATGAAAGAAAATAAAATCTGAAAAAAGATGTATAATAAAAATAGATGCCTCTATAGAGGCATCTATTGCGCACTAAACAAAAAAACAAAAGACATATGAAAGAAGTCAGAAAACTCACCAAAAACAGCAAATATAGTTATTCCATCACACTGCCAAAAGAAATAGTGGAAAAATATGGCTGGAAGGCAAAACAAAAATTGACAATCGAAGACAAAGGTCGTGGTGTGATTGAAATCAAAGACTGGCGAAGGCGGTAGACAAACTTTACGCAAACCACCTCCTCTGGTACGCTAAGTAAGCTAAGAATCAATTTCAAAAATAACTTCCGTAAACAGAAATTAAACCCAAAAATGACCGTATGCTCAACAAAATTTTCAAAAAAATGTTCGGTTCTGAAGAGCGAGAAATTCAAAAAATCAAACCAATCTTAGAAAAAGTCAATCAACTGGAGGAAGAAACGAAAAAGTTGTCTGATGATCAATTGAGGGAAAAAACAAAAGAATTTCAAAATCGTTTCGCAAAAGGAGAGAGTCTTGAAGACTTGCTTCCTGAAGCATTTGCTGTGGTGCGCGAAGGTGCACAACGCGTGATTGGCCAACGTCATTTTGATGTGCAGATTTTGGGAGGAATCGTGCTTCACAATGGAAAAATTGCTGAGATGAAAACAGGAGAAGGAAAAACACTGACATCAACACTGCCAATCTATCTCAATGCCATTACCAAAAAAGGTGTGCATGTCGTAACAGTGAATGATTACTTGGCGCGACGCGACTGTAACTGGATGGGTGCGGTGTATCATTTCCTCGGGTTGTCAACGGCGTGTATCGTGCATGATCAGGCGTTTCACTATGAACCACGAACAGTTGATGACAATGAAGTGAGTGTGGAAAAAGAAAACTTGATTCCTGTTTCAAGAAAAGAAGCCTACGCCGCTGACATCACTTACGGAACAAACAACGAATTCGGTTTTGATCATTTGCGTGACAATATGGTGCAACAAAGAGAGCAAATGGTGCAACGTGATTTGAATTATGCAATTGTTGACGAGGTGGATTCTATTTTAATCGATGAATCCCGAACACCATTGATCATCTCGGCACCTGACACAGAATCAACAAAACTCTACGGACGATTCGCACAAATTGTGCCTCGTTTGGAAGAAAAGAAAGATTACGACGTGGATGAAAAATTGCGCGCCGTGACATTGACCGAAGATGGGATTTCCAAAGTAGAACAGATGGTGGGAGTAAAGAATCTATATGACCCATCAATGATTAGTTATGTTCATGTTCTGGAACAGTCATTGCGGGCTGGTGTGATATTCCAACGCGACAAGGATTACGTCGTCAAAGATAATCAGGTGATTATTGTGGATGATTTCACCGGACGCCTCATGGAAGGGCGCAGATATAGTGAGGGTTTGCACCAAGCCATTGAAGCAAAAGAAGGTGTTGCAATTCAAAAAGAATCACGCACATTGGCAACAATCACATTTCAGAATTATTTTCGCATGTATGAAAAACTTGCCGGCATGACGGGGACGGCTCTTTCCAGTGCGGAAGAGTTTGCAAAAGTATATAAAATTGACGTTGTGGCAGTGCCAACACATCGCCCGATGGTCAGACGTGATGAGCCAGATGTGATTTATAAAAATGAAAAAGGGAAACTCACGGCAATCACACAACACATCAAAGAACTCAACAAAACTGGTCAGCCAGTGTTGGTGGGAACTGTGGCAATTGAAAAGTCTGAAGTGGTCAGTAAAATGCTCACAAAAGCTGGTGTGCCACATGAGGTCTTGAATGCAAAGAATCATGAGCGCGAAGCAGCAATCATTGCAAATGCTGGGGTGCAGGGGTCTGTCACAATTGCAACAAACATGGCGGGTCGTGGGACGGACATTAAAATCACTGATGAGGTGCGTAATCTGGGTGGTTTGTGCATCATCGGAACAGAACGACACGAAGCACGACGCATTGATAATCAGCTCAGAGGACGTGCTGGTCGTCAGGGTGATCCAGGTATGTCACAATTCTACGTCTCACTCGACGATGAATTGATGCGACGTTTTGGTGGTGACAAACTAAAAAACATGATGACACGATTTGGCTTGCCAGATGACCAGCCAATTCAAAACAAGATGATTTCACGTGCAATTGAAAATGCACAAACAAAGATTGAAGGATTTAACTTTGATATTCGTAAGCACGTCTTGGATTATGATGATGTTGTCAACAAGCAACGAACAGTTGTATACAAAAGACGCCGTGCCATTTTGGACGGAAAGCATTTCAAAGATGCATTTTTTGAGTTAGTGCGGGAAGAATGCGAAACAATCGTAGCCGCACATGTTATGGAAGAGGATGGATGGGAAATCGAAGTGATGTTTGAAGACATTGGAGGAATTTTTCCATTGCCAGGTGAGATAGAAAAGAAGGTGAAAGAGTTGGAAAAGGATCAGAGATTGGATGCACCAGAAAAAAAGACACGACTTGTGGAGGTGTTTGTGGAGGAAGCAAAAAAAGCGTTTTATCAAAAAGAACAAGAAATTGGACAAGAACGAATGCCGTCGGTGGTTCGGTCAGTGTTTTTGCGAACGATTGACACGCTTTGGATGAATCATCTTGATGAAATGGAATATTTGCGGCAAGGGATTGGTCTACGTGGTTACGGTCAGCGCGACCCGCTTATTGAGTACAAAAAAGAAGCCCATACAATCTTTTCAGGACTCATGGCAAACATTCGATCCACAACGGTTAAAACAGTCTTTCATGTCGCAGTAACAGTGCAAGTAACTGCACAGACAACATCAACAAGCAACATGCAATTTAGTAGCGCACCAAAAAATCAAAGTCAATTAAGTGCGCCAAAAGAGCAGACAGCAAAAGGTGCCCAACAACCGATTGTTAAGGGACAAGAAACGGGGCGGAATGAACCATGTCATTGTGGAAGTGGAAAAAAATATAAAAAGTGTCATGGAAAAGAAACAGTAGCGTAACATGAAGTATAAAAAAGAAACACAAAGACCAAATGAAAGATAGTGACATCACACACGGTAAATATCGTCATCACAAAGGCAATGAATACAATGTGTTGGGCGTTGCACGTCACAGCGAAACACACGAAGATCTTGTTGTCTATGTCTCGACAAAAGATATAACAGAAATCTGGGTACGTCCAAAAAAGATGTTTTGTGAAACAGTCAAAACCAAAGAGGGCGACGTTCAACGTTTTCAAAAGGTTTAAAAACGATGAAAAATGAGCTGGAAAATAGCACGGCAGGCATGGTATGCTTAAAACAAACAAAGTGTAATGTGTCTCAGATGACATATTGATAATCTTCACACATGAAAAGAACAATCCACAAAAATTACCCATTCATTTTACTTGCAGTGTTCCTGTGTGTGTGGATATGGGGAGCAATCAATCCGGTGTCCCCCGAAGCATGGATGCTAGAAAACATTCTTGTGGTGATTGCTGTTCCAACGATAATTATATTAGGGAAATATTTTCGATTCTCAAATATCTCATACACATGTATTGTGGCATTCATGATCCTTCACATGATTGGCGCTCATTACACATACGCTGAAGCACCATTGGGATCAGGAATTGGAGAGTGGTTTGGAAGTAATAGAAATATTTATGATCGCATCGTGCATTTTTCATTTGGTTTCCTGTGGGTATATCCTGTACGAGAAGTGTTGTTGCGCGTTGCAAAAATACGAGGTTTTTGGAGTTATGTAGTGCCGTTGGAGATGGCGTTTTCTTTTTCTGCAATTTTTGAAATTTTTGAATGGTTCATTGTTGTTGCTAGTAACGAAGAAACAGGTGTTGCATTTTTGGCAACACAAGGTGATATCTGGGACGCGCAAAAAGACATGGCATTGGCAGCACTCGGAGCATTTGTAACACTGTCGTCAATTGCTGTAGTTAACTGGTTCCACAGTCGCGAATTCCGCAAGGAGATGCGTGACAGCTTCACGATTGGAGAACGACAAAATCCTGTTGGTGAGATAAGTATGAAAGATGTCATGGAGGAAAAGAAGAAATTGCTCAGAAAGGCGCAAAAAATAAAGAAAAGATATCAAAAAACACAAAAGAAAAAATAATCATAAAAATAAAATATGACAGAAACATTGATGCAAAATCCAGAACTCATTGGTAAAATTCTATTTTGGGGGACAACACTAACAATTCCACTCAAAGGGCTGGCATTGTGGATGTCAGCGCGACGGGCACACAAATGGTGGTTTACTGTTCTTTGTGTGGTTTATGTGGTTGGAATCATCGATATTCTCTATATACTTTTTGTAGCACGACGTACTCCAATTACCTGCGCTCCAGTAAAAGCAAGCAATCAATGGTCATCAGCAACCCAAGAAAGTGCAAAGGAAAAAGAAAAGATGCAAAGTCCATTCGCATAAAAAAAACAGGAAAAGAAAAAATAACGTCGCACAAACGAAAGAGTAAAAAAATATGAGCAGTGGCCGAAGAACATTTCCAAAAATTTTAGCACCATGGTGTTTGTCCATAGAAACATCAGTTGGTGCTGTTGTGTTTGTCAGACGTGAGAAACAAGTGTATTACCTCCTACTACAATACCCGCAAGGACATTGGGATTTTCCAAAAGGACATCAAGAACACGGCGAATCATATGAACAAACAATGCAAAGGGAGGTTCAAGAGGAAACAGGCATAGAAAATCTTACAATAGAAAAATCATTTAAAAAGAGCGTGTGGTATGCATATGTTGCAAAAGGTCCAGAAAAGAAATCACGCGTGGAAAAGAAAAATGGTCTATGGGTGGTTAAGAGAGTACTTTTTTTTCTCTGCCAAGCAAAAGATATGAAAGTGGAAATCTCTCACGAGCATCGTGGTTTCGTATGGATGCCGTTTGAAGAGTCATACAAACGACTAACATTTCCAAACGCAAAGAATATTCTCAAAGAATCTAATAAACGAATTATGGAAAAGTGAAAGGTTGTCAATCTTTCTTTTTTTATGAGCATTCTGTAAAATAGTCCCATGATGAAAAAAGCACAAAAACTACAATTACAATTTCTTGTCCTGACAGTGTTTTCATTGCTGGCAATAGTCATTGCCTATCCAAAAGCGTTATCGTTTGCACCATCAGTGAAAGAATCTGTTGAAAAACTGAAAGTAAATCTCGGGCTAGATTTGCAAGGTGGAATTCATTTGGAATACGCCATTGACCTATCTGGAGTAGATTCAAGTCAAGAGCAAGAAGCCTTGGAAGCTGTGCAGGCTGTTGTGGAGCGTAGAGTTAATGCCTTCGGTGTTGGGGAACCAATCGTGCAACGTTCACAGTCAGCAGGACAACAGCGACTGATTGTAGAATTGCCTGGAATCGAAAATATTGATGAGGCAAAAAATACGATAAAAGAAACACCATTCTTGGAATTTCGAGAAGAGCGAGAAGAGGGAGATCCAGAAGCGCAATCAATCCTAGACCAACTTAACAGTTTTTCAAAAAAACGTGCAGATGAGGTGTTGGAAAAGGCAAAAAACGGTGACAACTTTGAAGAACTTGCAAAAGAATATAGCCAAGACCCTGGCTCAAGAGAAGAGGGTGGTGATCTTGGTTTTGTGGCAAAAGGAATTTTTGTTCCAGAATTTGATGAAGTGATTTTTTCTGACAATTTTGAAAATGGGACAGTGTACCCAGAGTTAGTGGAAACACAATTTGGATGGCATGTTATAAAGAAAATCGAGGAACGAAGCATGCAAACAGAAGGAGAAGATAATCAAGAAAACCAAGATGAAGGACAAGAGGAGCAGAAAGAAGTGCGTGCCCAGCATATTTTGTTGGCAAAAACACAGTTAGAAAGTCTGCCAAACTTGTATTACAAACCAACAGAGTTAACGGGAGGACAATTGGATCGCGCAGCTGTCAGTTTTGATTCTGTGGGCGTGTCCGGTCCACAAGTGGAGCTGTTTTTTGACAGTGATGGGACGCGTCTTTTTGAGGAAATCACCAAACGCAATTTGAACAAAACTATTGCGATTTTTCTGGACAATGAATTAGTAACAGCACCCGTGGTGCAGGCGGAAATTTTGGATGGACGCGCTGTAATTACAGGAGACTACACACTTGAAGAAGCAAAAAAATTAGCACAAAGATTGAACGAGGGGGCGTTGCCAGTGCCAATTAGCTTGGTTGCTCAGCAGAGCATTGAAGCGTCACTTGGAGCAGAATCATTGGCAATGGGGTTGAAAGCTGGCTCAGTTGGTTTGGTTTTTATTATGTTCTACATGATTATTTACTACCGACTGTGTGGATTGGTGGCTTCATTAGCCTTATGTATCTATACAGCGACAATGGTGGCAATATTTAAAATTTCTGGTCTGGGACCACAATCAATGACAATCACACTAACCCTTTCGGGGATAGCAGGGTTTATTTTGTCAATTGGAATGGCTGTGGATGCAAACATTCTTATTTTTGAACGTGTGCGGGAAGAAATGGCTCGAGGAAGAACATTGGAGAAAGCTGTTCAAAAAGGATTTGAACGTGCATGGACAAGTATCCGTGACGGAAATCTTTCAACAATTCTAACATCTTTGATTCTGGCATGGATCGGTAGCGGGTTTGTTAAAGGATTCGCCATTATTTTGATGCTAGGTGTTGGATTGTCAATGTTTACAGCAATCATTTTTGTGAGAGGATTATTGCAGATAATTGTACAAAACAATTTTCTCAAAAAACATCACAACATCCTGTTACCATTTGCGGTGTCAAAGGACAAAGATTAATAAAAAATATTTCGGTGATATGCTCAACATAATCGGACAACGAAAAATATCATACATAGTCTCGACAGTGCTCATGATTGCAAGTGTGACAGTGGTAATTGTCTGGGGGGTAAAACCTGGCATTGATTTTCGCGGGGGAACATTAGTAGAAGTGCGTTTTTCTGATGCAGTGGACGTTTCCAAAGAAACTGTTACAGAAAAAATCTCACAAACAGGTGTGGAGGGAATTTCAATACAACCAAGTCAAGAAAATCGAATGATTGTGCGTTATGCAGATGCAGATGATGATGTGAACGAACAGGTGCTTGGAAAGATCCGTGAACTGGATGAGAATCTTGAAGTGCTCAGAACGGATTTTATTGGTGGAGCAGTCTCATCCGAATTGCGCACAAAAGCAGTGAATGCTGTTATTGTCGCGGTGATTGCTATTGCATTATATATTGCATGGGCATTTCGAAAGGTGTCTCAGATGGTTTCGTCATGGCAATACGGCATTGGGGCTGTAATTGCTTTGGCACACGATATCATTATAACAGTAGGAATTTTTGCTGTTCTGGGGAAGTTCTGCGGTATTGAGGTGGGCATTCCCTTTGTGGCTGCACTTCTGACAATTCTAGGATATTCCGTCAATGACACAATTGTTGTCTATGATCGTATTCGAGAAAATATTCTTAAGGCACGATCAGGAAAGTTTGAAGAAATTGTAAATCAGTCCATCAACGAAACAATTGCCCGATCAATTAACACGTCATTGAC
The DNA here is from genome assembly GCA_020428995.1 of Candidatus Moraniibacteriota bacterium. Taxonomy (GTDB): domain Bacteria; phylum Patescibacteriota; class Minisyncoccia; order Moranbacterales; genus JAGQLW01. The sequence goes on along the minus strand of JAGQLW010000024.1, from coordinate 500 downwards.
TGTTGTGATTGTTCTGATTGCAGTCATATTTTTTGGTGGTAAGGCATTATGGTCATTTGCACTTGCGTTATTAATCGGAGTGGTGTTTGGGACATATTCATCAATTTTTGTTGCGTCAGCACTGCTTGTTACATATGATCAGTACAGAAAGAAAGCAATTGCAAAAAAAGCCTGAGGGCAATAGTTTGCAAAAGTAAAAATAATCATATTTAAAGAGTAAAATTAAATTCTATGTGGAATCCATTTTCAAAGAAAAAGACAGAAGACAAAAAAGAAGAAATCACAAAAAAGACAGGTGTTGCACCAGAGACAATGTCCATGTTTGAAAATATGGATTTAAGCGATGAAGCCTTAGAACAAGCACTGTCACAACATCAGGGAAAAATGAGTTTTTTGGAAAAGATGGCACTCAAGAAATTCAAAAAGATGAGTCCGGAGCAAAGAAAAGAAGTTTTGGGAAAAATGATGTCGCCAGAAAAAATGGAAGAGAATAAAGACAA
>JAGQLW010000023.1 GCA_020428995.1 Candidatus Moraniibacteriota bacterium | reverse complement strand
TGAACAATCAAAAACCCCGATTTTTCAAGCAGGGTTTTCTTTTTGCACTTTTTTAGCAAAATTCTATTGAGCTGTTGTTGACGTTGTGTTTTTTGGCGTTTCAGTGTTGTTTTTTTCTTCTTCTTTTTTCTCAACCCACTCTCTTCCCTCCATGATTGCATCAAACTGTTCTTTTTCGATTGTCTCTTGCACCATGAGCGTGTTTGCAATCTTGTTTAGGAGTTCGCGCTTTGTTGTGACAATTTCCTGCGCGGTGTTTTTTGCTTCATCAATGAATTTTGACACTTCACGATCGATTGCTTGCGCCGTGCTTTCAGAATAATCTTTTTCTTCACTCATTTCTTTTCCAAGGAAGATCATTTCTTCTTTCTTTCCAAATGTGCGCGGACCCAAAATGCTCATACCGTAACGTGTGACAAGGTTTCTAGCTGTTCGTGTTGCGCGTTCAAGATCGTTTGATGGACCAGTTGTCACATCACCAAAAACTGTCATTTCACTAACATACCCGCCCAGGAGAGATGCCAATTCATCCACAAAATGTGCACGAGAGTAGAGATGACGGTCCTCTGTTGGCACTGACATTGTGTATCCACCAGCACTTCCACGAGAAATGATGGAGATCTTTTGCACAGGATCCGTGTTTTTGAGGCTTGCACCGACGATTGCATGACCAGCTTCGTGATATGCCACGATTTCTTTTTCTTTTTCACTCATGCGCTTTGATTTGCGCTCTGGTCCGAGAATTACTTTTTCAATAGATTCCACAAGTTCGTCCATACCCACCTTCTTTTTTTGTCTTCGTGCTGCCAAAATTGCGGCTTCGTTCAAAAGGTTTGCCAAGTCTGCGCCGGAAAAACCTGGGGTTCTTTGTGCAATACGCTCCATGTTCACGTCATCATTCATCGGCTTGTTTTTTGCATGAATACCGAGAATTGCCAAACGATCCTTAACGTCTGGAAGATCCATTGTTACACGACGATCAAAGCGTCCTGGTCGCAACAGCGCAGGATCCAAAACATCTGGACGGTTTGTTGAGGCAATCACGATCACGTTTGTTTCTGTCTCAAAACCATCCATTTCCACCAAAATCTGATTCAGAGTCTGCTCGCGCTCATCATGTCCACCACCAAGACCAGCACCACGATGACGTCCAACAGCATCAATTTCATCAATAAAGACGATTGATGGTGCATTTTTCTTTGCTTGTTTAAACAAATCACGCACACGTGACGCACCGACACCAACAAACATTTCAACAAATTCGGAACCGCTAATGTTGAAAAATGGGACACCTGCCTCACCAGCAACTGCTTTTGCCATCAATGTTTTTCCTGTTCCTGGAGGTCCCAAGAGAAGAACACCTTTTGGAATCTTTGCACCAATGTTCAGGAATTTACGAGGGTTTTTGAGAAAGTCCACAACTTCTTGAAACTCTTCTTTTGACTCTTCAGATCCGGCAATATCCTTGAATGTTATGCGTTTTTTCTTGTCTTTTGGGTCAAGCATGCGTGCACGGGACAACCCAAATGACAATGCTTGTGAGTTTCCACGGGATGCCTGTCGCATCATGAACCAAATGAACCCAATGATAATAATCAGAGGAATCATGAATGGCAAAATTGCACCAGCCCAGACGGCTGTGGCGCTGTCGCCTTTGATTTCCACTTCCACCTCTCTTAGCTTGTGCTCTTGAACACTGTAGTTTGCCAAAGTGTCTGACAGAGAACTTTCCGATTCTTTTAATGCTTTTTGTTCTTTACCATCTTTTAAGATGATTTCCAGGTTGTTGTTTTGTACTGTGATCTTTTGCACTTCTCCCTGGTTGATCTCTCCAACCAACGTGCTGAGTGTCACTTCTTCTGGTCGATCTTTTGGGGCGTTCAGGAGCACCAAGACTCCTGCACCAACCAAGAATACTGCGATAATCAGTGAGAGATTTTTTAAGGCTTTTTGTAACATAGACATGTTCTTTGTTGTGATTAGTATATTTTTTTTAGACTTTTTCGTGGTTTTTGCAATGCCTGTCTTTGTGTGTTTATTGTTGCACACAACGACTGCGTTTCATGCTTTTTTGATTGAGGTTTCCCCACGCATCTTTTCTTTCACTTTTGTTCTCTTTCTTATAGCACTAAAACATGATGATAGTATCATGTTTTTTCTATAACTTCAAGCTTTTTTCTCCGAGTCGTCCTCGTTTTTGTTTGTTTTTGATTTCTTTGTGGAGCTCTTCAATCATCGCGTCTGTCACCGTTTCATTCTTTCTCTTTTTTTGGAGCGTCGCCACGTGGCGCAATACGTATTTTTGCATTGCTTTTGGAGCTTTTCCAAATTTCTCCATGTCCAGTACTATTGATGATTTTGACCCTCCTGTTTGTGTCACAATTGTTTCGATGTATTTTTTTGACTGTGTTTCAATCCATTGCCTGTCGCCGGTAGTATTTTTTCCCACTGTCGCAAGCGTGTCAATGATTTTTGGATTGAAATTCTTTTTCAGATAAGGAAGCAACTTGTGACGAATCTTATTGCGCATGAATCTTTCATCCTTGTTTGAACTATCTGTGGCAAATCTTTGTTTGTGCATTTTTAAATACTGCTCAACTTCTTCTCGTGAAACATTCAACAGTGGACGAATAAGAAGATTATTTTTGGGCAACATGCCACTGAGTCCCGTTGTTCCAGTTCCACGCAAAAGCCTCATCAACACTGTTTCTGCTTGGTCATTTTTTGTGTGCCCTGTGGCAATCTTTTGTCCACCAGCTTCTTTGCACACCTCTTGAAAGAATCTGTGTCTCTTCTCTCGCAAGAGCGCCTCGGTAGGCTTTTCTTTTTTTGATATTGTGAGTTTTTTTGTGTAAAAGGGGAGTGCGTGCTTTTTTGCCAACTCTTCTACGATTCTTTGTTCTTTCTGGACCTCTTTTTTCCTGAGCCCGTGATTGAAATGAGCAACGATCAGTTGTGTTTCGTATTTTTTCTTTAGTTCCAAAAGTGTGAGAAGCAAACAGATGCTATCCGCTCCGCCAGAGACACCAACAATAATGATGTCTTTTTTTTGGATGAGATCGTTTTGCGCAATGAATTCGATTGCTTTTTTAACCACTTTGCGTGGTCTCACAACCGCACGACGTGATGCGTGTGGTTTTTTATGCTTTGTTGCCGTTTTCTTCCCTGTGTTTTTGGATGATTGTGGCTGTTTTTTGAATTGACTCGTCGAGTTTGTTTTCGACGTTTGTGACTGTGTAGTCATAAATATCAGTATGATTGAACCATTCTTTGGTATATACCATGCGTTCTTTGATGTATTCTTCACTAGCACCGCGACGACGGAGACGATCTTCCAAAACGCTTAACGACTCCACGGTGATGAAAATTGCAATAATTCCGGGAAATAGTTTTTTTGCTGTTTCAACTCCTTTATATTCGATTTTCCAAATACCAATCCTTCCGGAGTTTTTTACACGCTCTATCTCATCGAATGTTACGCCATAAATATTGTCGTTATATTGTCGCGCGTATTCCACAAAACCATTCTCGGCGATTTTTTCTTCAAATTTTTCTTTTGATATAAAATAGTACGGATTTCCTTCTGATTCTCCTTGGCGTGGTTGCCGTGTTGTTGTTGTGACCACCCGTTCAATTGGCATGAACTTTGCCAACCCATCAATGATTGAGTCCTCTCCTGCACCTGACGGACCAGATATAATAAAAATATTTTTTGCGCTGTTTTTCATAACGCGTTTAATTAGGTTTTGATTAGGCATCACAACACCTTTGTTTAGTATACGCGCGTCATGACTTTTGCCGTGACGCGCGTATTTCTTTGAGTTGTTATTTCACTTCTTTCTCTTCTGTTTTTTCTTTCTTTTCAGTTTTCTCTGTTTTTTCTTTCTTTTCAGCTTTCTTTGTTGTGGCTTTCTTTTCTTTCTTTTCAGTTTTTTCAGTCTTTTGGTCAGAGTCCTTCTCCTTCTTCTTGTCTTTCTCTATCACCAGCACCAGTCCCATGCGGTGAGTTTTTTCTTCAATGGACAAAATCTTCCATTCGTATTCCTTTCCGACTTCCACTGATTCTTCCAGTTTCTTGCCTGGATAGCTTTGTTGGAATTCGCTGACGTGTGCCAGACCATGGATATCTTTGTCTAGGTAGACAAATGCGCCGAAGTGGCTGATTTTATCAACTTTTCCTGTTACTGTGTCACCTGGGTTGTATTTTTCATGTACTTTGACCCACGGATCTTCTTTGAGTGCTTTGATGGACAATGAGATGCGTGTGTCATCAATACCAATCACTTTTGCCTCCACCTGCTCACCTGTTTTGATGATGTCGCGTGGATTGTCAATCAACTGCCATGCCAATTCTGAAATGTGCACCAATCCTTCCAATCGTTCGTGTGCCTGTGTTGTTCCTGCTGGATTGAATTTTACAAATGCTCCGAAATCAACAACACCGCTAACCTCTCCACTGATAACATCCCCAACCTTGAGTGATGAAATCTTCTCGCGTTCCTTATCACTCATTGCGGCACGTTCACTGACAATCAATTTTTCATTCACTTGATCTGTGTCAATGATGCGCGTTGTCAACTCTTTTCCAATCAATCTCTTGAGCATGTCAAGAATCTTTGTTTTGTCACCATCTTCCACACGAGGATAATTGTCGCTGGACAGCTGTGACACTGGCAAAAATCCTGTGATGCCGTTGACCTCCACCATCAAACCACCCTTGTTTGCATCCAAAATGCGTGCCAGGAATGATTCTTTTTCTTCTTTTTTGCGTTCCAAATCCTCCCATGCCTTTTCGTAAGATGCTTCACGAATGGACAATTCAATGTGTCCGTCTTCATTATCAAGTTCAACCAAAGTTGCTGTGACCTCGTCACCGATTTTAAGCTTTCCTGTCCCCAAACCATCACGAATCTCTTTTCCCATCACAACACCTGTTCCAATTGGTCCAAGATCGAGATAGACAACGTTTGGCGAGACATCAAGGACAATTCCTGGCAGAACATCTCCAACTTTTGGAATTACCAATACTTCTTCTCTTGCCAGCAAGTCGCTCATAGCACCGACTCTCTCTTCCATTTCGTTGTTCGTCTTTTTTGTTGGCTTGCTTTCTTTTTCTCCTGCCTTTTCTTCTTTTACAACAACTTCTTTCTTGGGTTCGCTACTGATTTCGTCAACGAGCTTATCCAAAATGCTTGAAGCTGCTTTTTTCAGTGATACCATACTTTTTTTACGGACATTAATGATTATATTGGTTATTTTCTGTACTTTGTTGCAGTTTGTTCAACTTCGTTTTTTTGAACAAATTCTGCAGAAAGCAAAAAATTTCCCGCGTGAGCAACAGGGGAAATTACCAAGAAAGGTTCTTGTTTTGAGCTGCGGTGGAGAAATTAAATCATTTCGCCTTTTTGCAGACCTTTTTGAATTTTCTTAATAATTATTCCTCACGCCTTGATTAACTGTTTGGTAGCCTATCACAGGTTTTCTTTTTTGACAAGGGTCCCACAAACAAACGGGAAGGCGGAGAGAGTTATCATGACCTTGATGGAGATGTGGCACTCACAGTATATCTTCAAAAACAGGAACGGCAGAAGAATTGAGCTTATTAGATTTGTGGATTACTGCAATAATGTGAAACCGCACAAAGGTATTGAAAGTATGACACCGATGGAAAAACTTATCAGCTATTTTTTTTCAAATGAAATTTAATAAATGTAAACAACGCTGGGAAATCTAACATATACCGAATGGGTGTAAATATTTTAGAACTCGCGAATAAGACTCAAACACTATACGAACATGCAACAACCGAAGAACGGCAAAAATTACTAGGCGACGTACTTTCGAACTCCACGATTGAAGACAAAAAACCCTTCGACATTATTGCCGAAAGGGCTTGTTGTTCCGATTAGAGCGTAAAGGGAGGGATTCTTTCTCTCACGTCGTTGCGGACGGAGCCTTCGCTCCTCTGCCGAAACTTGGGTTTCCAAAAACGTGAAGCGGTTCACTTTTTTGAAATACCCTTCGAATCCATCCTGTTTCACAAGAAAATAAAAATAACACCGCCCTGGTGTTATTTTTATTTACTGTGGGGACTGCAGGACGATTTTAGAACGCTCGATTGGCGCAGTATTGCGATTCAGTTGCAGCCGATACCCAGATTTTCGATATAACTCCCTCAAAATAGTTCTGGAAAGTCTATATGCTGTAATAGCGCGCCGCTTCTTGGAGAGTTTTTGGAAATTGCTTTTCCATATGCTCCGGTATTGCATTATCTCTCTCACGAATACGAACAGACTCATTCACAACATTCCAAAGTTTCTCCCCTTCTTCGCTCGGCAACAAAAGAAGCTCTCGTATAAACGCTTGCCGATACAGTTTCATTCCTCCGCCGATGTCCAGCCAGAATATTCGTGCAATACCATACCTCTCTTGATCCAAACGACCAACGGCATATTCTCGTTGATTATCTTCTACGTCACCAATATTCTCACGAAGCTTTTTCACTCTTTCAACCTGACTTTTAATTGAAAACTCTCCCTCAAACTGTATCGGCCATACTTGCACATCTTTTATTCTCAAAAGATGATTCATTCTCTCTATTGGATAGCGAGACTTTCCGCGAAATGAAAAATCTTGAGAAATCCCTTCCGAATCGGAGAAGTCGGCATACCCATGCCATACGGTAAGAAAAAACAGAAACTGATCCATATTGAAATTCTGGAGCCTTTTTTCAAGAAATTCCTTTTCATCCAAGCTTAGATCTTCTTTATTTCGCAATTTCTGCACGCTTTCATCCAACAACTTTCTATCGGAAGAATTATGACAAACCCCATCCAATCGACGACTCTCAAAATCCAGAAAATCTTTATTTCTTCCCAAGTTCTCAATATATTTTTGCTTGTATTCGTCAAAATCAATATAGAATGTGAAATCAACATCTGAAGCATCTTTCTTCTCGGCGTCAAGCTCCTTTCCCTTGGCAAGAGAACCAGACAAAGCAACTCCCATTGGAATACCAAACGAGTGTTGCATTTTTTCATAGAAAGTTTTTATTGTTTCAAGCCGCTCACGAGAATATTCATCTTTCGATATTTCAAATCGCTTCTTTTCACTCGGTTCATATGAAACTTTTGGAAATTCGCCCATATTGCTTCGATTCCATTTTTACTTGCTAAATGCCAATTCGACCTGCTTTTCCAAAAATGCCGAAAAAGTCATACCGGCAACAAGAGCTTCCTGAGGACACAGGCTTGTCTCGGTTTGCCCTGGTATGGTATTGATTTCAAGAAAAAAGACATTCCCATCAGAATCAATCAGAAAATCCGAACGAGTAAGGCCCTCGCATCCAAGAGCTGTATGTGCTCGGAGCGCAAACTCTTGAATACGATTTGTCAGCGCTTCGGAAAGAGGCGCCGGACAGATTTCTTTGGAAGCATTCGGCGTATATTTGGCAGTATAATCAAAAAACTCCGATGTTTTCGGCTTGATTTCAATGACAGGCAATGCCTCAAGTTTCGTCTTCCCTGTATTTCCCAAAATGCCACAGGAATATTCTCGTCCCGAGATATACCGCTGAATAAGAATGGTATCATCTTCGTCCCACGCTTTAAGAAGCGCTCCGGGAAAGTCCTGAGCGCTATGGACAATCGAAACACCCACGCTCGAACCGGACGCATTGGGTTTTACAACAAATGGAAATCTAAGGGACTGCCTCGCTTTCTCAAGAAGAGTTTCCGCGCTATCAGATCCCTTGCGTGCTAAAAAGAAATCAGGAATTGGAATACCGGCTTGTTTCATTTTTTCAGAACACTTCGCCTTATCCATGCCAAGCTCGCTTGCGGAAACGCCGGATCCGGTATACGGTACTCCGATTTCTTCTAAAATTCCTTGCACCGTGCCGTCTTCTCCGAATTTTCCATGAAGCGCTATGAAAACAACGTCTGTTTTTTGTGAAAGTTGCTTCGGCTCTATTGATTGTCTTTCTGTTCCTGATTCAAAGAACCATGCACCATTCTCATCTATGGAAACAGTGGAAACGACATACCGGTCAGCCGGAAGAGCCTTGGTCACTTGATGCCCCGTTCGAATCGATACTTCTCGTTCACTGGACGAACCGCCGCAGAGAACGGCTACGCGGATTTTTCTTTTTTTCTCATGTTTCATGAAAAAATCGTAGCAAGAAAAGAAAAAAGGGGCAACCTCACTGTTGAAGTTGCCCACCGTCGAACAAAGAACACCATTTCGGCTCGGAGTATGAATAACACACTTCTCCGCCAACAACCAAGGCGTGCATTTGGTTTCCATAGTTGAAATGCCAAATTTCCGGGCCATAGCAAGAAAAACCAGCTTGCGTCATAGCGTAGAGAAGAACATTCCTTCTCCTCGATATTTCTTGATCATTTCCATGAAAACGTTTTCTTCGAAGTTTCAGATGATAGAACGCGCCAGCATCATCTTCCATCCAATCAAAAGGAACTCCTAAGTTGACTGGATTCCCGTCTTTGTAGAGCCACACGTCGACGGCTCCACCAGTCGCATGAGGACTCGGAGAGTCTACACTCGAAGACGGCCAGCTTACAAACACTCGGTTTGCATCACGAACTGTTTCTCGCAGGGTTTCAGAAAGAGCAAAAAATCGCCTTTCCACTTCATCAATATCGCAACCCTTGAATACATCCACAAGACCGAATTTCTGGGCGGTAAACTCGCGAAGATAAAACCAAAACAGTGCCTTCTGAACAGAAATTGACCGCCATCCGTCAAATACTTTCAGATCGTATCCAAGAGATAGAGCAATAGTCCTCGCCCTGAGAAACATCCCCAAAGCTTTCTCTCGCAGGGAAACCCTTTCGTCATCAGAAAGTTTCATTTCGACACAGTAGAACGGATGGCAGAGTTCCGCCGGAACCTGCACAAGAGCCTCTCAATTGTCCCGAACAGGAATCTTTCTCCAGTCTCCCTGACGATACGCGTAAAGCGTTCGAATACGAGCGATTTGAGCAAAGAACCAAAGAGTGAAACGTTTCATGAAAATCCTCCGAATTTGGAAGGTGCTTTTGAAAAGAATTAGGAAAGATTTCCTCACCTAATATCCTGATTTGTCCTTTAGACTCAAACGGCCACAGGACGTAAAATAGTAGACTATAATCTAAAATAAGTCAACGGGACGTCCTCTTTCATGTCAAATGCGACA
>JAGQLW010000022.1 GCA_020428995.1 Candidatus Moraniibacteriota bacterium | reverse complement strand
TATCTATTCTAAGTTAGCAATACCCTTTTTCTATATCACCTTATAATTTTTTTCTCCTATGAAAAATATTATTTTTGATTTTGACGGTGTGTTGGGAGATAGTTATGATGCATGTCATTATGCATCGTGCATTCTTGACAATCTCACCCCCGAAGATTGTCACCGTTCACTTCAGAGATATTTTAGTACACCCCACTTTTCTCGCTCCCGCACTTTTACACCAGAATATCTTTCTGAAAGACAAGAGTGGATGCGTGAGTTCGAAAAACATCAAATAGAGAAAGGATTTTCTCTATTTGATGGTTTTATTAATGAGGTTTCCACAATTTCTGATGCACGTTTTTCTATTGTTACGAGTGGATCTAAAGGTTATATTACGCCCTTGCTAAAACCTGTTTCACTTTCATTTTCTCACATTCTGGATTTTTTTGATCATCATTCCAAAGAGACAAAAGTTGAGATGATTTGCCAGGACTGGCGCATTTGTCCCAAAGAGGTATATTATGTAACCGACACGCAATCAGATGTTTTGGAGCTTCGAGAAATCATGGATCCGGCAAAAATCATTGGCTGCGCGTGGGGTTATCAAGGCTATGATGCGCTCCAAGAAGTCTTGCCATCAAGACAAATCATGCAGGATTTCTCTGATGTTCATATGATGATTACTTAGAAGATTGTGCGTGTGTATTGCGGGCTATCGTATACCGGTAGTACGCACCCTTCGGGTGGGTGTAGATTGGGTTCAATTCCCAGTAGCCCGACATGAATGGTGCGTATGAGGGATAGAGAATGCCAACCCGCCCGAACGTACCGTTTCTGGTACGGGCAGGCTGCTTGGCATTCGTTGGGAATTAAAGTTTGTTGTGATGTGACGCAAGTCACCACAACGGACTCGGTTCGAAGAAAATTCCCAGTAGGCGTGACAAAATTCCAAAATTTTTGCAAAATACTACGCTACCTCGCACCGCGTGGGGTGTGGAATACCTTGTCTTTTACTCAAGGTTTTAAACTTTTTAATTTGAAAGGCGATTCGTTTTAGCCTCATCCCTTTGAATATGAGTGTCAGATGGTGATGGTTTCAATAATCTGTGTTTGTGAGTTTTTTTGTCTTCTTTTGTGGGTTATTTTTCGTTCTGAATTGTATTAATTATGTAATTTATTAGCTGTACGTTTATGTATATTATTCCTCTTGTTGTGATTGCGTTCGTCATTGCCTCAGTTCGACAGGTCAATCAATATGACCGTGGTGTGAAGTTTATATTTGGAAAGTTTCACAGTATCATGGAGCCGGGCTGGCGCTTGGTTTTTCCAGTGATTCAAAATTGGACGCGTGTTGATATGCGTGTGCGTGCTGTTGATGTTCCTGACCAAGAAGCAATTACGAAAGATAATATCTCTGTTCGTGTGAATGCCGTTATTTATTATCGCGTTAGTGATGCCAAGAAAGCTATTCTTGAGGTGGAAAACTTTTTCTTTGCCATTTCTCAACTTGCACAAACAACGATGCGCAACATTGTTGGTGAAGTTGACTTGGATGAACTGTTGTCAAATCGAAAAGTGATTGCCGAGAAGATTCGCCAGATCATTGATAGTGCTTCTGATGCATGGGGTATTGACGTCCAGGCTGTTGAACTTAAAGATGCGATCTTGCCTGAAGACATGCAACGCACGATTGCAAAGCAGGCTGAAGCGGAACGTGAGAAGCGTGCTGTGATCATCAAGGCTGAGGGTGAAGTGATTGCTGCAGAAAACATTACCAAGGCGGCAAAAATGCTCTCTGGTGCCGGTGGTGCGCTTCATTTGCGCACATTGCAAACACTCAATGATTTGAGTTCTGACCAATCCAACACAGTTGTCTTTGCTATTCCTCTTGAGATTTTGCGTGCGTTTGAGGCAATGGGTAACAAAAACAATTCTCAATAACCCTCTATGAATTTTATTGTTTCTCCTCTTCGTGAAAACGCAGTCAACCTGATGCGTCGTGCTGGCTATACCTTTCAGCGCCACACGGATCGTCCCAGTGAAATGAGTTTTGTTCGTGCGCTTGGTTCTGGTGGATACCCTCGATTTCATCTCTATGCAACTACTTCTGGCATGGATCTTAATGTCAGTATTCATATTGATCACAAGCCTCATACATATGGCAATGCAACTCGTCATCATGGAGAATATGATGATTCTGGCGCACTTGGTCCTGAAGTCCTGCGCCTGAAGACGATGTTCGGTGTTTCTGAATAGTAGTGCCACGATGTCTTCTTGTGGAAACCGCCTTTTTGATGGAGGCGGTTTTTTTATTTTCTCTTGCTTGTTTTTCTTTTGTCCGCTATTGTTGATTGTGAGAATCTTCTCCGGATCTCATGTCGAGCTATACATTTCAGAATTTCGAGCGAGAACTATGAAGATTGAGGAAGAATATCAGTATATTCTGACGAAATCTGAGTGTTTTGTAGCTGAAATTATGGGATTTTAGTCGACAAGGATTTTTTATATCTGCGGTGAGATTTGAAGCAGATTCTCATGCCGCGATGGCGAAATTGGTAGACGCACTAGCCTTAGGAGCTAGCGGGGCAACCCATGAGAGTTCGAGTCTCTCTCGCGGCACAAAGAAAAGAAAACAGCATAAATCTCCACTGGAATCCTGCTGTTTTTGTTTTGGAAAATCTGCATTGTTTGCCCACTGTTTACCGCGTAATGTTGATATCTTCGTTGAGCTCTGCTTGACACGCATATACTGTGATCCGGTCAAAATCGGTCTGTGCAATTGCATAGCGCGTGTTTTCGTCTGTTCCATCAGTAGGGTCGTATGGGATTGAAACCACATAGTCTGGAGCAAGATATGGTTCGAGATCAGCACAGACAATAGATGTCGTTGCGCTTGATTTGTAAAAATTGAATTCATAGAGCTCCCAGAAAAATCCTCGGTTAGCAAACGCTGCTTCAAATCGAATGCGTGCCTGCGTTACTGTCCCGTCAGTGAACGATGCTTCCACCCATTGTTTGTCAGCAAATGCCCCATTGAAGACGTCTATCCATTGCCCGTCAACAAACACATCGATGTCCGCTGCAGAAATTTCTGCCTCTGCTCTTGCATAGAATCGAATCCGATCAGCTGTTAGTGTTGCTGGGTGTGTAATATAGAGATATTCGCTCCACACCGGAGCATTGATTGGATGATAGCTTCTGGCGTATGTGCTTGTATTATTGTCGCTTGCGCGTTCATCATTTTCCCACGACCCACTTGGATCGTCACTTCCTGTTGGCAGCACCCACCCAATTGGCGCAGGTTTTGTTTCAAACTCTTTAGTATCACAATCAACCGTTGCTACTGTGTTTTGTATTTGTGCGCGAAAATAGTATTTCTGTCCGTTGGTTAATCCTGTGATTGCCTTGTTGTATACATCACCTGTTTCTTGATTGTTCGCCCACGAGGTTGTTGTTCCAAAACTTGGCGTTGTTCCGTATTGAAAACGCACCTGTGCTGGCTCCCCTCCATCATCCGTCACTTGCCCTAACAGGATTACTGCATCTTCTTGAATTGCAACAGCATTGAGCGTGTTACATGATGGTGCAACAATCGTTACATTTGCCTGATACACTTGCAGTTCAAACAGCCAAAACCAATAACCACCAGCACTATAGTTATATCGGAATCGCACCTGTGTCACTTCTCCTTGTGGATACGTCAGTTCTGTCCATTGCGCATTCCACGTTGCTTCGTCTCCGCCTTGGAACACATCTGTCCACACGCCGTCAAGAAAAACATCTATGTCCACTTCTTGAATTTGTGCATCTAAATAATCAGCGTTTACGCGTAGTTTGTTGGATGTAATTGGTGACGAAAATGTCAGTGTCATATATTGCCCCCATCCCGTTCCTCCATAGGTGTTTTGTGCATATGTTGCAGTATTGTCATCATAGGCACGTGTTTCATCTGACCATTGATTGCCTGGATCAATGTATCCATCTGGGGACACCCATCCGCTTGTTGGTGGATCACTCCAATGGGCTTCTTTTGTCGTTTTTTGTCCTTTATTGTCTGTTGCCTCAATCGTTGTTACATACCGTTTTACATCAGTGTCACGCACAATCCACTGCGCTTTCCACACACCTTTTTGTTTTGTTCCTTCTTCCAAAAACAACTCCACAGTCTCAATGTTTCCAATGTCTGCTGTTACTTTTTCCATGCTATTTTGACTTTCTATTTCGGCTGTGATTGTCATTGTGTCCCCAGGAACAACCTTTACGGGATATACTGATGCATTTTCAATGTTTGGTCCCGCCAACCTCTCCGCCTCACCCACCATTGTTGCTGCACGCGCAGTAGGCATGTGCACTGGACTCATTATGGCTGCTTGTGCCCATAGACTTTCTTTTGTATCAAGATATGCGACTGGGTTGCCACAAACGATGTCGCACCCCAACGTTCCGTTACCAATGATTCGCAAGCTGTCATCAATTACTGGTGGAAAGTCACCATTGTTATCAATTGCATATTGATAGACTGCATTTGCCACAGTCTTCACGTCAACAGACCTTTGTGCATTGCGTGTCTCGGCCAATTGTTTTGCTGGATTGAGCGCCAAAATCACAATGGCCGCAAGAATGCTTATTGCAAGAATCACAATTATCATTTCAATCATGGTGAATGCTTTGCGTGTCTCTTTCATTTTTTTTTGTTTTATGTCTTTCTTAGTAAGATCTTACCATTTTCCTTCTTTTTTGTGTATATCGTTGTTGTTTTTTGTATTATGCTATACTTTATTTGTTTCTTATTTTTATTTGGATAATACTACTTCTATGAAAATCATCATTCTTGCCGGTGGTTCTGGCACACGCCTATGGCCACTGTCCCGCGCTGGACATCCAAAACAATTCACCGCTTTGACGTCGGAAAAAACACTCCTTCGCGAGACTTTCAAACGTTTTTTGAAACAATATAGCCCTGATGATATTTATGTTTCTACAGGAAAGGATTTTGCTGAGATAATCTCTGAAATCCTCCCAGAAGTTGATCCTGAACATGTTATTGTTGAACCGTCGCGTCGTGACACGGGTCCTGCTATGGGTTTTGTCGCGACTTACCTTTCACGCATCTCCCCAGATGAACCGATGGCGTTTTTTCCGTCTGATCACTTGATTCGTGATGTCGGCGCTTTCTTGAAAATGCTCACGGTTGCTGAACAGCTTATTCGTAATACAGGAAAGATGATTGATGTCGGCCTCCCCCCTGTCTTTCCCTCAACTGCGCTGGGTTATACATCTGTGGAAGATCAATACACTGACATTGATGGTGTTAGGGTTTTTCATTTTGGCGGACACAAAGAGAAACCTGATGCAGACACAGCACGTCTTCTCATTGATCAGGGTTGTCTGTGGCATAGTAGCTACTACATGTGGACTCCTCAATTATTCTTGCGTGCATATGAAAGATATGCACCAGGCATGTACTCCACACTTCTTGAATTGCGCTCATTGATGGATTCTAAGGCTGACCTTTCAGAAATGCGCGTTGCCTATGATCGTCTTGAGAAAATTTCCATTGACTATGCCATCACGGAAAAAATGAACCATTCTGATGTCTTGATTATCAAA
Organism: Candidatus Moraniibacteriota bacterium; assembly: GCA_020428995.1. GTDB lineage: Bacteria > Patescibacteriota > Minisyncoccia > Moranbacterales > JAGQLW01. Next base: position 4,481 of record JAGQLW010000022.1, on the reverse strand, counting down.
GGTGTGTTTGGGTGGTCTGACGTTGGCACATGGGACATTGTTCACAAGGAGCTCTCCAAAGATACTGATGGCAATGTAGTGCGTGGACTGGCAATTTTGAACAATGTCCACAACTCTCTTGTTTATGCCTCTCCTAGACGTTTGGTTGCTGTTAGCAATCTTGATGGTGTCGTTGTTGTGGACACACCTGATGCTGTTTTGATTGTTCCAAAAGATAAGGCGTCTGAAATAAAACAAATTGTAGAAATCCTTAAAAGTGAAAAACTAGAAAAGTATCTCTAGTCTTCTTCTTTCTTTCTGGGTTACATAAATAAAACAGGGTATCCAATCTTATGGGTACTCTGTTTTCTTTTGTATACAAAAAAGTTTCTGAGACAACCTCTTTACTCTCATTTTATGTCTTTGTTCTTTGAAGACTCTTTTGGAATCTTTCAAACACTTTGGGGCCGTGTGGGCTTGGTAGAAAAATTAATGCTTTGTCATTTGCAATGATTATACTTCCTTCCTTTTTTGTCTTGGGATTTTTCATTATTTTTTTATACTGTATTCTTTTCAAAAATCTTTCAATTCGTTCTTTTTGCAGAATGTATTCTCCGAATTTCTGGACCACTTTACACACTTTTGACGCTGGAACAAATGTTCTTTTTTTAAACACTTCTGTAAATGTATATCGTGGTTTTATTTTCTTAATCCAGTAGTTACGAATCTGAAATCGACGAAACATCACTTCACCAAACAAAGGCCTTGCCACCATGTATTCATTTGCTGCGTAGTAATCTTTGTGCATTATTTCGAGTGCGTCTGCCGTCAAAAAATGATTCAAACATGCTCGATCATTTGTTTTTTCCCCATGGCGTCGCAACCCTAATGCGTGCAAAAATATTGTCACTACTGCACGCGCCGTCCATATGTGCCCTGCTTTGCACACGATTAACAGATCTAAGTCGCTTTTTTTCTCGGTCATTTTCATTGCCAGTCTTCCTGTCACCATTGTCATTCTTACAAAGGGTGCAAGGCGGAGCAACTTGGCAATTAAATAGATCTTTTTCATCTTTTTTATCGCAATACGGTTGTGTTTCAGCCTTCTTTCCACTAAACCTTCTCGTCCTCGCAGGAAATAGAACCCGTCTTTCTCCATAGTCATCTGCCTCAGTGTTGCATCATTATGTAATCCCTTGATTATTTCTGAAAGGGTTGCAGGTCTTTTTTCTTCTTTTGGTCCTTTCGGTTGTGTAACTGTCTTTGTGAGATACTTCCACACTTCAAAACTCGTCAATGGATAATCCATTGCATCATAGTAGGCTATTGTTGTGAGAACATCTTTTGCTTGCGTGTTCATTTTTGATCTTTGCCTGTTTATATTCTCCTTTCGTGTCTTTATACAAATTTTGCTGTTGGTGTCTTTTTGTTCTTCCTCAGGGCTTCTGGCGTTCCTTCAAAGATAATTTGTCCACCTTCTTTTCCTCCGCGTGGCCCCAACTCAATTACCCAGTCTGCACCACGAATTACATCAATATTGTGTTCCACTACTAACACCGTGTTTCCTTTGTCTACAAGTTTATTAAGTACGTTTAATAATCTTTTTACATCACCGAAATGTAGTCCTATTGTTGGCTCATCAAGAATGTACAATGTTTTTCCTGTACTTTTTCGCGCCAACTCTGTTGCCAGTTTGATTCTTTGTGCTTCACCACCAGAGAGGTTTGGCGCACTCTGCCCAAGCTTGATATATCCCAATCCGACATCATCCATTGTCTTGAGCTTTTCAGCAATCAGGGGCTGGTCTTTGAAAAACTGCAGTGCGTAACTCACACTCATATCGAGCACATCAGCAATGTTCACTCCGTTGTATTGAATCTCCCTTGTCTTTGCATTATATCTTGTTCCGTGACAGGACTCACATGTTACATAGACGTCTGGAAGTAAATACATTTCAATACGTCTCACACCATCTCCTTGACATGTTTCACAACGCCCACCTTTCATGTTGAAACTAAAACGTCCGGCCACGTATCTTCGTTCTTGTGATTCCTCTGTCTTTGCAAACAGTTCACGGATGAGACCAAACACGCCTGTGTATGTCGCTGCGTTTGATCGTGGGGTTCTCCCAATTGGTTCTTGATTGATGATGATTACCTTGTTGATATTCTTCAGTCCTTTTATCGTTTTGTATTTCCCCGGTATTTCTTTGGTGTTGTAGTAATGTTTATGCAATGCCTTTGCCAACACATTGCGTACTAGTGTTGATTTTCCTGAACCGGAAACACCTGCAATCACCACAAATTTTTCTAATGGAATTCTTGCTGTGACTTTTTTTAAATTGTTTTGCTCAATTCCTGTTATCTCAATCTGTTTTCCACTTCCCTTTCTTGACTTATTTCCTGGTTGTACTACATGATTTTTCCCCAATAAAAACCCAGCTGTTTCAGTGTTTGATCTCTCCAACATTTCTTGCGTCCCTTCAAAAATCACTCTTCCTCCTTCCGCGCCTGCACCAGGACCCATGTCTACAATCCAATCAGCTGACCGCATCACATCTGCATCGTGCTCAACAACAATTAATGAATTCCCCGCATCACACAAATTGCGGATTGTCCTGATTAGTCTTTGTGTGTCCACGCTGTGAAGGCCTACTGACGGTTCATCAAGAACATAGATTACCCCTGTTAATTCTGACTTAATCTGGACAGCAAGACGTATTCGTTGAGCCTCTCCTCCTGACAATGTCTCGGACGATCTTTTTATTTCTAGGTACCCCAAACCTACGTCTTCTAGTGCTGTAAGACGGGTTACGATCTCTCGAAATAATGGCCGCACAATTGTCTCATCACCTTTGACCACCATCACTTTCTTCAAGAGATTTTCGAGATAATCTCGTAATTCTGTGATAGAGAGTGTTACAAGATCATCAATCGATTTTTTGTTATATAGTACGTTTAAATATTCTTCTTTAAGTCGTCGACCGTCGCATGTTGGACATGGTTGGGTTGCCATATATTTTTCAATTTCCGTTCGCACATGTTCGGATTTTGTCTCTCTGTACCTTCGTTCCAGTTCTCTGACAACACCGTTGAATTGTTCGTACTGTGTTTTTTCTCCCGAACCTCTCGTTACTTTCCCTGACGACAACAACTCCTTATCATCCTGACCAAAAAAGATTACGTTAATTTGTTTTTTTGACAACTTCTTCACTGGCGTGTCCAGAGAAAAAGCATATTTTTTTGCCAACTCATCAATGTGTGACACACTTTCATCACCATACATTTTTCCACCTGTTTTTCCCCATAAATGAATTGCTCCTTCGGCAATTGATAGGTTTTTATTTGGAATTAATAGTTCTGGGTCAATCTTTAGCTTAGCACCAATACCGTCACAATCTTCACATGCCCCTTCTGGCGTGTTGAACGAGAAATGCCGTGGTGTCATTTCTTTGATTACAACCTTACCAGCTGCATTAACATAGTCCCGTGTAAACACTTCTTCTTGGTCATCTACAGATATAATCACCCGCCCCTTTCCAAGTTCCAATGCTGTCTCCAATGAATCAAGAATACACTCCTTGTCGGGCCTTTTTGTACTATGTCTGAACGAGTCAACAACAACTTCAACAGGTGCCATGATTTTTTCATCAGCAATCATGAGCGCTTCTGTCGTTTGCATGATTTTTCCACTAAATCGTACGCGAGCATATCCTCGTTGTTTGATTGCACCAAGGAGCTCATACGATGTTTTTTGACTATTTTTTTGTGGTGCCAACACGACGATCTTTGCCCCGTCTGTCTGTTTTAAAATATACTCCAGAATTTGTCTCTTACTTGTCCTTCTAAGGGCTTCTCCGGTGTCTGGACAGTGTGGTGTACCAACATGTGCATAAAGCACTCGCAAGTAGTCATAGATCTCTGTTAGCGTCCCCACAGTGGAACGAGGAGACCGTGCCACACTTTTTTGGTCGATGGAGATTGATGGTCCAAGATTTTCAATCTTTTCCACATCCACCTTTGCACCCACGTCAAGATAGTTTCTTGCATTTGTCGAAAGACTCTCGACATATCGACGATTTCCTTCTGCGTAGATTGTGTCAAATGCTAATGATGACTTCCCTGACCCTGATAGCCCCGTGATGACAACCACTTTTTCTCTTGGAATTTTCACGGAAATGTTTTGGAGATTGTTCACCTTTGCCCCCCTAATGACAATATGATCGTGTTTTTTCATACACGCAGTTATTTTGTAATTTGTAAATGCACCAATTTACTTTGTGCTAGTTTAATATGATAATAGGTTTTTGTTCTTTTGTAAACCCTTGTATAAAAACCTTTTATTTAAACAATTTTTTTTGATAAAAACACCATCGTATAACGATGGTGTTTTTCCTGATTTTACTGCAATATTTTTCTCTCTACATTATTTGAGATCTTCTGTTAATTTCTTCATTTACAATTGTTGCGTCGCGTCCGTATTTCAAACGTGACAATTCCTTC
>JAGQLW010000021.1:7117-17889 GCA_020428995.1 Candidatus Moraniibacteriota bacterium | reverse complement strand
ATCACCACATAAAAAGAAAAAAACGCCACAATATGTAGACGTTTTTTTCTTTTTATTCAAAAGAGACGAGAAAAAGAAAATTTTCAAAATGTGTGGTAGAGGTTGAAAAAAAGGCAAAAATGACCTATGATACGTTAAGGCAAAGAAGAAAATCATGCACCAAGGAAAGTGGTTAAATTAGCATTTTATATAAAGACAATGGAATCATTTGTTGTAAATGGAGGGAAAAAACTTCAAGGAACAATTACGGTCAACGGATCTAAAAATGCAGCCGTGGGCTTGTTGGCAGCATCAGTAGTCAATCACGGAAAGACAACTTTAAAGAATGTGCCAAACATCGAAGAGGTGGATCGTTGGTGTGAGGTGCTCGAGAGTATCGGTATGGTTGTGGAAAAAAACTCGCAAGAAAAGACGGTTGTGCTTACACGACCAGAAAAACTTGCTCTTGAAAAAATAGACAAGGACGCAGCACAAAAAACACGGTCAATAATTCTGCTTCTTGGTTCACTTGTTGGACAAGAAGAACAATACAGCATTCCGCAGGCAGGTGGGTGCAAACTTGGTTCACGCACAGTAAGACCACATCTTTTTGCATTGGAAAATTTTGGCATAAAAATCAACACAGCTCAGACAAAATATGTTGTGGATGCAAAAGATTTTCACCATGCCGAAAAAGCTGTGCTATATGAAATGGGAGACACAGTGACAGAAAATGCTATTCTTGCTGCGGCGCAGACAAATCAAAAAGAAAGTACGATTCGGTTTGCCAGTGCAAACTACATGGTGCAAGATCTCTGTTTTTTTCTACAGAAATGTGGTGTGGACGTGGAAGGGATTGGAACATCAACCATTAAAATAAAGGGGAAAGAAAGAATTAAAAAGGATGTGGTGTATACCATTACAGAAGATCCTATCGAGGCAATGTTTTTTGTAGCAATTGCAGCAACAACAAACAGTCAAATAACAATCAAGGGCGTGCCTATTAATTTTATGGAGCTTGAGCTCTTAAGGCTTGAGAAAATGGGCTTCCAGTATACAATTACAAAAGAATACTTATCGCAAAACAAAGAGTCCCGTCTTGTGGATATAACAACACACAAATCTACCCTCATAGCCCCGGAAGAAAAAATTCACCCACAACCATACCCAGGTATCAATATTGACAACCTGCCATTTTTTGTTCCAATAGCGTCAGTAGCAAAAGGAAGAACGCTCATTCATGATTGGGTTTATGAAAATCGTGCAGTATACTACCCAGAGGTAAACAGACTGGGAACAAAAGTGACACTGCTTGATCCTCATCGAGCATATGTTGAAGGTCCTCAAAAATTCACGCCTGCTCATATGACATGTCCACCAGCGTTGCGTCCAGCAGCTGTTATCCTCGTGGCGATGCTGGCGGCAAAAGGAGAGTCGGTGCTAAGAGATGTATACACAATAAAAAGAGGATACGAAAATCTGGAAGAAAGGTTGGAAGAAATCGGCGCTCATATAAAATTGATTAAGGAGTAAGATTAAGTAACTGTCTAAGTTCTCATGTCGAGCTATAAATTATGAGGTTTTAGCCGGCAAGAATATTTTTTAACAAAATTGGTGAGAATTTAGAGAGTTACTAAGAAAGGAAGAAAAAACAAAAGATCGAGTTAAAAAATATTCAATTCAAGAAAAGATGAAACCTTTCTTAGTAAGAAAAATCGGAATAGATCTCGGAACGGCCAATACATTGGTGTATGTTCCGGGAAGAGGTGTTGTTGTGAATGAGCCTTCTGTTGTTGCAGTATCAATTATTGATAACAAAGTGTTGGCTGTCGGAAGCGATGCTAAGGAGATGCTTGGCAGAACACCAGACACAATCGTGGCGTCACATCCACTCAAAGACGGAGTGATTGCAAGCTACCGAGTAACAGAAGCAATGCTTCGATATTTTATTGATAAAGTAAGTGGGCGTTTGCGATTGGTGCGACCAGACGTAATGATTTCCATCCCAGCCGGAGTGACATCCACTGAGAGAAGAGCTGTTGTTGATGCGGCAATAAAAGCTGGAGCAAGAGCGGCATATGTCATCAAAGAACCGCTACTAGCGGCAATCGGTGCAAAAATTCCAATTCACACAGCGCAAGGGAACATGATTATTAACATTGGTGGCGGAACAACAGAAATTGCAGTGATTTCGTTGGGGGGTATTGTTGCCTCAACAAGTGCGCGAGTCGGAGGAAATCGATTTGATCAAGCTATCGCTGATTACATCAAGCGCAAATATTCATTAGCAATTGGAGAAAGAACTGCTGAAGAAATAAAAATTGAAATCGGAAGTGCGATTGCTGTGGTAAAAGAAGAACATAAGGAAATACGCGGGCGTGATTTGACAGGAGGACTGCCAAGAACACTACGCATCTCATCAAATGAAGTGACAGAGGCTTTGCAGGATGAGTTACGTGAAATGGTCAACGCAATAAAAAAAGTGTTACAAGAAACACCCCCAGAATTGTCAGCAGACATAATGGATAAAGGGATGATTATTTCTGGTGGTGGTGCGAAGTTGCGTCACATTGATCAGTTGATAACAAAAATGATTGGGGTGCCGTGTTATATTGCTGATGAGCCATTATTGTGTGTTGTCAAAGGCGCGGGGCAGGTGCTGGAACATTTCGACACATATAAGAGAACAATCATGGCAATGAAATAAAAAAGCATAAAAAGTAACACTTCTAATTTACAAAAGAATGAAGATTGGAATCGATGCATCACGGGCATTCATACAAGACCGAACAGGGATTGAAGAGTACGCATACCAAGTAATTAAAAACATGGAAGGTGTTCTTGCAGATGATGATGTGCGTCTATACATCAGAGGACAGCAACAAGAAGTAATAAAAAAGATTAACTTTCCAGAAAGATGGGAGGTGCGCACACTTAAAGCAAGGCGGTTGTGGACGTTGGGGCGACTGTCCATCGAAATGGGGATTCATTCCATTGATGCACTGTTCATACCGTCCCATGTTGTGCCTCCAATCAGGCCAAAAAACACGACGGTCACAATTCATGGTCTGGAATATGAAAAATGCCCAGAAGCGTATAGGCCGTGGGAACGTTTTTACATGCGCCAAGCGATTACACATGCATGCAAATGGGCAAAGAAAATCATTGCAGTATCACAAAACACAAAGAAAGATTTAATAAAGATATATAAAGTACCCGAAGAAAAAATTACGGTAATATACGAAGGTTATGAGACGAAATGGGCGTTAAACGAGAAAGAAACGCTCTCAATAAAGAGAAATCTGTTTCGGAAATTTGCCATAGATACAGACAAGCCGTACTATTTCTTTGTTGGACGTATCGAGAAGAGGAAAAACATTGAAACAATAGTGAAGGCCTTTAATATCTGCAAGAAACTATACCGAATTCCACACGTGTTAGTACTTGCTGGTGCGCCAGGACACGGGTTTCAAGAAATTCAAAAAGTAATCACTGACTCACCATTCAAATCAGAAATTGTACAAGTCGGGTTTGTCAGCGCAAAAGAAAAAGAAGCATTATTCAAAGAAGCAGATGTGTTTGTGTTCCCAACAATATACGAAGGATTCGGACTTCCAATACTTGAAGCACAGTCAGTCGGAGTGCCTGTTATCACGTCAAACAGATCATCAATGCCTGAGGTCGCGGGAAAAGGAGCATTACTGGTCAATCCACAAGACGAAAAAACAATCGCTCGCACAATGCATATGTTAGTGGCAGAACAAGAGACAAGAAAGAAAATGGTTCACAAAGGGCGAAAAAATATAGAAAGATTTTCTTGGAAAAAGTGTGCCAAAGAAATCGCAGATGTAGTCAAAAAAGGATGAGAGGAATCTGGTGGATAAAGAAAGTAAACAAATGTCAAAATGATGAAATAGTATGCAAGAAAAAATGACAAAAAAAATCAAAGTCGTCTTGGTGCATGACTTCCTTATAAATCCAGGTGGAGCAGAAAAAGTATTAGAGGAACTAACAAAAATTTTTCCTGACGCACCTATATATACTTTGATATACGACAGGAAAAGAATGCGGGGCATGTTCAAAGGAAAAGAGATTCACACCTCATTTTTACAGCGTCTGCCACGATGGCTACGAATCCGTCCGCGATATCTCCTGCCGTTATTGCCAACAGCACCAGAAACATTCGATATGCGTGAGTGTGATGTGGTGATATCATCTTCAGGTGCTTGGACAAAAGGAGTCGTAACAAGAGTAAAAACAAAACATATTGCATACATTCATTCACCAATGAGGTCTGTATGGGACTATAACGAACGATACGCACGGATGGCGCGTGGCGGAAAAAAACCAGGTTTTTTACTTCGGAATATTTTGACATACATAAGAATGTGGGACTTTGAAGCAGCACAAAGACCAGATGTATTAGTGGCAAATTCGCAGTATACAAAAAAACGGATTAAAAAATATTATCGAAGAGGTGCTGTTGTGGTGTATCCGCCAATCAATGTCACCAAAAAAGAAGCAGAACCAAAAAGAGAAAAGAGACAGGATTACTTCCTAATTGTTTCACGATTAACAGAACACAAAAACATTCCATTAGTGATGGAGGTGTGTGAAAAAATAAAAGTACCATTGCATATTGTTGGAGATGGTCCAATGCGAGAACAGTGGGAAAAGACGGCGTCAAAAGAGGTGAGATTCTATGGATGGGTCTCAGAAGAAGAAAAGGACCGACAATATAGAAAGGCGCGCGCCCTGGTCTTTCCATCAGAGGATGATTTTGGCATGGCAGTAGCTGAAGCAATTGAGCACGATACACCTGTGCTAGCACTAAGAAAGGGGGGCGCAACGGAAATTGTAGAAGAAGGGGTGACGGGGGAATTTTTTGACACACCAACAGTAGAGGTGTTGGCAGATGCTCTGCGACGTTTTATAAGAGATGGTAAAGATTATGAAAGCTCTTTTCAAAAAAGAAAAAAACAGAGGTTCACACCACAAGAATTTGTACGAAAGATAAAAGAGGTTATAGAAGAGGCGCAAGAGGATTGATAAGAAAAAAAGTAAGACAAATGAAAGATAAAACAAAAGAAATTATTGGGCATAAAAGGCAAAGAAATATTTTGGAAAGAATGCTCAAAAGAGAAATGTTTCCGCAGGCTGTGATGTTTACAGGGCCAGAACATGTGGGAAAGGAAACGATCGCAATGGCATGTGCGCGATGTCTTGTGGCAGGAAAGGAAAATTTGGAAATTGACACAACAAAAGTAAATGAAATGGTTGATATTATAATAATCAGACCAGAGAAAGAGGAAAAAAGAGGTGTTGTAAAAGAAAAAGTAATTACAGCAAAACAGATTGGTAATTGTAAAGAAAAAACAGGGCTACACACATACAGTGGAAAGAAAAAGGTCTTAATCATCAATGATGCTCACAAGATGACGCGAGTGGCGCAAAACAGCCTCTTGAAGACGGTGGAAGAGCCAGGTAAAAATCTTGTGATTATTATTACAACACACGAGCCAGACAGTGTGATTGAGACAATCCACTCTCGTTGCCAAAAAATGGTTTTCGAATTAGTGCCAGAAGAAGAGATGGTAAAAATCATTGGATATAGTGAAAAAGCAAGAACAATGTCTGCGGGCAGACCCGGGGCGGCAATGGGAATAATACAAGAGCAGGAGATACAAAAAAAGTATGAAGAGATAAGAAAAGAGTGGAAAGACCTGGAAACAAAAGATATGGTATACCGTTTTGCAACAGCCGAGAAAATGGCAAAAAATGTGCCAGAGACAATTGAAAAAGTCCAAGAATGGATACGATATGCTCATGATGAGTGGAAAGAATCAATAACATCATCTGGTGCAAGAAAACAGGTGGAAGTATTGTGTGCAACCGTCAACACCATGACAAAGACAAACGCAAATACACGACTGGTTTTGGAAGACATGATGATAAATTTGTGGTCAGCAAAACGAGAACAGAAAGCTGAGAAGCAAAAAAATTAAATTCACAAAAAAACCAAAAGGGACATGTCTTTAAAAGAGAAATAATGCGAGTAGAAAGAAAAAAAAAGAGAAAAGAAAGCAAAAGAGGGACAATGCGTCTTGTGGGTCATTTTTTGCTATGGATGGCAACAGTGCTATACGGCGGTGTTGTGTTATACGTATTATTTTGGAGTGGGTTATTGTCAGTAAAAGAAATAGTGATTGAGGGAGCTGACCGAGTGTCAGAAGAAGCAATAGAAAAAATTATTAAAGATTCAATTAGTAGATCATACGTAAATATATTATCCAAGGATAATATTCTAATTGCGCCAAGCAAAGAAATAGAAGAAAAAATTAAACAAGAGATAAAAAAGATTGCAACAGTACAAGTTGTGACAGTGTTCCCAGACAAAATGATAATAATGATTACAGAAAGAAAGAATGTGATCATCATCTGCAATGCAAACAACAAAGATATCTGTTGGGTTATAAACGAGGACGCTACAGCACAGGGCAAGTTCAGTCCCCAAGAAGAGTCCATAGAACAGGATGAAAAGATTGTCGTGGTCAGTCAGAAAGAGATAGAAGAGGGTGGTCAGACAATAGGGCAAGACGATATAAATTTTTTATCCGAATTTCATACAGGGCTAAGGAGGCAGTTGCATGAAAAAAAAGTGGATTATTATGAAATAGGAGAGCCAGGTTCGAACGAAATCATTGTATATTTGAAAACAGGTGAGCGCATCGCCACAAGCAACAAACTATCTCCAAAAAGGACGGCGAAGAATATCCATATTGTGATTGAAAAAAGTCAGCGAGAATATCCAGGTCAAGAAGTGGAATATATTGACGCGCGTTTTATGGAAAAGATTTTTTTTAGATTGAAAGGATGGGAGGAAGAAGTGGTGGAACAAGAAGAAGATGACGAAGAGGGGCAGGACAAAGACTTGCAAAAAGAGTAATCGCAACAACAAAACACCCTCCAAACTTTAAGTTACAGAGGGTGTTGGGAAAAAAGCCAATTGATTGTTATTGAAAATTCTGACAGAGACGATGCGGGCAACGCTATTTTTTTGTGCAGACACTCAAAAATTGCAGTATAAAATTCTTCGCCATGCTCACATAAGCGCGCTCATAAGGAACGTCTTAGGGCAGAACACCCCTCTAAAAAATTTATTCAAAGTGGGGTGTTAACTGCAACGTGCCTAGCGAGGAATGTAGTAAATAAGAATCGATGTCCCAACTTGATCAACAGGTTCATAGTCTAAGAGCCATCGGTAGCTAGTATCATCAGTTTTTGTTTTGTCATGAATGCTTCCTTGTCGGTAGTTTGTGGAAATGGCATACCAACCCGGCTCAATAGGGCGACGGTCATCGCTCCATGGTATGTAGTTGTCACCAAAGTAGTATGCCAGGTCACCACCTCCAAAATAATCGATATGAATGGGGGTAATAGGGTGGGTAAAAGAGCCGACTTTTTGACGTAGTAGCTCGCAGGGATGGTCGGGGCTGTTGGAGAAATCTACTGTTAAGCACTGACGTCGGTCATGTGTCCAAGTACGCAGACGCTTAAGATCTTGACCCCAGTCAGCATTTGAATCAGTCACGTAGCGATATCCACCAGACGGACCACCAGCAAAAATGTTGAAATAGGACAAATAATATGGGAAAGCATGCGCCGTGTGAAGCGTGAGAAAAAATAATAAAACAGAGACAGTAAAAGAGATGTTCCGCACAAAAGAAGTGGAAAAAAGAGATTGCACGGTCTTAAAAAGTGCAACCGCTGACAAGAGATAAAGAAATGGCATGATTGGGAAAAGATGACGAAAGCCGATATTGAGATTCCCAGTAATACTCAAATAGACGTAAAGAATAACAAAGCCCAGAATGGTTATGACAGTAAGATGAGAAAGGAAGAAAAGTGATAGGCGACGAAAGAAAAGTGAAAAATGACTACGCTGTGCACCAGAGAGAGATCGAATTAAAAAGACGATGGAAACAATAAGTGCTGAAAACTNGAAAAAGAGGTGAAACAATGTTTGTTTCAAGAAAAACACTGCTGGAAAATAAAGTGGGAAAGCATTACTGGAAACTTCACCAAAAAAGTACGCTCCATTGCCACCATCAACACGATCAAGAACCATGGCAACACCTTGTAAGTACATACCAAGAGGGCGAAATAAAGAGGTTTCATTCATGTGCAAGATTGTGTCATGGAAAAGAAGGTGTCGTGACGATGTTGTAGGATCAATATAATACGAAACCGTTTTCTCCAAAACTTCTGTTGGCATAGAAAAAGTGACAAGAGAATAGCCGATCCAAATGACAACGACAGAGGTGAGAATGGTAGCACTGTACCGCAAGGCAAAGGTGACAAATAACCGCCAGACGAAAGAGAGTGAAAAATTTCCCGATGCCACAACGCGTGCAACAAAAACAATGAAAAGAACGAGGGTAAAATAAAGAAAGAGTAAAACCGCAGAAAATTTTGCAAGTTGTGCAAGACCAAGAAAAACACCACACCAGAGTGCTGTTTTCCATGTTATAGCATGGGCAAAGCGTAAGAAAAAGTAAAAAGAAACACTAATCAAAGCAGCGCTTCCGACATCAGTTGTTACAAAATGATTATGTCCCAAAACATTTGGATCCAGTGCGTAGAGAGCAACAACAAAAAAACCAGCACCAAGGCCAGCAAGGTGATATCCCCAAAAAAAGAGAAAAAGACCAAAGAGTGCAGAAAGAAAAACAAGTGGAACACGTGACCAAAAGACAATTTTGTCGGCATCATTGCCAGCATGATAAAGAAAATAACGACCAGCGTCCCATTGTCCATTCACGTCATGCGCCCAAAAGTCTTGAGACGTGTCAAATGACAAATCAAGAAAGAGAAGAGGTAGACCAGAAAATATTTTTAGTAACGGAGGGTGTTCCGGATTCAGACGATAATCATGCTCTGCAACATAAGAGTAGCCAGCGGGAATGTGGGCAATTTCATCAAAAGTGGCTGTGTCATCATTTGCTAAAAACAAAGAAACAACAAGAAAGAACGAGAGAAGAAGAAATGCTGACACAAGAACAAGGCGAGGAGAAGTTTGCGAGAACATGAAAATTTAATTAAAAATGAAGAGTGAGAAAGAGCAGGAGAATTAATTATTGTGACGTGTTTGTAAAAATCCAGAAACGACTGTTCAGTGTGTTGTCATAAGAAGTAATGTGTCCCTCAGGGAAACGATCAAAGAGGTTATTAATAATAGCGTCATCATAAGAAGACAAGTAGACCACAAAAGAACCATTAGGATGAATTAACGTGTCGACCTGTTCAGAATAGACATATACAACGTTATCTACTGATGTGGTGAGAAGTTTTACAACAACACGTTCCAAAGGACCAGCAATAACATAACGCTGTCCAGGAGATGTCCTGTCCTGTTTAATTGCCAACCCAATATCGGTAAGATTCTTGTTAAAAGCCTCGGCAGTATTAGTATTGTGTGCCCAGTAGACATGGTATTTTACACTGTCAAAAACACCAGAATAAACAACCACAAGAAGAAGAAAGACAAAAGAGAAACGAAATAATGTAACACTATGGCGACGAGTCAATTCAAGAATTGTAAACAAACCTAATAGTGCAAAAAGATAGACCACGGGCAATGTCCCAATAGAGCGAAGAGAATGTGGAAGACCTTCAACTGTCAGGAACTCCGGCACGAGCATGGAAAAAAACCATGCCAAGAGAAGAAAATGGGTAGGAAGCCATGATAAGTGGGCACAAGAAACATGATGGTCAGAAGGTGTCTGAAAAAGAGAGGGTATTGAAACACGCTGATGTTCAGCAAGGCGCAAGACGGTCAAACGAATAAATTGATAAAAAGATAAGCAGAGACCAAAAAGAAACAACACACCAACAAATGGTTCAAGCGTGGGGTAGGGAGGAAATCCATGTCGCCAATTTTGGTCACCCCAAAAATTATATTTTCCAATACTCAGAGAAAGGGTCTCTGAAAGTGTCGAGAGAGTTCCAGAAAGAGAGTCCTGAGAAGAAAAAACAGAGATGGAAGCACTGCGAGATGTGAGAAACTCCGGATGTTGAATAAAAGTTACGAGAATGGGTGTCATAGAAAGAATTGAAAAAGCGAGGAAAAGAACACCGTGTTTCCAGTAACGAGACAAGAAGTTGCGATAAATAAAAAGAAGACCACATGCAAAAAAAAGAAAGATCAGTGGCGCGATACGAAAGGAGATATATGTGTGCAAGCCAAGACCAAAGATGAAACCCGAGATGGCAAAGTAACGGAAACGCAATGTCCTCACGCCGAGCAATAAGAAATAGCCGGAAAAAACCAAGACTGTCGGCATTGCGACAGCACGAAATGCAATGCGAGAAAAGACAAGAGACCAAAAAGATGTTGAGAGAAGGAAGAATCCGATGAAAAAAGCGTGAACTCGCCAGCGAGTTGAATAAAACATTTCATAAGCAAACAGACCTGTGCCAAGTGCGGTCAGAACGCCAAAGAAAATTGACGGAAGCTTGAAGGAAAAAAAAGAGACATCAAAAAGAAAAAATGACAGAGCAATCAAATTAACAAAAAGACCCTCACGACCATTATTATCAGGATAAAACCATTGATAATTACCAGACGTAAGTGCGTCATAAGCATTCATGCCATTGACTGCCTCATCGGGATAGATGCCAGGAGGAGCAGTGTCAATATTGTAGACACGAAGAGCTATGGCACAAAGAAAGATAAGAAAAAAAAGAGACAATATCCACCATCGAGATGAAACAAAAAGTGTCATAGAAAAAAA
>JAGQLW010000021.1:0-7076 GCA_020428995.1 Candidatus Moraniibacteriota bacterium | reverse complement strand
AAAACTTAACATAAAAATCATGGTGGAAGTACTTGAAGAAATAAATAAACCAAGGCAAGAAGTAGGGACTAGTCCAAAAATTGAAGACCGTGCAGTATCGAGCATGAAGTTAGAGTTGGAAAAAAAAGAAGATAGTGCAAAAGATAAGATGAACACTGTTACAAAAGAATTACAATTACTATATAAAACTAGTGGCGTGGATTTGTCATCTGCAAAGGCACAAGAAATGGTTGAAGATATCCGCAATGGGGATAGTCCAGTACAAAAGATTGTAGAAATGAATGGAGATGCTGACAGAAGATACAAAATAAAAGGAGTGATGGAAGAAGTTTTGCAGGAGGACATCAAAAAATTATGGGCAGGAAAAACACCAGAACAAAAAAAACAAGGCCTGGATCAAGTGCGACAAGATATTCGTCGTCTAAGTCAGGATGCACGAAAAAAACGTGATGAAGTGGATCGATATGAAGGAAGCAAGATGCAATGGCTGAAGCAAAAATTAGGAATTACAGGAGGCAGTGAATTAACAATGCTGAAAATGGAGTCAAATCTGATGTCCAATCGCAAAGAAGCGGCAAAAGAAAAGCTTGAACGAATGAAAAAGATTCTGGAAGAGTCTGAAAAAGCATTAAAAAATGATCCTGGCAAAGAAGATGGTGGAAATATTCCTACACTTACACTTGAGGAAATGGACAAAAAAGACGATGTGAAAACAGAAGAAACAAATCAAGAGGAACTTCCAAAAAAAGAAACCGAAGAAAAGGCTCAACCAGAGCCAGAAACAGAAAACGTCAAACAAGAACAGTTGACCATAAAGAGTGGTGAGAGCGCTGAAAAAAGAGCGCAAAGACTGCGTGAGAATATTAGAGAATTGATGCATGATGCAGGCGCAACACACATAACATATGAAGATTTGAAAAAAAGGGTGTGCGATCTTAATCCGGAGCAACTCAATGATCTTAATAAAATAAATTTATACATGGCTCGACATCGAGATAAAAATGACAGTCGAAGACGAGAAGCGATTAGACAAGAAGAAAAAAACACCGCCTTCACAACAATCCAAGTTCCTCTGATCAGGGCAATTGCAGAGAAAAGAAGAGTGAAGGAAAAAAGAGAAAAGGAAAAATAAGAAAAACGAAGTATTATGCCAAAAGTGCCAAAAAACAACATTGAAAACGCCTACCATGACAGCCCTCAAGAAAGGGTGCAAAAAATGAAGGGAAGTAAAAATACGGTCGAAAGAAATGGGTTGGAGAAAAAGAAGCAGAAGCAAAGAGGTGAAGCACGAGGACAAAAGCGAGTAGGCTTTTTTATGAAGGAGTCAGACACATCAAGCACAAGAGAAATCGTGGAAAAAGGCATTGTTGCGAAAAATATGTCAAACGCTGACAACAAAGTGTCAATTCCTCGGAAAAGCAAGGAGGGGGACAATCAAAAAAAACCCGAAGACGTCCCATCAAGAAGACTGCCACACAGCAAGGCACAAGACAATGCTGAAATGGTTGACCCAGAATGGCAAACACCAGGACTTGGAGATGAATATCGTGAAAGAAATAGAAAAGAAACAGGAGTAAAGAAAAATAAAAAAGAAGATGAAGAAAGAGGATTGATAGAATTAATTCGTGCCGAAGAAAAAAGCAAAAAAGAAATAGAGGCTGTGGTGGCAAACACACGAGACTTCAAAGAGTTATATGCTTTTCTGATCAAAGGAGCCGGTAGAGAAAATGATAACGAAGAAGCAGGGAGAAAGATTTCTTACACAAGACAGGTTGTGCGAGAAATGAATGATGTGGACAAGAAAAGATTCCGCACAAGTCCTGAGTATGCAGAAGAAATTTGTAAAGAAATCACTAAAAAAAACGGTATCCGTGACAAGGTAGTTGAGTTGCTCGTCTTAGACATTGAGCAAGAAATGAACAGCAAAGTCAAAGAAACAAAGGATAAACAGAAAAATCAGGAACAAATCAAAAAAGAAGGCGATAACACTCCAAAAAAACAAGTACAAGAAGATGTTTTGGTGACTACAAAACAAGGTGAGGTTCAAAAAGAAAATATTAACAAGACCACAGACCACAAAGACACAAGTTCTGCCGACAACGATTCCATGACAAAAGAGAATCAGGAAACGGGGCAAGAAAAGAGTGCTGTTGTGATTGTCTCAGAAAAAGAAAAAACTTCTGATGGTGAAAAATATATCAAAAGTATAAAAGAAGCATCAGACATTAATGAATTGCTGGAAATTTTGTCGCAAATGGATGAAGAAGGTGTTGTGGTTCAAGGAAGTGGGCGAGAATATACACCAGGAGAAGTGAGCAAAAGTATTTTTAATGTGCACAAAATAATTTTCAAAGACGGTGCATCTGACGAATATTTTGAAGAACTAGCAAAAAACCCAGAAGCAATGATGGTTCCTTTGCGTGGAATTACAAGAGGAGGCGTATTAAGATTGCGTGATAAAGTACGACTGTTGTTTGAACAAGATCTAAAGAGGATTATGCAGAAGAGGTTGCCAACAAAAGAGCTGCGAAGAACCTTGGAAGAAATCCAAAAAAACCAAAAAATTGCCGAAGAAGAAAGTGTGGCAATTCAAGACCGTGCAAATCGTCCACAAGATTGGAAAATTGGTGATTACGAAGAAGATAAGGCGGTAAATAAAAAGCGCTTAGATGACCTAAAATTATCCAAAGATATTGTGGGGGCAAAGATCGACGCAGTTGAAAACATGAAGAACCCAGAACTGTGGGAACTTGTGCCAAAAGAGGGTGATGACAGCAAGGGAACGGAGGGAAAGGAATTAAGAATAGACTTTGATGCTGAGGAGAAACCAATAAAGACATGGGGTGAAATAGAAAAAGAGTTTACTGAGTTGTTGCAAAAGACAAAAGAGAAAGTACCTCCATTTCACGATAGTGCGAAAGGTTTCTTTACAACGAACCAAATAGCAATCTTGTTAAAGAGAATTCGTGAAGGAGAGCTTCCACTCTCATCAATTGTTCGTATGAAAGAAGTGGGGGGCGAAGAACAAAAAAAATCGATTGTCGAAGCCATAGAAACATTGCTTAAAGAAGATCTTAATGAAAGATGGGCGTCTGTATCAAGTGAAGAAAAAGAAGCAGAAATAAAAGCCGTAGAAGAAGATTTGGGAAAGCAAAATCTTAGAGTAAAGGAGAAAAAAGAATACTATGAAAAAAGCCAAGAAGGTTTTCGAAAACTCTTCACAAAAAAGGTGAGATTGAACCAATTAAGAAAAGAGGTGGACGCACTAGAACAAAAAGCCGTCACGCTTGATGAGCGTTTGAATCGTATGCGAGAAGTTCTAGAAAAAGGGGAGAGAGAAAAAAGAGAACAAGAAAGAAAATCTCAAGAAGAACAGAAACAAGCAGATATAGAGGATCAAATAGATACAAAAAAACAAGAGCAAGACAATCTTGGTGAACAACAAGAGTCTGAAGAGTTAAGCGAAGCACAAGAGAATAATATTGCGAAAAAAATTGAAGAGGCACAAAATTTTCAAGAGCTCTACGAGATTATCCAAACAATAAAAAAACAACAGAATAAGCAAGAAACGTTTGTGCCCAAAGAGATGATTGGCGCAATTGAGCGAGAGCGACGCATGTTTGAATTGCGAATTCAAAGAAGTGAAGGAAAAGAGGGGGATCGAAAAGAATTTGCAAAGAAAGAATATCAAGAAGGAAAAAAGATGGATATTTTTGGACGAATTCGTGGAATCAGACTGATTGAAGATGTGGGGATACGTGACATGCTTGGAAAAAAGGTGATTGATTTGATAGTTCAAAATCCAATTGAATTGCCAAATGGTTACGACGGAACCATTAAAACAATGGTTGCAAAAGTGTTGGAAGGAGTGCAAAAAATTGGACAAATCAAACAAGAGGATCGAGATGGCTTGAGAAGATTATATGAAAAAAAGATTCGCAAAAATAGTCCACTGTGGAAAAGTGCGACTGCATTTGCCAAAGACCGTGGTGTGGATGGTTTGGAACCACAAAAATCAGAAACTGTTGGAGGTTTTGTGAAGCGAACAGAAATCGAACGAACAAAAATCGTTAACAAAAACCTTGCAAACGACAGCACCGTGTGAGGTTGATTGTGCGAACGTGATATACTAAGAATGACTGAAGGAGAATATAAGAAATTAATGATTGATTATGGCAGAAGACAAAAAAAATCTGGAACCAATTACGGAGGATGATATGGATCTGGAAGGTCGTCTCAAGGGCGTTCACGAAGAGGTGTCGTTGAAAGAGGGTGTGGAACCAGCAAGAGAAAATGGTGCACAAGAGGGTGCTGTGGAACAGGTAAGTGAAATTTCCAAGGCAGAAAAAGAAAGCGCCTATGCAAAAATTCTGGCGAACGTGAAAAGCGCCCAACAATCAAAAGATGAAAAAGAAACAGTGTCAGGCGACGCAAAGAAAGTAAAAGACGTTGTTGATCCAGAAAAACAAATTGCAACACTCATTGATATTGCAATGCAAAAAGATGTCGTGTATGCAGTGAAAGTAGCACAGACATTAGATAGTTATTATGTTTTGGATCAGTTGCACGACAAGCTCGTGACAGATAAGTTGTACGAAGCGCTAAGAGCGAAAGGTTTGATTGAAGAGTGAGAAAGGATAAAAATAAAAACAAAAATAACGCAAAGGATCCATGACATCAATAGTAATTCTTTTGGTTGGAGGTTCTGTTTTGTTTGGAATAATCGCACTAACAAGTGGGGTGCTTTTGGTTTTGCGATCAGTTCTGGGGTTCCGTGAACAAATCAATCGATCAATGAATGTGGACATTGAAATTGTTCGCGTTGCAAAAAGTGAAAAAAATGAACAAGAACAGCAACAACCTGATGCGTGGAAAGGAGAAATTGGAGCGATGGAACAATTACTCACGACGCTAGCAAACATCAAAGACAAACGCTCATGGTGGCAAAGATTGCTATATGACGCACCATTGCTTTCCTTTGAAATTGCCAATCCGTCTAACAGCGAAGAAATCTTTTTTTATGTTGGTTTCCCGCGAAAATATCGCGAAACAATAGAAAAACAAATCCACAGTTTTTTCCCAGAGGCGGCAATTGAACGTGTGGAGGATTACACAATTTTTACAGCAGAGTGTGAAACATCGGTTTCAATACTCTCCCTAAAAAATACACATGCATTGCCAATCTGGACATATGAAGAAATGGATGTTGATCCACTCAATGAAATATCAAACGCATTGTCAAAATTAAACACCGTAGAAGAAGGTGGTGCATTACAAATCATATTGCGACCAGCACCAACGGGTTGGCGTACAGCTGGAAAAAGTATGGCGCACAAGATGCAACAAGGAAAAAGACTCAAAGATGTGCACAATCCGTCAGCGTTAGGGAAAGTCCTCAAAGCATCAGAAAGTGCAATGAAAGAGATGAGCAAAAATCCAAACAAACCATCGATGAGCGAGCAAGAAAAAATGGTGCAACTCACACCAGAAGAACAAGATCTTGTAAAAGCGATTGAGCAAAAATCCCGAAAAGCTGGATTCATAGCAAACATCAGGCTTGTGGCAACGGCGCAAACAAGAGAAAGAGCTGATGAAATCATTGCACAATTGGAAAACGCCTTTTCACAGTTTGAATACACAGATGTGAACATGTTTAAAGTAAAAAAACGCATTAAAGAAAAGAAAACCGTTTTTAATTATATTTTTCGGAATTTCAATGAAGAGCATACATGTGTGCTCAATACGCAAGAAGTGGCAAGTATTTTTCACTTCCCAATTTCAACAACAGAGACACCAAAAATCAAATGGTTAAAAGCTGGTGCAGCACCACCACCACCACACATCCCAAAAGAAGGATTGAAACTAGGATACAACACCTATCGTGGCACAAAAACGGACATTCGTATTACCCAGAGCGACCGTCGAAGACATATGTATGTTATTGGACAAACTGGTGTGGGTAAATCAAACTTTCTGCAAGAACTTGCAAAGCAGGATGTGAAGAATGGAAACGGTGTGTGTTTTATTGATCCACACGGTGATGCAATCGAGGATATTCTCACAGCTGTTCCAAAAGAGCGCGCTGAAGATGTAATCATCTTTGACCCTGCCGACACAGAACGACCATTCGGCCTTAACATGTTGGAATATGAAAAACCAGAACAAAAGACATTCGTGATCAACGAGTTGATCAATATTTTTGATAAACTATACGACTTGGAAAAGACTGGTGGGCCAATGTTTGAACAGTATGCACGAAATGCAATGTTGCTCATTATGGATGATCCAGAATCAGGGTCCACCCTAATGGAAATACCAAAAGTATTAGCGGACGAAGAATTTCGTCGCATGAAATTATCAAAGTGTAAAAATAAGGTGGTGGTTGATTTCTGGACAAAGGAAGCCGAGAAAGCTGGTGGAGAGGCGGCTCTGGCAAACATGGTTCCATACATCACGTCAAAGCTCACAACATTCATTGCAAATGACATGATGCGTCCAATAATCGCGCAACAAGAAAGCACTATCAATTTTCGTAAGGTAATGGATGAGAAAAAAATTCTCCTAGTAAATCTTTCCAAAGGAAAAGTTGGAGAGATCAACAGTCATTTGTTGGGGATGGTAATTGTTGGAAAGATATTAATGGCAGCACTAGCGCGAGTGGATACACCAGAAAAAGACCGCGAAGATTTTCACCTATACATCGATGAATTTCAGAATGTTACAACGGATTCTATTGCGCAAATTTTATCTGAGGCACGAAAGTATAGACTTGTTCTGACGATTGCACATCAATTCATTGGTCAATTAAGTGAAGATATTTCAAAAGCTGTTTTTGGAAATATCGGTTCATTATGTGCGTTTCGTGTTGGTCCAGAGGATGCCGAGTTTCTTGAAAAACAATTTGCACCAGTCTTTGCGGCGAAAGACTTGTTAAATGTCGACAACTACAACTGTTTCATGCGGCTATTGGTAAACAATGAATCCACACGACCGTTCAACATGGCGACATATCCACCAACATCAGGAGATCAAGAAGTGGCAAACGCACTGAAGGAATTGTCACGTTTGAAATACGG
>JAGQLW010000020.1 GCA_020428995.1 Candidatus Moraniibacteriota bacterium | reverse complement strand
TGTTTCGGTGATAAATTTCTGCTCATGGAATTTTTTTTGAGCAACTTTTTTGGCAATAACAGGAAACAATATAATAGAGAACGCAAAAAAAAGATAATACGGACCGCGGCTCAGTGTAATGGCAGCGTTATAGATACCAGAGAGATAATCATCGGTGGTGATTGATTTAACAACATAGAGGTCGATGGTGGAAAAGAGTTCGTAAAAAACAAAAAAAAGTGTCATTGGCCAAGCAAATGTCAACAATTCTTTGATAAAAGACGGTGTGGTGGCATGAGGCGTTGCAGAAGGGGCGAGTGTTTTCTCAACGACAAACAAATTATATAAAACGGCAACAAAGAAAACAACAAGCGGAACAATAATATATCCAATAACAGCGCCTTCAACATTCCACAAGACAGAAAATCCAACAATGATGACTGTGCGAGAAACAGCGCGAACAATCTTCAAAACAGCTTGAATGCCAAAACGTTGCAAACCAGCGAAGAATGCAACATGAAATGCGGCAGCAGCAAAGGCGGGGATTGTCAGAGAAGAAAGACGAAAAAGGTATGTAAGACTCGGGTCATTTAAAAAATGTGCTAAAAGTGGAGCCAAAAAGAAAAATATTGCAGTAACAACAAGAATGATGCATATTTGAAGAAAAGCAGCATCTTTTTTAACTTTCCGAACCATGTCCCCATCAGCAGTTTCATAGCCACTGACGAGCTTTGTCATTGCGCTGGGAACACCACGACCAATCAAAACAATCACCATGACAGTAAGTGTGGTGACAACACTGAGACGTCCGTAAGCATCCGGTCCAAGAATGCGTCCAGTACCAAAATGAACAACATAGCTAGAAAGATTAAAAAGAATTTCTGCCAAACCAATCCAGAGAACTGATTGAATTGTTTTATTCATAAAGGAGAAGAAGAGAGAAGATGTTCAGAAACAATAGTATTAATTTCCTGAGCAATAACACTCTGATCACGATCAGCAACAATAGAGACAAAAGAAAAACGATCAATATTTTCTTCAATAATCACTTTTTTGCGACGGAGATAGTCGTCGCCTTGCTCAGGTGAGCGATCACGAAGGGTTGGAATTGTTGGATCAATTTTGAGATAGAAACTCACTGTTGTTCGGGGAATCAAAGAATCAAAGAAACAAAGACCTTTGGAAGCATGGCGAAGAAAAAGGATATTCACAATAGTATCGTAGAAATAACGATCACTCACAATAATATCGTACCCTTGTCTTGCAAGTTTACTTTTGAGGAAGGAAAAACGGACAATGTCAACAGACAAAGCGACAATACGTGCAAGAATCGCCAAGAAAGAAGCCTTTGTAACAGCAGGTGCTGGAGGAGTGTTGTCAGAAGAATTTTTTTTGAAAGAAATTTTTTGTGCAATGGAAAATTGCGTAGCATGAAAACGAAAGACTTTTTTGCCTGAGTGTTTCAAGTATCCACACAAAAGATTAGCTTGTGTAGTTTTTCCTGACCCATCAATACCACTAAACGAAATAATGTCCATGGTTTTAGTACATGATGACTGAAACCGGTTGCAGTTTAGCAACAGTTTTAATAACTTTGTTGTTCTCCATGCCGGCAATAACTTCACTCACATCTTTATAATGAGCGGAATCCTGCTTAATAACGATTGACGATTTGGCGTTATAAAGATTAACTCCTTTTTGTTTCATCTTTTTTAACAATTCTTCTCTATTTTTTGGCACATCTTTTTCTGTTTTGAACACAGAAAGACCAGTGCCGTGACTGGAAGAGAAAAAAGTTGACCGATTATCATCTGTCCCAACACCAAGATACGCAGGTGTACTCATTGAAGAAGGAACAAAAACAGGTTCACCAGTTTTGCTAAAGACGGGGTGGTCTGCCATACCTAAAGGGCCGTTAGCGCGAGTGGTTCCATTGCGATGAACCCAAACATTTTTGTCAAAATGCTTTTCCTGACCGATATGAATGTGAGGCATATCATAAAGAAGATCCATCTCTGGATCACGACCAAGAACATCTTTAATAGCCTGAGAAACATTGTGTGCAATTGTTGCACGATTGGCAACACCATAGTTTGACGCAGCATTACGCGCAGCCATATACATGCGCCCATCAACACCATCAGCGTCATAGGTGAGTAATCCCTGTTTGTTACCATGCTCACGAATTTTGCGAGCAATATTGTTGTAAGCCTGTTTTATTT
This sequence comes from Candidatus Moraniibacteriota bacterium, assembly GCA_020428995.1. Classification (GTDB taxonomy): domain Bacteria; phylum Patescibacteriota; class Minisyncoccia; order Moranbacterales; genus JAGQLW01. The sequence continues at coordinate 11,410 of JAGQLW010000020.1, read as the reverse complement.
GGGATTGAAAAGTGAGCTTGCCAAGTTCAACCATCAAAGTTTGACTGAGGTGTTCTCGTTTCTTTGCGGTATACATATACATGGTATATTGCCCCAAGATGCCAGAGCCCGCATGAATCATAAAGACATATTGTCCTTTCTTTACACCAAGAGCACGTGCTGTCTCAGGATCAACAACGTCTGTAATTTTCATCAAATCAAGAAAATGATTGCCGGCAGCACCAAGAACACCAAGGCGATATTGGGCAAAAAACAGGAAAAGTTTTGGAATAACATTAAAAATATCACGTCGTGACATTTGTTGACCAAAAAAGTTCCCCCTACTCATCGAATTTGTTAATTCATTACGAGTGTCAATGCCGAAATGTTCTACTAGTGCAGAAGTGCCACCACGACAAATATCAACCACAAGTTCAAAGGGGATTTGTGTCCCCACGAGTTTCTTTGTCGGAACGACATCTGTCAGTTTTTGAAACAAGCAATCAATTTCTTCCGGAGTAGTATTATCTTCTGTTAGAGACGTTTTGACCATGCGCATGCCACAACAAGGATCCGAATCATTAACCTGAGGCATGATGAAGTTTTCCGATGCAAGTGCGGTTCCTGTGGCATTTTTGCGACCAGGCTTTGAATGAACATCAGCCATTGCTGCAATGTGATGAAAGAGACAGTCGTTGGTGGCAACATCTTCCAGTTGACGAAGGGTTTCCTCGCCAGGCATTAGTTTTTCACTGATATGCAAAACAACAGGAACTTTCATCTTTTCTGTCTGGAACTGATGTTTGTGTGGAGAGATTTTTTTAATAGGGTAATGTGTCATAAGAAAGGTCTAGGAAAGGGAATAATAAAGATCTTCATATTTCTCAGTAGTCTGCGCAATGTCGAAGTGTTCCAGACAAAATGACCTGGCATTTTTGCCAAGAACAGTACGTCTTTGAGGGTTTTTTGCTAAATCCAAAATTGCCTCGACAATGGCTTCTTTTTGCGCTGTCTGGACTATAGCACAAATATCAGGGTTAGTAAATTCACGGAAAGTAGGTAAGTCAGAAACAACAACAGGCTTTTCACACGCATATGCCTCAGGAATCACAAGCGGAACATCAAACTTTCCATGCATATCCAAAACAGGGAAAAGAATAATATCAGAAAGATTATAAAGTTTATGCATATCACGGATTGTGTCTGTGAGCAGTACACATCGTTCAAGACCAAGGCGAGACAAACGCTGTTGGACTTCTTTCTTTTTTTGTTCATCCCCATGTTCTTTCTTTACACGTAATGCCAAAAGAAAAGTTGTTTTCTCACGGTCAAGGCCACCAGGACGAAAGACTTCTTCAACAGCGTCAATGATGTGATCAACACCACCAAGGCGACTGTATTCACCGGGAAACGTAATAACAAGATTCTCAGCAGGGATTCCAAGCGTCGAGAGCATCTCAACATCTTTTTTCTCAGGGCAATAGCGAGAAAGATCAATGCCCGGAGTAATGACATGTGTATTTGCAACTCCAAGAGACGCAAGTTTTTTTTGAGAGTGTTTCGTGTAAGCAACAAGAGCATCAGCAAAACAATTTTTTTGCAACATGTCATCCGACCATAAGTCTTCGCGCAGTGTGGCAATGGTCTGAACAGTCTTGGGACGAGGTCGTGCACAACTATTAATAAACTGAGCAAGTGCAGTGTTCAAACGAGTGGGTGTGAAAAGATAATGGACAACGTCAAACGCACTGCGATGTGTCCACTGAAAAGACAATGAGCGAAGTTTCTGGGAAAAAGAAAGAAAATTGTCCCTATACACAGGGTGTTGGATGACAGAGGAAGGCATGTCCGAGTTTGAATCATTGACCATGATTGACATGTCGACACGACGACTGAAACGTGCAAGGTCGTGAGCAAAGTTTTTTGACGCCTCATCCCAGGGAGGGGACAGGGGGCGTGTTGCCAAGAGAACTGATTTTTGTTTAATGTCATGTGAAGCCATGTTTTTTATCTAAGATTTACCAACCAACCAAGAAGAAAAATCGTGAGTCATGGAACGCTAAGGCGCGGGACACAAAGATGGAGGTCAAGCATTTTTTACTGCTTAGCTATCTGTCAACTTCTTCATCTTCAGGAAATATTCTGAAAATCTCTTTTTTGTTTCCATCAGAATCTTTGACAACAACAGTCAGGCGTTGGGCATCAAGAAATTTTTCATTCGTATTAACGACAGTTGAAACAGAATCACCAAAAGGAACAGTAACCATTCCTGAATCAATAACCTTTTCCTGCCCGCGCACAATGTCATATGTAAAAGATGTCTCAGTAGTAAAATTTTCAATCACAAAATCAAGAGAGTCACTGCGAGGGGTAACAAAAGAAACAGACCACCAGCCAGATGGAGTATGTTGTCTGTGCTCAACAAATGAAAGAAAACCCACACTCAAAAAGAGTGAAAGAACAATAGAGGCAATAATAAGATTATTATATTTCATTTAATACTTTTATACGATTGGTGAGTAAAAATAACCTGATCATCATTGGCATAAATCTTCTCGTAAGACGAACCTTTGGAAAACTGTGAAGCGTCAGAACGGGGTTCCACCATAATCGCCGTAACACCAATGTCACTGCGACACTTTTGTCCTTCAAGAGTGTTTGGTGTGGAAATCATCAGGCGCGTGCATTGTTCACGGGGTTTTGTCGGATCTTCATAGCGACCAAAAAGACTTCGTGACAAAGGAAAGTTGTATCCCCGCGTGAAAAAGAGTTTAATCCATGCATCAGCAGTTGTATAATTATGATCCTTCAGGACAATATCATTCTTTGAAGTGTTCTGTGCCAAATAAGACGATGCATGAAAAGTCATGAGTGCGCTTTGGGTGTTTGGAGTATCTTTCAACGATGTTCCGTTGTCAATCATGCCAGAAGTAACAAGGAAGAGAACGGCAAAAACACCAGTGAAGGTAATCAATTTTTGATGTCTGTGACGTGGATGTGAAATTGTTCGTCCAATCCACACAAGTCCAAGACCAGCAAGAATAATATAAGGAAACGGAGCATAGTTCGCAATACGGTTGGAAGGAATGTCCAAGGACAAAAGTTGTGGGGTGAGAGTCATGAGGGTTGTGGCAATTGTCCAACCGCCAACAACAGCAAAGGCATGGGGATCAATTTTTTTGTGCTGTCGAACAGAAACAATCAGGAGTCCCAACAGAAAAAATCCGCCAACAACAGCCAAAACCATGCGTGGCTCACCAACATCGTGAATAAACTGAACAACAGAAAGACCTGCCCGTGTTGCTTTTGATGGACCACCAACAGCTGTTTCAACAGCGTTAGTAGTGATGTAGCTAGGGGCATAGACAAAGAGTGTGATGGAAACAAGTCCTGCCGTAACAAGCATAACAGGAGCAGAAAAAATAGTTTTAATCCACGAAAGAAACATGCTCTTGAAATCAGAAAAGGAAAGAATCCAAAAAATGACAATAACAAACAAAGAAACATACAGAAAGACAAAACCGCTTAAGTGATGTGTATAAAAAAGTCCCCAAGCGACAAAAACACCAAGCGACAAAAAATCACTTCGTCGTTCACGCAGTGCACGCAAGAAGAAATAGAGAATTGTTGGAATCAAAAGATTTCCCAAGAGGTTGCCAATCACACCACCAGAGACAAATTTTTCCTGAGCGCCAGAAATGGCATAGACAGGTCCAAGCAAAAACAACACGGCAAGCGCAATTTTTTCTGATCGCAGGCCAACACTTTCAACAAAAGAGGGCAAAAAAAGACGCAGTGCCAAAACAACAACAACAAGAATGCTCATCAAATTCACAATCATCAAAAACAAGGATGGAAATGCTGAAATAATTTTTGTGCCAGACAAAAATGAAATAACAGCAAAAATAATATGCTCACCAATAATAAAGTCGGCAATTGGTTCTGGTTGACTGAGGCGGTGCGTGCCATCTTGGTCAGTGACAACATCTTGTTCCTGGTAAACTGGCAAATGTGATGTGGTGACAATCTCCTGAGACCAATACATATGATGTCCAAGGTCAGTAGAAGTAGGGAAGATTGTTGCAGAAAGGTATGTGGTCTTAATCACAACGGTAAGCAAAAGAAGACCAATGAACAAAAAGACTTCTTTCTTGGTAAACTCAAAAGAATGTGTGAGATTTTCAGTATGAGAAATCGTCGCTCGTCGCAGTGCCAAAAGAAGAAAAGCAACGATTGTGAGAAAGATGGAAAGAGCGATAGTAAGCCATGAGAGAGGAACACCAAAGTTTCCAACAAGAATAACAATGGCAGTTGTTGCAACGAAACCAACGGGAAAAGCAAGAAAAAAAGACTCCAAGGAAGAGAAAGAATTCAAAGAAAAACGAAAACGAAAAGAGTTAGAATAAGAGATGCTACCACAAAAACCAAGCAAGACAGAATATCCAACAACCCACGTAGTCACAGTGACACTCAAAAGAAAAAAGATTGTATCAAAAAATGTGCTCATGGATTATTTTTGACGATTAACAAGCTTTTGCAAAAACGAAACATAAATCTGTGCAATTGACCCCCAAGAATAATTGGAGAGAGTGAAGATTTTTCCGCGAGCCTTTCTCTCAAGACGATCATCAATATTTGCCAAGAGAGTCTCAATTGTGCGCATCCATCCAGAAGCATCTTTCGATTCAACCAAAACTCCGTTGCAACCATCTTTAATCGCGTCAACAAGCCCTTCAAGTCGTGATGCAACAACAAGGGCGCCAGAAGCACTAGCCTCAATCACAGAAATGCCAAATCCTTCCATGTCACCAGGCACAGGAACATTGGGTTGAATGAACAAGTCACAGCTTGCCATCAAATCATTACGCACCTGATCAGAAACAAAACCAAGTAAAAAAACACGTCCCGAAAGTCCTGTTGCGGAAATGGCACGACGAATATATTTTTCATCAGGACCAGTGCCTGCAACAACATACAAAACATCATCTTCAAGTTCTGACAAAACATTACGAATAAACCACGCCACCCCCTTGCGACGCGCCAATCTTCCAGTGGTCAGCAGAATTTTCTTCCCCTCAATGTCTGTGCAAAGAAGTTCTTCAATTTTTTGTCTGTCCGATTGCGTGTGTTGATATTTTTCCGGATCAATACCGTTTGGAACAAAGACACACAAATCTTTGGGAATACCGCGTGAAACAGCCTCAGTAATAGTGTGTGTGCCAACAGCAATCAAAAGATCCATTTTTTTTAAAAAATATTTCACCCACAAATTTTGGTATAAGCGACTGGGATATGTAATGTCCAGGCCGTGAACAATGCACGCAACAGGTGTGTGCGAAAAGACCTTAACAAACCATCCAACAAATGACAAAACACCATCACCAAGCAAAACACAGTCAACAGAGCGTGCTAAAAAAACAGAGCGTAAAACCGCCCAAGGAAAGAAGAAAGGAAGAAAAACTTTTCCATAGGGATTTTTAATCAAGACAAGCTCGTGATCTTTACCCAGCCACACAGACAGTTCATAATTTTGATTTTCAATACCACCAACAATGGGTGGATATGCACGAGAAATAAATAAGATCTTCATCATGTGTATATATCAAATCTTCGTGTAATTCTTTTTTCGAAGTTCATATTGAACCTCTTCTGTTAATTTTCGGTTCGTGCGAATCATGTCAGCAATAAACGCCAAGACAACCATTTGCAAACCAACAAGGAAAAGCGCGATGGAAACGAGAAGGTGGTTGCGATAGGGGGTAATTTGAAATTCTTGAAAATAAAGCGACAAAAACACAACAAAACTCACAAGTGAAAGAGCGATAAGAAAAAAACCAGGAACACCAAAAAAACGCATGGGGCGGACATCCCGAACAGCACGAATGATGATGCGAATACTATTATTTACAAAAGAAAAAATGCTTTTCACAACACGTGAAGTGCGATTGTCAAAATATTGGACGTTCACAGGATGCCAGACAACAGAAAGGTTTTTCCCAATGGCATCGATGATTGTTTCTTGTGTATACGTAAAACCTGTTGGCGTGTTAAGTCGCAACAAAGTCTCACGATTGTGTGCGCGAAAACCACAGGTCAAATCGTTGGTTTTGACACCAAGAAAAGCGCCAACAAGACGCGCGGCAAACTTGTTCAGAAATTTCTTCGTCCACGGCATGTTCTGCGCTTCATGGTCTCCAAAGCGATCGCCAACAACCATGTCAGCCTTGCCAGACAAAACCGGATCAATCATTGACTGAATTTGTCCAGGATCAAACTGACCATCAGCATCAATATTCACCATGATATCAGCGCCAACAGAAAGTGCATTGATGCGTGCGGTGTGAAAAGAAGCTCCAAGACGTCGATTGACATCGTGACGCACGACATAATCTGCACCAGCATTTTTTGCAACAGTTGATGTGTCGTCCGATGAGCCGTCATCAATAACTTGAATCTTCACATCGGTGATACCAGTATAAGAACGGGGAATGGAAGCAATTGTCTTGGCAATGTTCTCAGCTTCGTTATATGCGGGAATGTTGATAATAAGACGCATGATGTTTTGCGGAGTTTATCCGTATAGCTAAAAAATTATTGTTCGTCCTGAACCGTTTGCACAGCTTCTTTTTCCGGATCCGAATCTGTCATGTCCGAAGCAGATTGTTTTTTAATCAACAGGCTAGGAGTAATGCAGTCCAAGGCACAATTTTTTCCATCTTCTTTGCGCATCTCTCCAATTGCCTGACGACATTCATCAAGTCGTTCCTTGCATTGATCTTTGCTTGTGGTGAGATAGTCATAGTTTACCGCATATCCCATCCAATTAAGAATAAACAATGAAATCACACCAAGTCCAACAAGAAAGATAATGAACTTCAAAAGCTTAATCATAAAACAAGATAATAATTAACAATGAGAAACATAAGGTTAAATCGTACACACAAACCATAGAACCTAAAATACAAACCACGACTCTTTCTTGTCTATATTCTATCAAAGTTGACTCGGTTCAGGAGTAACGAATTTGAGTGCAGTGGAAGACGTTTTGGCGGATGTTAAACAAATAGCTTTTTAACATAGGGCTTACGCCTTTTGAGTGAAATCCAATCTGCTTCGACGCGATCCGCTCGCCATGACGAGCAGAGATGGGAGGACAAAATCACATTTATCAAATCAAGAAATGAATCATTTCTCTTTAATGGCCAATACCGCGATAAACAATACCCGAACCAACAAAAGCATTCTTGTCCCACTTGTTCACGCCATCAACCACAACTTTAATATCGTGTTTCTTAAGGTCATCAATGGAAATCGAAAGAAATTCTTTGTGGCCTGTTGCCAAAATGAGCGCCGTGCTTTTTTCCAAAAGTGAATCCAAATCTTTTTCCGAAGACTCGGAAAGAACATGAGGGTCATGTGTCAAAACAACGGCCTTGTGTTTGTGCAGATGCTCAACAATTTTCTTTGTCGGTGTCTCACGCATATCATCAACATTCTCTTTATACGCAATGCCCAACACGCCAACAGCAGTCCCGTTGAGTGGCAACTTCACATCATTGAGTGCGTCTTGCAAGCGCTCAACAGTATATTCCGGCATGGAGTTATTGATTGCGCGCGACGTGCGCAATAGTCGATGGTCAAAACCGGTTTTCTTGGCATGCTCAATCAAATAATACGGATCAACAGGAATGCAATGTCCACCAACACCACGAGAAGGATAGTGAGGCATAAACGCAAACGGTTTAGTGGAAGCTCCAGCAATCACATCAACAATATCAATGTCCAACCGATCAAACGACTGCGCCAACTCATTAACAAACGCCAAGTTCACATCACGAAAAGAGTTCTCCATGATTTTCACAGCTTCCGCTTCACGAATGGATTTCATGGGACGGATTTCAGCATCAATGATGGAACGATAAAACAAAACAGCCGTATCCAGACCTTTCTTGTCAAACGAGCCAACAACACGGGGGATGTTTGTCACGTTCCATTTTTCGTCTCCGGGATTGATGCGCTCCGGACAATGTGCAAGAAAAACATCTTCACCCACAGTGTGTCCAGCTTTCTCAAAAATCGGACGCACAATTTCTTCCGACACACCAGGGTTCACGGTTGATTCCAAAACAACAAGGACACCTTTCTTGGCGTATTTGGCAACGCTGGTGCATGCGCCAACAACAGGAGAGAGGTCTGGATAATAATTTTTGTCCACCGGCGTGGGAACACACACAAGAACAATGTCAGCGCGAGAAATAACAGATGGATCAGTTGTTGCTTCTGGCGCAAAGTCCGCCATGCGATCCTCAAGATATTTTTCCTCAATAGGGCTTTCTTTTTTGTTGATTGTCGCGACAGAGTGTTCGTTCGTATCCAGTCCAATCACATCGTAACCCTTCTCCTTGGCACGAACAGCAAGAGGCAAACCAACATAACCTAATCCAACAACGCACACAGTCTTTTGCAATGATTCTGACATAGTAATAATGAGAGTTAGAAGTTCTACTTCAATCCTACAATTTTTCATGTTTTCAAGCAATATGACAAAAAAACTTAGTCACAAAAACACCCAGATTTTTTTTACACAATAACGTAGACAACAACAAAAATAGTGATATACTAGTACTAACAAGTACCAAAAAAAGAGAAGAGATTGCAGTGAAACATGAACAAAAACTATGAAATCAAGAAAAACAATCATGTATCAAGCAAAAAATGGCGCATTGGAATTACACGGAGATCTGGATACGCAAACTGTTTGGGCGAGTCAAAAGCAGATGGCAGAAGTCTTTGATGTAGATACACGAACGATCAACGAACATATAATTGTAATATACAATCGCGTTATCACCACTTAGCCACTCATTGTCATAAAAAAAGAGACCTGAGATAAAATGAACGTGATTAATTATTTATCAACAAGTCTCTATGCATGTAAACAACATTTACAAGACCAAAGAACTAACCAAATCTCCAACTATCCGGAAATTCCGGATAGTTCAAACCGAAGGCAAGCGTAAGGTGGAGCGTGATGTCATACATTACAACTTAGACACGGCAATCTCCGTTGGTTATCGTGTGAATTCTAAGGTGGCCACGCGATTTCGCCAATGGGCGCGACAGGTTGTCAAAGAGTTCACAATCAAAGGTTTTGTCATGGATGATGAGCGATTAAAAAATGGTAACACTATTCTCACAAAGCAGTTTTTCGAAGAATTATTGTCAGAATTTAAGGAATTAAACGGCTGGCGGGAAATTGTTCCTGAATATGTGAAAGATTATGTTTCCGTTAATCAGTTTATGGGGTAACCAAAAAAAAATATGAAAAAAGAACTGATTGTAAAAGATGTAAATATTAACTTTTTCTCTCAAAAAGAGGAGGATTTTATTTCACTTACCGACATTGCGAAATATAAAAATGTGGAAGCTCCTGCGGATGTGGTTAAAAATTGGATGAGGACAAAAAACACTATTGAATTTCTTGGCTTTTGGGAGAAAATCAATAACCCTAATTTTAAACTGGTCGAATTCGACCAATTTTGGAAGAATGCCGGGGCGAATACATTTGTTCTTTCCCCAAATAAATGGATAAACAGCACAAACGCTATTGGGCTTATTTCAAAATCGGGGAAAAATGGAGGAACTTTTGCCCACAAAGATATCGCTTTTGAGTTTGCATCATGGATTTCAGCCGAATTCAAGCTGTACATCATCAAAGAATTTCAAAGACTCAAGGAAGAAGAAAACGAGCGATTATTGCTTGGTTGGGATGCAAAACGAACGCTTGCAAAGGTAAATTACAAAATTCATACAGATGCAATCAAAGAGCATATTGTTCCGCATTTAGTTACACCAAAAGAGTTGACATTTGTATACGCAAATGAAGCTGATGTTTTGAATATGGCTCTTTTTGGAATGACAGCAAAACAGTGGCGAGAAGAAAATAAAAGCAAAAAAGGAAATATTAGAGACGAGGCAGATGTTCGTCAGCTTGTTTGTTTGGCGAATTTGGAAAGTATGAATGCCGAACTCATCAGACAAAAATTATCACAATCCGAACGGCTAAAACAATTGAATAAGGTCGCAATTGCTCAAATGAAATCTTTACTTGAGAACAAGACTGTGGAAAAACTTAATTCATCAAAATGACCGATCGAAAAGTATTGAAAGATACAGGAAAGATTTCTCAGAAATTAGCCCAAGAACACGCTGAAACAGAGTTCGAAAAATATCGTATCACTCAAGACAGGTTGTTTGAAAGTGATTTTGACAGGTTTGCTCAGCTGAAGAATGAGGTCGATGGAAAAAGCAAGAAAGAGAAAAAGAAGAAATAAACAGAATTTTTTCCCAAAGGAAAAGGCTTTTTGATTTGATTTACCCACCACAAAAGGGTAGGATAAGAACACTATTTATTGAGGATTGAGAGGAGTAGGAATGAACAGTAGCAGAGACAAAAAAATAAAAACTGCATAAAAACAGAGGGGCTTACAATTACTTGAGAACATAATCATGGCAAACAGCAATCTCACACAAGCAAAACGAGCAAAGAACGATGAGTTCTACACGCAATATCACGACATTGAAAAAGAAATTCAAGCGTATTTGGACTTCGACAGGGATGTGTTTCGTCAAAAAGTTGTCTATTGCAACTGTGACGATCCATTTGAAAGCAATTTCTTTCGATATTTTGTTCTCAATTTCAACAAACTCGGACTCAAAAAACTCATCACAACGAGTTACAAACCATCACCCGTTGCAAACACGCAACTAGAACTTTTTGGTGACGACAAAACACTCCCACAAAAAAAAGGTCGTCCAAAAGTGACTGCCAACAAATTTCTGATCAGTGATGTTGGTGACATTAACAACGACGGTCAATTTGATCTCAAAGACATTGCGCAACAACTGAAAGAAAACAAACACAATGAATGGATCCCACTCAAAGAAAATGGTGACTTCAGAAGTGATGAATGTGTGGAACTTTTGAAACAATCCGACATTGTTGTCACAAATCCACCATTTAGCCTCTATCGAAAATATGTAGAACAGCTGGTTAAGTATGATAAAAAATTTGTAATCATTGGAAGTAAAAATACAATCACATACAAAGAAATTTTTCCACTTATCAAAGAGAATAAGATGTGGGTTGGCACGACTAGCTTCAACAAAGACATGCTGTTCATAGCGCCGGCAAACCAAGACCTTGGCAGTAAGCCAAAGACAGCTGTTCGAGTTGTGAATGGTGTTACATATTTACGATCACCGTCTGTGTGGTTCACCAATCTCGATCATGGACGACGTCACCAGCCAATTCCACTCATGACAATGGCAGACAACAAAAAATTCAACAAGAAAGTTCAAAAAAACGAGAATAGTTATCAAAAATATGATAACTACGACGCAATCGAAGTACCATTCACCGATGCAATCC